>RFGL01000224.1 GCA_003697015.1 Acidobacteriota bacterium | reverse complement strand
TGGCGTAAGCAGCTGACGAATCACGAGTTGCGAAGCCCCTGGCACCTGACGGGGTCACCTGACGCGGGCAGCCGGGAGTTGACGTAAGCAGCTGACGAATCACGAGTTGCGAAGCCCCTGGCACCTGACGGGGTCAGCTGACGGGGTCGCACGTGACGAAGCCCCTGGCACCTGACGGGGTCACCTGACGAGGTCGACGAGTTGCGAAGCCCCTGGCACCTGACGGGGTCACCCGACGCGGGCAGCCGGGAGTTGGCGTAAGCAGCTGACGAATCACGACTTGCGAAGCCCCTGGCACCTGACGAGGGGCAGTGGCCTCACGAGGGGCCAATTTCGTGGGATCTGGATGATCCAGGACGAGCTTGGATGGGGAAAGTACCAATTCGGACAGAAATCGCACTCGATTGGACCTTTTGCTCGCCGAAATTGGCCCCTATAATGGCCTCAGGACCGACCAATCCGAGCGATTCGACCCATGCTGCCCCTGACCATCGACCGCCAGCGGACGACGCCACTCTCCGAGCAGGTGAGCGCACAGTTGCGGCGGCTGATCGCTGCCGGGCACCTGCCGCCCGGCGCCCGCCTGCCGTCCAGCCGCCGGCTGGCGGCGGCGCTCGGGGTGAGCCGCAACACCGTGGTGCAGGCGTTCGAGCGCCTGCTCGACGGCGGCTGGCTGGAGGCGGGCGTGGGGCGCGGCACCTTCGTCGCCCGACGGCTGCCGTCCGCCGGCCTCGCTTCGCCGCCGCCGGGCGGCGCGTTCCCCTGGCACGACGCCATCGTCCAGGACTGCCCGCCGCCGGTCACCCGGCGGGACGGCATCGTGGCCGGCGACGGCCCGCCGGAGCCCGGGATGATCGACTTCGCCGGGGCGGTACCGAGCGCCGACAGCTACCCGGCATCGGCCCTGCGCCTGATCCTCGACCGGGTGCTGCGGCGGGTCGGCGCGCCGGCCTTGGGCTACGGCCCCCCGGCGGGCTACCGGCCGCTGCGCGCCTGGATCGCGGAGCGCGCCGGGCGCCGCGGCCGGCCGGCGCGGCCCGAGGACGTGCTGATCGTCGGCGGCTCGCAGCAGGGGATCGATCTGCTCGGACGGCTGCTGCTGGCGCCGGGCGACGCGGTGGTGGTGGAGTCGCCGACCTACTCCAATGCCCTGCAACTGTGGCGTCTGCACGGCGCGCGGGTGCGCGGCGTGCCCCTCGACGACGGCGGCGTGCGGCCCGATCTGCTGGCGGCGGCGCTGGAGCGCGAGCGCCCCAAGCTGGTCTACGTGATGCCGACCTTCCAGAATCCCACCGGAGCATCGATGGACGGCGCACGCCGGCGGGCGGTGATGGAGGTGCTGCGCCGCCACCCGGTGCCGGTGATCGAGGACGACTTCGACGCCGAGCTGCGTTTCGACGGCGACGGCGAGCCCTCCCTCGCCGCCTTTGACGACGCCGGTCAGGTGGTGCAGCTCGGCACCTTCTCGAAGATCCTCTGCCCCGGCTTTCGCCTGGGGTGGATCATCGCGCCGCCGGCCCTGCGCCAGCGGCTGCTCGACGTCAAACGCATCGCCGACCTGTCGACCAGCCTGCCGGCCCAGATGGCGATCGCCGAGCTGTGCATCAGCGGCGAGCTCGACCGCCACCTCGAGCGGGTGCGGCGGCAGCATGCGGCGCGGCTGCGCGCCATGCTGGAGGCGATCGACGCCGAGTTGCCGGGTACGGTGGAGGTCACCCGGCCGCGGGGCGGCATGACCCTGTGGCTCACCCTGCCCGCCGGCGTGCGCGCCGTCGAGCTGATGGAGCTCCTGCGTCTCCGCGGCGTGGCGGTGGCGCCGGGAGATTGGTTCTTCCCCGACGGCGAGGTGCACGGCGAGCACCTGCGCCTGTCGTTCGTCGGCGAGTCGGTCGAGCGCATCCGGCGCGGCATCGCCGTTCTCGGCGAAGAGCTGAGGAGGTATCACCAGCGGCCGCCGAGGAGACCGCGCCTGGAGGAGGCCGTGCCCTTCGTCTAGGCGCCGGCACGCCGGCGGCGATTCTGAGGAGACTGAGACCATGAGCGAAACCCACGACATGAAGACCGGCACCCTGCGGCTCAAGACCGGCCTGGCGGAGATGCTCAAAGGCGGCGTCATCATGGACGTCACCAACGCCGAGCAGGCGAAGATCGCCGAGGAGGCCGGGGCGGTGGCGGTGATGGCCCTGGAACGGGTGCCGGCGGACATCCGCCGCGACGGCGGGGTGGCGCGCATGTCCCACCCGCACGTCATCCGCGAGATCATGGACACGGTGTCGATCCCGGTGATGGCCAAGTGCCGCATCGGTCACTTCGTCGAGGCGCAGATCCTCGAAGCCCTGGGGGTCGACTACATCGACGAGAGCGAGGTCTTGACCCCCGCCGACGAGGCCCACCACGTCGACAAGTTCGCCTTCAAGGTGCCGGTGGTGTGCGGCGCCCGCGACCTCGGCGAGGCGCTGCGGCGGATCGCCGAGGGTGCCGCGCTGATCCGCACCAAGGGGGAGGCGGGCACCGGCAACGTCGTCGAGGCGGTGCGTCACATGCGCGCCATCACCGGCGGCATCCGCCGCCTCACCACCCTGCGCCCGGAGGAGCTGATGGCCGAAGCGAAGAGCCTCGGCGCACCCTTCGAGCTGGTGCGCTGGGTGGCGGAGCACGGCAAGCTGCCGGTGCCCAACTTCTCCGCCGGCGGCATCGCCACGCCGGCGGACGCGGCGCTGGTGATGCAGCTGGGGGCGGAGGCGGTCTTCGTCGGCAGCGGCATCTTCAAGAGCGAGGATCCGGTGCGTCACGGGCGGGCGATCGTCAAGGCGGTGACCCACTACCGCGAGCCCGAGGTGCTGGCCGCGGCGTCGGCCGAGATCGGCAAGCCGATGCCCGGCCTGGAAATCGACAAGCTCGAACCCGAGGAGCTGCTCGCCGCCCGCGGCTGGTGAGCGGCGTCCGCGGCCGGTGGGGGTCGGTGGCACCGGCCGCCCCGATGGCGGGTGCCGGCAGGCCGATCGAGGGCTGGAGAGCGACGCGGAGTCGGAGATCGGAGGCGACGATGACGGCGGTAGGTACGCTCGCCTTGCAAGGCGATTTCGCCGCCCACCGCAAGCGGTTGGCGGCGCTCGGCGCCAGCGCCCCGGAGGTGCGCTGGCCGCAGCAGCTGGAGGAGCTCGACGGCCTGGTCATTCCCGGCGGCGAGAGCACCACCCTCCTGCACCTGATGGACCGCGAGCCCGGCTGGTGGCCGGCGGTCGAGGCCTTCCACCGCCGCGGTGGCGGCATCTTCGGCACCTGTGCCGGCTTGATCCTCCTCGCCCGCCGCGTCCGCCACCCGGAGCAGCGCTCCTTGGGCCTGCTCGACGTCGACGTCGACCGCAATGCCTACGGCCGCCAAGTCGACTCGAGCGAAGGCTTCGGTCGCTGGGCCGACGGCCGCCCCCTGGAGATGGTCTTCATCCGCGCGCCGCGCATCACCCGCGTCGGCGACGGGGTCGACGTCCTCGCCTGGCACGGCGACGACCCGGTGCTCGTCGCCCAGGGCAACCTCCTCGCCGCCAGCTTCCACCCCGAGCTCACCACCGACGATTCCGTCCACCGCCTCTTCCTCGCCCGCCTCGCCACCCCGCTCGCCGACGGAGCGTCGAGCGTGGCGTAAGTGATTGACGTCAAACGCGTTGTGAATACAGTGGCACCTGACGGGGGAGCTGGCTGGCCCGATCACCCATCGACCCGGAGATCGGGCAGGTCGAAGGTCTGGCTGGCGAGCCCTTCGGGGAGGGTGTGGTTCTCTCGCGAGTTGCAGCGGCAAGAGTGCGGCGCGTCGGCTGGCTCGGCGGCGAAGCGTTGGAGATCCCGCTGTGCTCGCTTCATCATTTCTCGATAGCGGCGCAGCGTGACGAGGATCTGCCTGAATCCGTCCAGGTCGCCATGCTCCCGGCGCAAACGATCGGCGAGGTGAAGCACCTCGCTCAGCTCTGTGGGAAGCTCGACAAGCAAGCGGCGGCGGTCGGTGATCAATTCCCGCCGCAAGCGCCGGCAAAGGATCTTCCGCGGATCGTTCAGGTCGTAGGCTTCCTCCGTGTAGCCGGCGTCACGATCTCCCGCAGCGGGAAGAAGCCGATCCTCGACGGCGATGAAGTGGTCGGCCCACGGCTCGGTGGTGGGATCGAGAAGCTGCCGGCCCCGATGCTCCACCGGCCGGTTGGAGCGCGCTCGGTTGCAGCGGATGCAGGCATAGACACAATTGTCATACCGGCCGGCACCTGCCGGATCGGTGCTCCGCGGCTGGCGATGTTCGATCGAAGTTACGCCCCAGCCCTCACTCGGGCGACCACCGGCCACGTCCGCTTCGTGGAGCAGGCAGAAGGCGCAGGTAAAGCCGAAATCCCAGCGCAGACATGGTCGATAGTCCGCCCAGCGCCGGCTGGGGCGGGGCCTGTGCCGGCGCCTGAGGGCGAGGGCCGGAGGAGCGGTTTGAGGCGGCAGGATTCTCAAGCTCCAGGCTCGGTCGACGGCTGCACTGCGGCGGGTGCTTTCTCTGCCGCGGATTCCGCCTCGCTCTCGGCGGCTGGCGGCTCCGGTGGCGTGGCGGCGGCCACCGCTTCCGCCGCGACGGCCGGAGGGCTCGCGACCGCTTCCAGGGCACGGCGTAGAGCGCGCGCCTCGTCGAGGACGCGAGACCCCGCGTCGATCGGCAGCTCGAGGCTGCTAGCGAAGCTCCGGCGGTAGCGTTCAGCTTCCTCGTGCTGGAGCCGGCGCAGCTCGACGTAGGCGGCGTCGATCCGGGCCTCGAGCAGAGCTCGTGCAATCGGCTCGCCGCCTTCGTCTGGGAGCTCGTCGAGCTTCGCGGTGAGGTCAGCGATCTCGTCGTAGAGCCTGCCGATCTCATCTCCAGCCGCCTCGCTGTCGATCGATGGGCCTGCCGGTCGCAGCTCGCCCGCGTCGACGTCCGTCGAACGTTCGGCTTCGGCACCAGCCTCGATCTTGTCCAGCTCGTCGCCGAGGGAGCGCTCGGTCGACCAGAGGTCGTAGTTGTGCTGCAAGCGCAGCCAGAAATAGGGACCGCTGCCGCAGAATCTGCCTAGCCTCAGGGCCATTTCGGGGGTGACGGCGTTCTTGCCTGCAAGAATCCGATGCAATGTCTGACGGCTGACGCGCAGTCGGCGCGCCGCTTCGCTGACCGACAGGTCGAGGGCTCTGAGCACGCCGTTCTTGAACACCGCCCCGGGATGCTGCGGGGTTGCCGGCGATCGCCGGTCGCGAATCCGTTGGACAGCCATCACGATCACCGTCGATTCTTCGCATCGAGTGTAACATGGCATGTTACAGGTTTCAACGACGGCCCCCCGGGTCGTCCTCGCCCGCCTCGCCACCCCGCTCGCCGACGGAGCGTCGAGGGTGGCGTAAGTGATTGACGTCAAACGCGTTGCGAATACCGTGGCACCTGACGGGGGAGCTGCCCCGCTCGCCGACGGAGCGCCGAGGGTGGCGTAAGTGATTGACGTCAAACGCGTTGCGAATACAGTGGCACCTGACGGGGGAGCTGACGATTCCGTCCACCGCCTCTTCCTCGCCCGCCTCGCCACCCCGCTCGCCGACGGAGCGCCGAGCGTGGCGTAAGTGATTGACGTCAAACGCGTTGCGAATACGGTGGCACCTGACGAACGCGGACGAAACGCGTTGCGAATACGGTGGCACCCGACGAAGCAGGACGCGGTAGACTGCAGCGAGGAGGTGGCGATGTTGACGGTTGAACCGGAGGTTTGGGATCGCTTGCCCGGCATGCGCATCGTGGTGGTGGAGGCCGGGGCGCTGACGAATTTCGTCCCCCTGCCGGAGCTGGAGGCGGAACTGGCGAGCTGCGCGGCGGAGCTGCGCCGGGGCTGGCGGCATGACAATCCTCAGTCGCATCCGCGGCTGGCGCCCTGGCGGGCGGCGATGAAGGCGATCGGGGCGGGGAAGAAGCAGGCCTGCTCGGTGGAGGCCCTGGTGCGCCGGGCGTTGCAGGAGAAGCCGGCGCCGGAGGTGAGCCCGCTGGTCGACTTCTACAACCTGGTCTCCCTGCGCCATCTGGTCCCCGCCGGCGGCTGGGACGCCGACGAGATCGACTACATGCTCGACGCCGAGCTCGAGCTGCGCTTCACCCGCGACGGCGACCGTTTCCGCCCCCTCGGCGCGGCGGAGGACGAGGAGGTGCCGGTCCCGGCCGGGGAGCTGGCCTACGTCGCCGGCGACGAGGTCTTGACCCGCCACTTCGTCTGGCGGCAGTCGGAGTGGGCGAAGATCACCCCGGAGACCGCGCGCGTGGTCCTGGTGTCGGAGATTCTCCCCGAGCTCGGGGAGGGCGCCGCGGAGGAGGTCCGCGACGCCCTCGTCGCCGGCCTCAAACGCTACTTCGACGCCGAGGCGCGGGCGACGATCGTGCAGCGCTAGGCTCAGGCTGCGGCGGTGGAGTGCAGGGCGAAGGCGGCGCCTTGCGGGTCCATGCACTGGACGATGCGGTCCCCGCCGGGTACCTCCATCGGGCCGTTCAGGATCTGGCCGCCGAGCTTCTTGACCGCGTCCACCGCCTGGTCGACGTCCGCCACGCGCACGTAGAGCAGCCAGGCCGCCGGCCCGGGCATCTGCGGCGGCTTGTTGAAGATGCCGCCGAGGGGCGGTTTCCCCGGCACCCGGCCGTACATGAGGTACGGGCCCATCTCCCCCATGTCCATGGTGTCGGTCTCGTGCCAGCCGAAGAGCTGGCGGTAGAAGTCGAAGGCTGCAGCGTGGTCGGTGGTGGCCAGCTCATGCCAGGAGAATTCGCCGATCTCGGCCATGTCGTCATGACCGCCATGCTCGTTGGCGGAGCGGTAGACGGCGAAAATGGCGCCCTGGGGGTCGCCGAGGACGGCGAAACGGCCGGCTCCCGGAATGTCGGTCGGCGGCACGTAGGTCTTGGCCCCCAGGCCGCCGGCTTGAGCGACGGCGGCGTCGACGTCGGGCACGGCGACGTAGGGAATCCAGTGCGACGGCGCGCCCTGCTGCCGGGCCTCCTCCGGCAGCTCCATGACGCCTCCCAGCGGGGTGCCGTCGTTGGTCCACATGGTGTAGGGCTGCTCGCCCGGAAAGTCCTCCGTACCCCAGCCGATCAGCTGGGTGTAGAAAGCCTGGGCGCCCTGGGGATCGGTGGTCATCAACTCGTACCAGACGAAGCGGCCGCGGGGAACGTCTTCTGCCATGGGGGTTTCTCCTCAGAAGGTGAATGAAAGGAGCTCGTCTATCCACTGAGTATGGCATCGTCGAGACGGATGGTGTCCGCACCTCCGGCCGGATGCCGGCTCGCATCGGGGCGATGCATGGCCCTGATACCGCTCAATTCACGCCTTAGTTACGCACGAACGGCCGGAGGGTTGCAGAAAGGCGCCGTCACGACCGGCCTCGGCCGGCGGATCCTCTCGACCTTTTCGGACGACGGGCCTTTACGGCCGTCGTGGAGCGCCACTCCGTACCCTCCCACGGCGGCTCCAGCCTGCCGGCCGCCCCCGTCGCCGGTGGTAGGATGGCCGGGCGTTTGGAGGTGTATGGTGAGCGAGAGGATTCCGCGGGCCCGGCGCCATCAGCGGCGGCTGATGGTGGCGTTTCGCCGCAAGGGCTCGACCAAGACGCTCAACGGGTTCACCACCAACGTCTCGACCAGCGGCATGTTCGTCGCCACCGGCAGGCTGCTGCCGGTGGGCACCCGGGTGGAGGCGGAGGTGCGCTACCAGGACCAAGGGTTCGTCGTCGAGGCGGAGGTGATCCGCGTCCTGCAGCAGCCCCACGAGCTGCGCGGCATCCGCTTCCAGGGCATCGGCCTGCGCTTCCTGCCGGTGGCGGATCTGGTGCGGGAGCTGATCGGCGGCGTCGAGCAGCGGCAGCGCGCCGTCCCCGGCGAGCCGGCGCCGCAGACGGAGGTCTACCGCGTGTCCTTCGACGACCCGGCGACGTTTCTGCGGGTCTACGACCGCGACCTGACGACCGGCGGCCTCTACGTGCTCACCGAGCGGGCAGCGGAGCTCGGCGAGCGGGTGGCGGTCGAGCTCCTGCCCCCCGGCGGCGACGCGATCCGCTTCGAGGCCAAGGTGGTGCACAAGAGCGAATCCAAGAACGCCGACGGCACGCGCAATCTGCTGGCCGGCATCGGCGTCGAGCTCAGCGATCGCGATTCGGTGTTGGCGGCCCTGGCGCCGGCGATCGCCCGCTGCCGGCGCCAGTCGGCATGAGTCACCGCCTTCGATCGCCTCATTGGACGTAGCCCATGGCCTCGAGGCGGCGGCGCAGCTCGTCGTCGATGGCGGCGCGCTCGGGGTCGGGGAGCGCGCTGCGGCGGCTCAAGGGCAGGGCGAGGAGGGTCTGGCGCAGGAAGCCGAAGACCAGCGGGCGTTGGCCGTAGAGGTTGTGCCGCTCGCCGGCGTCGCGGACCACGTCGTAGAGCTGGGCGCGGCCGGCACGGGTCTGCGGCGAGTCGTCGAGAATCGCTTTGAAGCCGCGCGCCACCACCGCTTCGATGCGCTTGCGGTCGAGCCCCAGATAGGAGAACGACGGCACCTCGCCAGCGCCGTCGCCGCGGATCGCCGGCAGCAGGCTGCGGCCGTCGAGGCCGGCAGGGGGGGCGATGCCGGCGAGCTCCAGCACCGTCGGCAGCACGTCGATCTGGCGGGCGACGGTGCTCACCCGGCGGCCGGCGGCGGCGCCCCCGGGGAGCTTGACGATCAACGGTACCCGCAGCTGCTCGGCATTCAGGGTCTTGCCGTGTTCCCAGCCGCCGTGGTCGAGGAACTCCTCGCCGTGGTCCGAGATCAGGACGATCAGGGCGTCGTCGTAGAGGCCGAGGGCGCGCAGGCGATCGAGCAGGCGGCCGAAGTGGTGGTCGTTGAAGGCGATCTCGCCGTCGTAGAGGTCGATGAAGGCCTCGCGGGTGCCCTCCGGCGCCGCCAGCTCGCCGCGGGAGATGGCGTGGACCCGCTCGAGGTAGCCCAGGCTGGGATCGACGCCGGCCGCGAAGCGGCTGCGGAAGGGCTCCGGCGGCGTGTAGGGGGCGTGGGGATCGGTGGCGTGGAGGTAGAGGAAGAAGGGCTTCTCCCCCCGCGCCAGGCGCTCGAGGAGGGGAAAGAGCTCGTCGTTCAATCGATCGGAGAGCTGGTGCATGCTCAGCCGCTGGCGCGACTCCTGCAAGTAGACGAAGCGGTCGAAGCCCTGATCGAGGCCGAAGGTCTGGGAGACGTTGCCGTTGGTGACCATGGCCAGGGTCGCGTAGCCCGCTTGCTGCAGGTGCTCGGCGAGGGTGGTGAAGGCGGCCGGCAGGGCGTCGTCGCGCTGATTGACGCGGTGGCTCTGGGCGTTCAGGCCGGTGAGGATCGACAGCACGGCGGTGCGGGTCCAGGAGGATTGGGCCTCGGCGTGGGTGAAGACCACGCCGCCGGCGGCGAAGCGGTCGATCTCGGGGCTGGTCGGGCGCGGGTAGCCGTAGGTACCGAGATGGTCGGCGCGTACCGTATCGATCAGGTAGAGCACCACGTTGGGCGGCGTCTCGACCGCCGGCGCGGCGGCGGAGCTCGCCGTAGCCGGTGGGGTCTGCCGGTAGACGGCGGGGGCGATCAGCGCCAGGCCGTCGTCGTCGTCGCGCCACAGGTCGCGCCACCAGCCGCCGGCGTCGAGGGCCGCAAGCTCGACGGCGAGGATGGCGCCCGGCGCCGCGGGCAGGGGCAGGACCCAGGGGATGGGGGCGGTCGCCGGGTCGACGTCGTGCACCTGCGGCGGTCGTCCCTCCAGCTCGAGGCGCACGCGCAGCGTCGCGCCTCCGGCGGGGCGGGCGAGAAGCTGCTCGAGGCGCAGCTCCTGGCCGTCCGCCGCCTCCAGGTAGTAGACCACCGAGGTGCGGCAGGGCAGCTCGACCACCGGCAACGAGCGCGACCCGGAGGGGGCGGTGGCACCGGTGCCGAGGCCGCGCAGCTCGAGGGCGTACCAGCGCACCGCCAGGGGCCGGCGATCGGCGCTCCCCGGCAGGACC
>RFGL01000223.1 GCA_003697015.1 Acidobacteriota bacterium | reverse complement strand
GGGCAGGTGGCGAAGGGGGTGTAGGCGCAGGGCGGGTTGTACGCCTTGTTGAAGTCGATCACCACCACGCCGCGGTCGTCGGGGCGCGGGACGTAGAGAAAGCGCCCGCCGCCGTAGGTCTCTCGGCCGTTGGTTTGGTCGGCGAAGATCAGCCACAGCTCGTCCTCGCCGCCGTCGAGGGCGTCGAGGCGGGCGCGCTCGCCGCCGGCGACGAATTCGAGCGCCCCGGGCGACTCCATCTCGACGACGGTGCCGAGAACCGTCGGCACCGGGATGGTCTTCGGCGGCCGGTAGGGGACAAAGCGGCTGGCGACGCGCCAGGCGGGATCGGGCGGGTAGGCGTCGATGCCGGCGAAGGCCGCGATCCGGGGGCTCTGCCGATCCTTGATCCGCACCCCGTAGCGCGTGCCGTGCTCGGCGTCGGCGCGGGCGATGACGTAGAAGCGCAGGGAGCCCAGCTCGAGGATCGTCGGCTCGCCGGCGGCGTCGGTGGCGAGGACGACGCGCCCGGCGAGGGGCTCGCCGGAGACGGTGATCCCGGCTTCCGGCAGGGCCTCGAAGCTGACCTCGCCGCCTTCGAGGTAGAACGTCCCGGCGCGCTCCGGCGCCCGCGGCAGCGGCACGGCGCTCGCCGGATCGCCGCCGCAGGCGTTCGCCCCTTCCTTCAGCCAGTGCAGGCCGACCAGGCTCAGCCAGCCCTCCGGCCGCGTCAGCAGCGCCTCGTACTCCTCCCGCCAGGCAGCGATCTCCGCCGCGTAGGCGGCGGCGTCGACCGGCGGCGGGGCGACCTGCCCGCCCTCCATCGTCCCCTCGAGACGCGAGAAGCAGCCGCAGAACGACAGGGCGAGGACGGCGGTCGCCGCTCCGCGGATGCCGCGCCCCGAATTCCGCCGTCGGCTCGCCGGTCGTCGTGCCATCGGGTCTCCCTCGAGCTTGGATTCTGGCACATCCTGCGCTGCCCTTTCCTCAGCGGGGGGGAGCGACCATCGCCGGCCCCTTGCCGCCGCCGGCGATGCGTGGTAGCGTCCGCCTCCCTGCCCGGCGGCGCCGCGACGCCGCGCGTACCTTCCCCGGAGACCGCCCGTGCCCCTCGAGACCCGCGACGACGTACGCAATCTGGCGATCATCGCCCACGTCGACCACGGCAAGACCACCCTGGTCGATGCCCTGCTGTGGCAGAGCGGCGTCTTCCGCGCCAACCAGCAGGTGGCGGAGCGGGTGCTCGACTCCTTCGACCTGGAGCGGGAGAAGGGCATCACCATCCTGGCCAAGAACACCGCCATCCGCTACCGCGACGTGCAGATCAACGTCGTCGACACCCCCGGCCACGCCGACTTCGGCGGCGAGGTCGAGCGCATCATGAGCCTGGTCGACGGCGTGCTGCTCCTGGTCGACGCCGCCGAGGGGCCGATGCCCCAGACCCGCTTCGTGCTCAAGAAAGCGCTCCAGGCGGGCCACGAGCCGATCCTGGTGATCAATAAGATCGACCGCCAGGACGCCCGTCCGGCGCAGGTGCTCGACGAGGTCTACGACCTGTTGATCGAGCTCGAGGCGCCGGAGGAGCTGCTCGACTTCCCGGTCTTCTACGCCAATGCCAAGGCCGGAACCTGCCGCCGCGCCCCCGACGCCGCCGACGAGACCCTGGCGCCGCTCCTCGACGGCATCCTCGAGCACGTGCCGGCGCCGCGGTACGACCCCGAGCATCCGGTGCAGCTGCAGATCGCCACCCTCGACTGGGACGACTACGTCGGCCGGCTGGCGATCGGCCGCCTGCACCACGGCCGGGTGCGCCGCGGCCAGGTGCTGGTGCGGGCCGATGCCGGCGGCGTCCGCGGCGAGGCGAAGATCTCCACCCTTTGGGGCTACCGCGGCCTCGAGCGCATTGCCCTCGACGACGCCGGGCCGGGGGAGATCGTCGCCGTCGCCGGCCTCGAGGAGGTGGCGATCGGCGACACCCTCTGCGACCCGGAGGATCCCCGCCCGCGGCCGCCGATCGTGGTCGACGAGCCCACCCTGGCGATGACCTTCGGCATCAACGACGGCCCGCTCGCCGGCCGCGACGGCCAGCACCTGACCTCGCGCAAGCTCAAGGAACGCCTGCAGCGCGAGGCCCTGGTCAACGTCGCCATCAAGGTCGAGACCACCGGCGCTCCCGACGTGCTGCGGGTGGTCGGGCGCGGCGAGCTGCAGCTGGCGGTGCTGATCGAGACCATGCGCCGCGAGGGCTACGAGCTGGTGGTCGGCAAACCGGAGGTGGTGACCCGCACCGCCGGCGGCAGCTTGCACGAGCCGATGGAGCTCCTGGTGGTCGACTGCCCGGAGGAGTACGTCGGCGCGGTGACCAAGAAGCTCGGGCCGCGCAAGGGGCAGATGCTGAAGATGGTCGGCTACGGCGGCAGCGGCCGGGTGCGGGTGGAGTACCGGGTGCCGTCGCGCGGCCTGATCGGCTTCCGCACCGAGTTCCTGACCGACACCCGCGGCACCGGCATCCTCTACCAGACCTTCGACGGCTGGGCCCCCTGGCAGGGCGCCATCCCCCACCGCTCCACCGGCTCCCTGGTCGCCGACCGCGCCGGCAAGGCGACCGCCTACGCCATCGAACAGCTGCAGCCCCGCGGCACCCTCTTCATCGAGCCCGGCACCGAGGTCTACGAGGGCATGATCGTCGGCGAGCACGTGCGTTCGGGCGACCTCGACGTCAACGTCACGCGGGAGAAGCGCCTCTCCAACGTCCGCCGCTCGACCGGCGACGAGCTCGAGCGCCTCGCCGCCCCGCGTCGCTTCAACCTCGAGCAGGCCCTCGAGCACCTGCAGGCGGACGAGGCCCTCGAGGTCACCCCCGCCGCCTTCCGCCTGCGCAAGAAGGTCCTCTCCGCCGGCCACCGCCGCACCCTCGCCAAACGCGCCGCGGCGCGGGCGTGAAGCCGGCCTCAGCGCAGGACCACCACCACCACGCGGCGGTTCTTGGTACGGCCGTCGCGGGTGGCGTTGTCGGCGATGGGGGCGCTCTCGCCGTAGGAGATGACGGACATGCGGTGGAGCGGCAGGCCGTGCCGTCGGTTGAGGTAGCGGCGGACGGCTTCGGCGCGCCGCTCGCCGAGCTCGAGGTTGTAGGCCTTGTTGCCGGTGGAATCGGTGTGGCCCTGGATCTCGAGGTAGACCTGCTGATCGCGCTCCTTGAGCGTCGCGGCGAGATCGTCGAGGGCCTGGCGGGCTTCCTCCGGCAGCTCGGCGCGGTCGAAGCCAAACCGTACCCGGTCTTCGGAAAAGGTGGTCTCGAAGAGCAGCTTGCCCTCGGCCAGCTTGCCTGCTTCGAGGGCGCGCTCGAGAGCCTCGCGGGCGGTGGCGGAGGCGTCGCTCAAGGCCAGACTCTGGGTTTCGATCTCCGCCTCGTGCTCGGCCAGCTGCCGGTCGTTGGCGGCGATCGCGTCCTGGGCGTGCTCCATCTGCTGCTCGAGGGCGGCGGTTTGCTCGCGCACCGGCGTCAGCTCCCGCTGCACGTACTTGCGGCTGGCGCAAGCACCGCTGGCGAGGACGAGGACGAGCCCGGCGACGACGGGGAAACGACGGCGGGTGGGGATGGGGATCGACATCGGCGTCTCCTCCTGGAGATTGCTGGAGATCGTCCGCGCGCCGCGGCGGCGGCGCCGGCGGTCGTCCCCAGCCAAGGGAGCAAGAGTCCTGCCAGCCGCGCCGATCGCGCCCGCGCCCCGGCAGGAACGTAGCAAGTCGCGTATGGTGAACGACTTGTCGCGCCCGGGCGGGCTTTCCCCGGCGCCGCCGGCGGGCGGCCTGACATGTCAGGCCCGCGGCCGGACGGGGAGAAACACCCCGCTTGGCCGCCCGCGGTCAGGCCGGGCGGAAGCGCAGGCCGCGGGCCGCGTGCCAGGCGGCGGGATCCCGGCGGTAGGCGTCGACGTCGCGTCGCTCGGCGGCGCTGAGCAGGCCGGCGGCCTGGCCGGCGTCGAGGGCGGCGTCCAGGTCGCAGAGGGCGTGGAGGTCGACGCCGCGCTCGGCGAGGAGGGCGGCGCCCCCCTGCTGGCGGTCGAAGAGAACCAGCACGCCGGCGACCGACGCCCCCGCCTCTTCGATGGCGTCGAGGAAGGTCAGCTTGCTGCCGCCGTCGGTGATCAGGTCCTCGACCAGCAGCACCCGGTCCCCCGGCACCACCCTGCCCTCGAGGCGCGAGCCGGTGCCGTAGCCCTTGGCCTTCTTGCGCGCGTAGGCCATCGGTCGCGCCAGGGCGGCGGCGAGGAAGGCGGCGAAGGGGATGCCCGCGGTCTCGCCGCCGGCGATCACGTCGCAGGGAAGCCGCCGGCCGGCGATCAGCTCGCCGGCGGCGGCGGTGAAAAGGCGCATCAGTTCGGGGCTGGCGATCGCCCGCCGGCAGTCGACGTAGATCGGGCTGGCGTTGCCCGAGGCGAGGCGGAAGGGCTCGTCGGGTCGCACCCGCACGGCGTCCTCGCGCCACAGGGCGAGAGCGAGGGCGGAGCGCAGGTGGTCGAGGAGGGGTTCGCCGGCGGCCATGGGGGATCTCTAGCACACGCGGCGGCGGCACGCCAGCACGCCGCCGGCGGTCACCGGCAGCGGGCGATCCGGCCCTCGGCCGTCGCCGATGGCCGGCGGCAGCGCCGTCCCTTGCGATGACGGTATGCTGCCATGCTATACTGCGTTCAGCGTACGATAGCGAGCCGTCGATCGTCCACCGGCGTCCTGCGCCCCGTCACGGAGGAGGGTACGAGCTTGAGCCAGGCACCCGCCGCGTCCTATCCCCCTGAGTTTGAACGTCTCCTGGAGCGGATCAAGATCGCCGTCGAAGCGGGCGATCTCGACGCCGCTCTCGCCCTCTCCGACCGGGCGATCGCCTGGGGCGAAGAGCACGGCGATCAACGGGCGGTCGACCGCGCGCTGGGCAACCGCGCCGGCTTCCTCATCGCCCGCGGCGAGACCGCCGGCGTAGCGCGCCAGCTGCAAGCGGTGCTGATGCGAAGCCCCGACCCGACCAACCGCCACCTCGCTGCCTACTACCTGTCGGTGCTCTACGATCAGCGCAAGGATCACGACAAGTGCATCTTCTACGCCCGGATCGCCCGCGATCACGCGCTCAAGACCGGCGAGCCGGCTTTCCTCTCGCGTTGCCACAACCAGATCGGCAACGCCCTGGTCGCCAAGAGCTACTTTCAGGAGGCCCTCGACGAGTACCGCCAGGCCCTCGGCCTGCTGCCGCCGGGCCCGGGCCTCGACCGCGCCCTGATCCTCGGCAACGCCGGCTACTGCCACCTGGTGCTGGAGCGCTTCGCGCCGGGCTTCGAGGCCCTCTTCGCCGCCCTGCGCATGCTGCGCCGGCTGCGCGCCGGGATCTGGGAACGGCGCTCGAGCGTACGCCTCGCCCTGTGCTACGGCTACATCGAGATCGGCCGCTTCGAACGCGCCCGCCGTCACGGCCTGATCGCCCTGCGCGCCGCCGAAAGCGCCGCCGACGACGATTTCGTCAAGAAGGCGCTCTACCTTCTCGGCGAGGTGGAGAAGCAGGCCGGCAACCACCGCCGGGCTTACCGCTACTTCGAGCGCTTGCGGGCCCGCTGCTTCCCCGACGACGAAGCCCTGACCGACCTGCTGATGGCGGCCGACACCCACAAGCTGGTCAACCTGATGGCCTGATCATGAAAAGCACGAGCATCATCGTCCTCGCCCTGACGTTCCTCGCCGCCCCGTTGGCCGCCGAGCGCACGCCGCTGGCCGCTCTCGGCAACGGCGGCGAGCTGTACGAGCTGCGCCTCGGCAGCCGGCAGGAACTCTTCCCCGACGCCGCCGCCGGCCACCCGGTGCTGGCCCTCGACGTCGCTACCGCCGACGGCCGCCAGCGCCGGCTGGTGCCCGGCACCGGCGGCGCCGCCGTCGAGCGCAATCCGCTGCTGGTCTACGACCGCAGTCACGATGCCGTCAACCTGATCTGGGAGAGCCACCGGCGGGACGGCAGCGTCGCCATCCTCCTCGCCCGCTTCGACGCCGAGCAGGGCTTCTCCGACCCGGTGGAGCTCTTTCGCCACCAGGCCGGCACGGAGATCAACGCGGTGCGGGCGCTGACCGAAGACCGCTATGCCTTCACTCTTCCCGACGGCCGCCGGGTGCGCTCCGAGCGCTCGATCCTCCACCTGCTGTGGCAGGCCGAGCGCGACGGCACGAGCGAGCTGCGCTACGCGCCGGTGATCTTCGTCGACGGCCGCTACGCCGGCCGCCACCACGTCTTCGTCCTCGACCAGCTCTTCGACGCCACCGGCGACCCCGCCGGCGGCGCCGGCGGGGTCGCGCCCGCCGCCTCCCTGCGCCGCGCCGTCGCCCTCGAGATCCGTCCGGGTGGGCTGCTGGTCGGTTTCGTCGACCCGCGGGACGACCGGCTGGTGGTGCTGCGGATCGGCGTCCTGCCGCTGGAGATCGCCTATCTGGCGGACGAGATCCACCGCCGGGTGCTGGAGGACTTCGGCGGTCCCGGCGCCCAGGGGGACATCCGCACGGTGATCATCCACGGCGGCATCCGCACGGTGATCATCCACGGCGGCATCGAGGTCGGCGCCGATCCGGCCCTGGTGGCCTACGTCGCCGACACCGCCGAAGCGTGGAGCGAGGCCTTCTTCGAGCTCAACCCCGAGGCGTCCCTCGAGGAGTACGCCAGCGCCTTGCGGGCCTTCGTCGTCGACCTCACCTCGGCCATCCTCTCCACCGCCACCGGCGACGACGGCAGCACCATCGAGATCGATCTCGACGATCTGGCGGGCGGCGACCAGCCGGCCCAGGTGCTCGATCTGCGGGTGGTCTCGAGCCGGCCGGCACCGGCCACCGGCGAGGGCCTGAGCCGCATCTACCTCGGCGACGGCGGCCGGCGGATGCTGGTCGCCTGGCACGACGCCGAAGCCGGCGTGGTGCACTGGCGGGAGAGCGACGGCGACGGCGGGTGGAGCGAGCCCCGCACCCTGCGCCTCGACCAGCGCACCAACCTGGTGCGAGCCGACGCCCTGTTGCGCGATCGGGCGCGATGAGCCCCACGGCGGCCGCCGGAGTGGTAGAGTCCGCGGCGTGACGAGCGGCGGATCCCTCACCATCTGCGTCACCGGCGGCGCCGGCTTCATCGGCTCCCACCTGGCCGACGCCTTTCTCGACGCCGGCCACCGGGTGCTGGTGATCGACGACCTGTCGAGCGGCCGGCGGGAGAACGTGCCGGCGGCGGCGGATTTCTATCCCCTCGACGTGCGCAGCCCGGAGGCCGCCGAGCTACTCGCCTTCACCGGCGTCGACGTGCTGGTCCACCAGGCGGCGCAGATGGACGTCCGCCGTTCGGTCGAGGATCCCGCCTTCGATGCCAGCGTCAACGTCGTCGGTTCCCTCAACCTGCTCGAAGGGGCGCGCCGCGGCGGCGTCCGTCAGGTGCTCTTCGCCTCCACCGGCGGCGCCATCTACGGCGAGCAGGAGCGCTACCCGGCGGACGAGGATCATCCCACCCGTCCCCTGTCGCCCTACGGCGTCAGCAAGCTGGCGGTGGAGCGCTACCTCTTCTACTACCACCACGCCTACGGCCTCGACGCCACCTGCCTGCGCTACGCCAACGTCTACGGCGAGCGGCAGAATCCCCACGGAGAGGCCGGGGTGGTGGCGATCTTCCTGCAGCGGCTGCTCTCCGGCCAGCCGGCGGTGATCAACGGCGACGGCCTGCAGACCCGCGACTACGTCCACGTCAGCGACGTCGTCGCCGCCAACCTGGCGGCTCTCGGCCGAGCGGGTTTCCACACCTACAACGTCGGCACCGGGGTCGAGACCTCGGTGGTCGAGCTCTACCGCCTGTTGAGCCGCGCCGCGGGCCGCGAAGGCGAGCCGCGTCACGGCCCGGCCAAGCCCGGCGAGCAGCGGCGCTCGGCCATCGATCCGCGCCGGGCGCAGCGCGAGCTCGGCCTGACGTCGCCGCTGCCGCTGGACCGCGGCCTCGAGCGCACCGCCGCCTGGTTCCGCCGCCGGTCCGCCGCGCCACCGGCAACCCCTTGAGCCGGCGGCGTTTGGCCGCCGTCTTCCCGCGCCGTACTCCGGCGATTTCTGAATTCTTCACAGGTACGGCGGAAAAGCTTGTGGAAAACCGAGCGGAAAGAGAACTTCGAGGCCGTTTTCTCGCGGCTTTCGAACAGATTGCACAAGATTATGTGCTTTGAGTCTTAAGTCGTTTGCAATCAGGTAATTACAGAATTTGACCAGGGGCGTCACGGAGCGGTCGGGGGC
>RFGL01000222.1 GCA_003697015.1 Acidobacteriota bacterium | reverse complement strand
CTGCTCGAGGGCGCCTCCGGGATCGTGGCGCCGGGGGACGCCTATGCCACCCTCTACCGCTTCGACTCGGTGCTCATCGACGGCAGCGCGCGGGTGGTGGTCGACGGCGAGGCCGAGCTCGGCGCCCTCGAGGTGCGCGACGGCGAGCTCGTGCTCGACGGCATTCCCACCCCGGATCTCGGCACCCCCGTGCTGCGCCCGCAGAAGACCATCGAGCTCCTCGCCGACCACGACGGCGACGGCAGGATCAGCGGCAACGACTTCGTGCTCTACCGGGTGCGGATCGAGAACGCCGGCGACGGCGCTGCGACCGGCGTGGTCCTGGTCGATCCTCCGCCTCCGGGGACTTCTTTTTTTCACGGCGGAGTCACCACCAGCCAGGGGGTGATCAGCCGCGAGAATCCGGTCATCGTCGAGCTCGGCCGGATCGATCCCGGCGCCAGCGCGACGGTGACCATCCAGGCTTGGATCCGGTGGACCACGCCGGGCGTGCGGATCAGCAATCAGGGTACGGTGACCTATGCCCAGGCGCCGGGGGTGAGCATCCCGACCGACGATCCGGCGCTGCCGGGGGAGGCCGATCCCACCGACGTGGTGCTCGATCCGCCGGAGCTGCGGGCGTCCTTGAGCGCCGAGCTGGCGTTGGACCGCAGCGGCGACGGCACGCCCAACGCCGGCGACCGGCTGCGCTTCACCGCGGTGATCGACAACGTCGGTTTGAGCTCGGCCAGCAACGTCGTCCTCAACCTGCCGTTGCCGGCGGGCACGAGCCGGGTTCCGGGCTCGGAGTCGCCGCCGGCGAGCGACGCGTCGCCGGCGGAGCTGGAGATCCCCCTCGGCGAGCTTGCGGTCCAGGGCCAGCTCACGGCGAGCTTCGAGCTCGAGATCGATGCCGGCCTGTCGAGCCCGGAGGTGATCGCCCAGGGGACGGTGCGCAGCGACGAGACCCTGGCGGTGCTGACCGACGACCCGGCACAGCCGGGGAGCAGCGATCCGACGGTGGTGCCCCTGGCCCTGCTGCCCAACCTGCGGGTGGAGAAGCGGGCGCTGTTGGCCGACGGCAGCGAGGCCAGCGGCCGCGCCGGCGTCGGCAGCGTGGTGCGCTACGTCCTGCGGGTGGAGAACGCCGGCAGCGCGCCGGCCGCGGGTCTTGCGTTGAGCGATCCGCTGGCGCCGGCGCTGCGCTTCGTCAGCGGCTCCCTGAGCTCGTCGCAAGGGGCGCTGCTCGGCGGCGAGCCGCGATCGGGGGAGACCCTGCGGGTGGATCTCGGCGAGCTGGCGCCCCTCGGCGTCGCCGAGGTGAGCTTCGAGGCGGTGGTGGTGGCGCCGGCGGGAGGGGTTCCGCCGGTGGTGCTCAACCAGGCGGTGGCGACCAGCGACGCACTGCCGCCGGTGGCGAGCGACGACCCGGCGCAGGGCGGCTTCTTCGACCCGACCGCGGTGGCCCTGGCACCGGGCGCGGTGCTCGGCGGCACGGCGTGGTACGACCTCAACCTCAACGGCTTGCGCGACGAGACCGCCGGCGGCCTCGGCGGCATCGTCGTCGAGCTGCGCGACGACGGCGGCCGGCTGCTCGCCACCGCCCGCAGCGCGGCGGATGGCAGCTTCCGCTTCGCGGGGGTGGCGGCGGGCACCTATGCCCTGGCGCCGCGTCTCGACGCCGCGGCCCTGCACAGCACCACGGCGGTACCGCTGGCCGCCGCCTCCGACGGCCGCACCGACCGCACCGATCTCCTGCTCGGCATCGCCGCGGTGGTGGGCGGCAGCGGGGTGGGGGAGGTGCGGGTCACGGCGTGGAACGACCGCGATGCCGACGGCGGGCGCGAGGCGGAGGAAGGCGCCATCGACGGCGTCGGCGTCGAGCTGACGGGGGACCTCGACGGCGACGGCGCCGCCGAGCTGGGCCTCGCCGCCGCCACCGTCGGCGGCAGCGCCCGTTTCGCCGCCCTGCCGGCCGGCCGCTACCGGGCGAGCGTGCGGCCGGAGAGTCTGCCGCCGGGTTTCACCGAGCCGACCTTCGACAGCGACGGGCTCTCGACCCCGCATGCGGCCGAGGCCGAGCTGCTCGCCGGCCAGCAGCTCGAGCTGCTCTTCGGCTACACCGGCGCCAGCACCGACGCCGTCCTCGGCGGCCGGGTGTGGAACGACGTGGATGCGGATGGGATCCAGGATGCGGGAGAGCCGGGCTTTGCCGGCATCCAGATCGCCATCCAGCGCGACAACGTCACCGTCGCGACCCCGGTGACCGATGCCGACGGCCGCTATCGGGTGGAGCCGCTCGCCAGCGGCACCTACGTCGTGACGCTGCTGACGCCGCCGCTCGATTCTTTTGCCACGGTCGATCCGGACGGGGTCGTCGAGCCGCTGTCGCTGCACACCGCCCGGGTGCCCCTGCGCCTCGGGGAGCGCAACCTGGGGGCGGACTTCGGCTACGTGATCTTCGACGGTCTGTTCTTCCAGATGCTGGCCCAGGTGAGCGGCCCGCAGCCGGTGCCGGGGGCGGTGCAGCCGGGTTCGCGGATCAACTACCAATCCCTGGCGGTGAATTTCACCGGCGGCGATCTCGGGTCCGCCACCATCCGCAACCCCCTGCCGGCGGGCACGGCGCTGGTTCCGGGAACGATCACGGTGATGGAGAACCTCTTCTGCGCGCCGTCGACCACGCCGGCGGCACCGCCGTCGGCGGCCCGCGACCGGAGCGCCGCCGGCGCCTCCGCGGTGCTGCGCGCCACGCCGGCCAAGGCGGTGGTGGTCAGCGAGGATCCGCTGGTGATCGACCTGGGGAGCTTGCCGCACTGCCACGGCGTCCTGGTCAGCTACGACGTGGTGGTCGACGACCCGCTCGATCCCGCCATCACCGAGATCGTCAACCAGGCCGAGCTCAGCGCCGACGGCGTCCCCCCTCTGCCCTCGGACGACAACGCCACCCCGCGCTTCGGCGATCCGACGATCCTGCCGGTGAGCACCCGCCCGGGCTTCCTGCTCTTCACCAAGGACGGCGGGCTGATCGAGGATCCCTCGGGGGACGGCCTGGCCCAGCCCGGCGACGGCGTGCGCTTCACCGTCTCGGTGCGCAACACCAGCATCCAGGCGAGCGTGGCGGCGGCGGTGCTGGAGGATCCGCTGCCGGCGGGCTTCGTCCCGGCGCCGGAGGGGCCGGTGATCCGCTACGGCGGCGACTGCGGCGTGCCGCCGGCGGACGAGAGCACCGGCGAGCTGGTGCCGCCGGACGGCCGGCCGCCGGCGGTCCTCACCGGGCTCGATCCGCTGCGCCTCGAGCTCGGCGAGCTGCCGCCGTGCAGCTCGATCGCGGTGGTGATCGACGGCAGGATCGACGCGGCCTTGCCGCCGACCCTGACCGAGCTGAGCAATCGGGCACGGCTCTTCTTCGACGGCGGCACGGTGCTGTCCGACGGACCCGGTGCCGGGCTGACCGATCCGGTGGTGATCCCGGTCGATCCGGGCCTGATCGACGGCCCGCCCCTGCCGCCGCAGCCGCCGGCGCCGGTGATTCTCTTCACCGATCGGGTGCGCACCGCCAGCGGCGGGCCGGCGCAGGTGGGCGAGGTGCTGAGCTTCGAGCTGGTGCTGCGCAACGACGGCGCGCGGCCGCTGGAGGACGCGGTGCTGATCGATCCGCTGCCGCCGGGCACCTCGCTGGAGGCGGAGTCCCTCGAGCTGAGCCGCAGCCGGGGCTGCGACGTTGCGCAGCCGGTGCTGCCGGCGGCGGTGCTGCTCAGCGAGCAGCCGCTGAGCCTGCAGATCGGCACCCTGGAGCCGTGCGAGAACCTCGAGGTCCGCTTCCGCGCCCGGCTGGAGACGGCGAGCGACGCGATCCTGGTGGAGCAGGCCCTGCTCGCCTTCTCCGGCGGCCGTACGGTGAGCGACGACCCGGCGTCGCCGGGCGAGAACGAGCCGACCTTGATCCCGGTCGACCTGCCGCGGCCGCGGATCCGTGCGCTCAAGACCGACAGCCTGGCGCTCGACGCCGACGGCGACGGCGTGCCCTCCCCCGGCGACGTGGTCGCCTACCGGCTGGTGGTCGAGAATCGGGGCACGGCGGTGGCGAGCGAGGTGATGGTGGTCGATCCGACGCCGGCCAACGCCCGCTTCGAGGCCGGTTCGGCGAGCACCAGCCGGGGAAGTGTGCTCGGCGAGGATCCCCTGCGGGTCGAGCTCGGCGACCTGGCACCGGGCGACGTCGCGACCGTCGAGCTGGCCGTCCGCATCGCCGCCGCCCTGCCGCCGGAGGTGACGAGCATCACCAATCAGGCGATGGTCGAGAGCGCCGAGCTCGCCGCCGTGGCGAGCGACGATCCGGAGCTCGGCGGCAGCGCCGATCCCACCACCACCCCCCTGCGGCGGGCGCCCTTGCTGCGGGCCGAGAAGACCGTCACCCTCGCCGCCGACCGCGATGGCGACGCCGTGGTCTCGGCCGGCGACGAGCTGGGCTACGCCCTGCGGGTGATCAACCGCGGCAGCGTCGCGGCCACCGGCGTGGTGCTGATCGATCCGCTGCCCGCCGAGGGCACCCTGGTCGCCGGCTCCGCCAGCACCAGCCAGGGCACGATCGGGGGCGGCGCCGTGCTGCGAGCCGACCTCGGTACCCTCGCCGCCGGCGCCGAGGCGACGGTCACCTTCCGCCTGCGGCTGGCCGACGTGCTGGCCGAGGAGGTGGTGGCGATCACCAATCAGGCGACGGTCGAGAGCGCCGAGCTCGCCGCCGTGGCGAGCGACGATCCCGCTCTGCCGGGGGCGGCCGATCCCACCCGCGCGCCCCTCGGCGCCCGGCCGCTGCTGGCGGTCGAGAAGGTCGACCGGCTCTACGACGACGTCGGGCAGGACGGCATCGCCTCCCCCGGCGACGTGCTGCTCTACCGCATCACGGTGACCAACGCCGGCAGCATCGCCGCCACCCAGGTCAACCTGCGCGATCCGTTGCCGTCCGAGGTCAGCCTGATCGCCGGCTCCCTGCACGCGAGCCAGGGCAGCGCCGTCAGCGAGGAAGGTCTCGAGGTCGACCTCGGCTCGCTCCTCGCCGGCGCCTCCGCCAGCGTCACCTTCCAGGTCCGCATCGACCCGGACCTCGATCCCGCGGTGCAGATGCTGCGCAATCAGGCGGTGGTGCAGAGCGCCGTCACCGCCCCGGTCCTGAGCGACGACCCCGACCTGCCGGGCAGCGCCGAGCCCACCGAGACCTCCCTGATCGCGTCGCCGCGCCTGGTGCTGAGCAAGGTGGCCGACCTGGAGCAGGACGCCGACGGCGACGGCGTCCTCAGCCCCGGGGATCGGCTGCGCTACACCCTGTCCCTGGTCAACGCCGGCACGGCGCGGGCCAGCGGCCTGGTGCTGATCGATCCCATCCCGCAGCACACGACCCTGGTGCCCGGCTCCCTGATCACCAGCCAGGGCCTCTTCGACGGGCTCTCGCCCCTGCGCCTCAGCCTCGGCACCCTGCAGCCGGGGGCCTCGGCCACCGTCTCCTTCGCGGTGCGGGTCGACGATCCCTTGACCGCCCCGTCGGTGAGCGCCCTGGTCAACCAGGCGATCCTCCAAAGCCGCGAGCTCGACGACGTCCTGAGCGACGATCCGGCCCAGCCCGGCGCGGCGGATCCGACCCGCTCCGCCGTCGTCGCCACGCCGGTGCTGGCGGCGCGCAAGACCGCCGCCCCGGCCGTCGACCTCAGCGGCGGCGGCCAGGCGATCCCGGGGGAAGTGCTGTCCTACCGCATCGAGGTCGAAAACCTCGGCGACGCGCCGGCCAGCGGCGTCGAGCTGATCGACCCGATCCCGGCCCACACCACCCTGCTGCCGGCCAGCG
>RFGL01000221.1 GCA_003697015.1 Acidobacteriota bacterium | reverse complement strand
TCTCCTACTGCCTGAACGACGTCCTCACCGAATCCAACGTGATGATGATCTGCAGCATGGGGCGCAACGGCGCCTTCGGCGACAATCCCGACGGCAACACGGGCTGCTGCGAGGTCAACTGGACCGTCGGCGCCTTCGTCACTACCGACTACGACCAGGACATCGTCTGGGCCGACGGCTACATGGTGCGCTATCCCGGCGCGACCCAGTAGCCCCGCATCCGCCGGCGGCTGCCCGCGGCCGGCCTCCTCCACCTTCCCGGCGGCGCTCTCGATCCTCTGCCGATCCGGCGGCGCGGCGCCACGCGCGAGCGCCCATGGCCCGACTCCGCGCCGCCGGATCGACCGTTCCCGACGACCGGCGCGTCCCGCCGGGGGCGCCGATCGCTTCCTTCGACATGGCGCCGGTGCACGCCGCATGAGCAGCGGACGACCGACGATACGGTTTTCTACCAACCGGTCGGTATTCTACCTCGTTCCGCGGCGGAGGTCAAGTCCGGCGCCGGCGACGTTCCCGGCCGCCGCCGACCGCCGCGGTGTGCTAGCCTTGCCCACCTTCTCATGCGCCGCGTCCGATCTCGATTCGCGGGTTGGCTCCTGCTCGCCCTCCTCGCCGGCAACGCAGCCCGCAGCCAGAAGCTCGCCACCGTCACCTTCGCCGTCGAGGACGGCCTGCCCAGCCAGGTCATCCTCGATCTCGCCCAGGACGGCGACGGCCGGCTGTGGATCCTCTGCCGCGGCGGCTTGACGGTCTTCGACGGCCGCACCTTCCGCCCGCCGCCGCGGGCCGGCGAGTTCCCCGGCGAGCCCCCGGTCGCCCTGACCCACGACCAGGCCGGCCGCATCTGGGTGGCGAGCGCCCGCACCGGGCCCCAGGTCGCCTACGTCGACCGCGGCACCTGGCGCAGCCTGCCGCGCCCTCCCCTGCGCGAGGGTGACTTCGGCATCGTCACCTCCCTGGCAGCCGCCGGCGGCGACGGCGGGCCGCTGGTGCTGGTCGGCAGCAGCGACGCCGGCCTGCTGGTCTGGGACGGGCGCGGTTGGCAGGTGATCGGCCGCGAGCAGGGACTGCCGGCGGCGGACGTCAGACGCCTGCAGCCCCTTCCCGGCGCCGTCGCCGTCGCCACCAGCGCCGGCCTGTGCCTGTTCAGCAACCGGCAGCTCGACTGCCAGCCGCGGCAGGTCGACCGGCGGCTCAGGGAGCCGATCTACGCCGTCGCCGCGGCCGGCGACGACCCCTCCGATCTGTGGGTGCTCGGGCGGGGGTGGCTCGGCCGGCTGACCGACCGCCGCCTCGAGGTGGTGGCCGAGGGTCTGGACGCCCAGACCTACTTCCCGGCGCCCAACGGCGCCCTGGCGGTCGGCCCTGAAGGCGGCATCTATTTCGGCTCTCCCGGGCAGCTTCACTACCGCCAGCCGGCGACCGGCGCGGTCGCCCCCCTGGGCCGGCGGGAGGGCCTGGCGTCCGAGGGCGCCACCGCCGTCCTGGTCGACCGCGAGGCCAACGTCTGGATCGCCAGCATGCGCGGCCTGACGATGATCTCCAGCCGCCGCTTCCTCTCCTTCGATCGCGGCCAGGGCCTGCTCGAGGACGAGGTCAGCGCCATCGCCGAGCCGGCTCCCGGGCGGCTGCTGCTGGGGCACAACACCGGCTTTACGGTCATGGAAGAGGGGGTGGCCGTCTCCACCATCCGCTTCCCGGGGCCGGTCGACGGGCCGCTCAACAGCCAGCGGGTTCTCGATCTGGCGGTCGGCGGCGACGGCATTACCTGGGCGGCGGCGACCGGCCGCGGCCTGCTGCGGCTGAGCACCGACGGCCGCTGGCGCAGCCGGCGCTTCGACTCGGCGGTGATGTCGGTCGAGCTCGACGCTGGCGGCACCCTGTGGGTGGCAACCCGCGAGCGCCTCTACAGCCGCCGGCCGGACGGCACCTTCGCCGATCACCCCTTCCCCCAACTCACCCGCCCGCGTTGGCTCTACCTTCATCAGGGCACCCTCTACCTGGCGACCACCGCCGGCCTCCGCTGGTACGACGGCGAGCGGTGGCATCGCGCCGCAGGGCCGAGAGCGAGCGCCAACAACGTCTACGGCGTGCTGGTCACGGCCGGCGGCGCGGTCTGGGTGGGGACCGGCGCCGGCCTCTACGAGCTGCGCGACGGACGCCTGGCGGCGGTCGAGGATCCGCTCCTCGAACGGCCGGTGTACGCCCTGCGCCAGGGGCCGCCGGGCGAGGTCTGGCTGGGTACCGACGACGGCGTCTGGGTGTGGGACGGCGAGACCCTGCGCCAGCTCACCGTACGCCACGGGCTGGCCGGACGCGAGGTCAACCGCGGCGCCCTGTGGCTCGATCAGAAGGGGCGCATCTGGATCGGCACCGACCGCGGCTTGTCGGTCTACCGGCGGCGCTTCGACCGCCGGCCGGCGGCGCCGCCGCGCGTGCTCCTGCGGGGGATCGAGGCGTTGGGCAAGCACCTGCCGGCGACGGCCGACCTGCACCTCAGCCACCGCCAGAACCACCTCGTCTTCCTCCTCGAGACCATCGCCTTCTCGCACCACGAGGGGGTGCGCTACCGCTACCGCCTCGACGGCTTCGACCGCGGCTGGCAAGAGGACGTGCCGGTGGCGGAGTCGGGGATCCGCTACACCAACCTGGAGCCGGGACGCTACCGCTTCCACGTCGCCGCACGTTGGGCGGACGGCGACTGGGGTCCGGAAGCCGCCTCGGCGGCGATCGTCATCGCCCGCCCCCTGTGGCGCGAGCCTTCCTTCCTCGCCGCCGTCGGGCTGGCCCTGGCCGGGATCGTTCTCGGCCTTCACCGCCTGCTGACCCGCGCCCTGCGCCGGCGGGCGCAGCAGCTGGCGGCGATCAACGCCCGGTTGCAGGAGACCATCGCGGAGAAGGCCCGCGCCGAGGCCGAGCGCGAGCGTCTGATCGCCGAGCTGGAGGCCAAGAACGCCGAGCTCGAGCGCTTCACCTACAGCGTCTCCCACGATCTGAAGAGTCCCCTGGTGACGATCAAGGGCTTCCTCGGCTTCCTGCGCAAGGACGTCGCCGACGGCAACCTGGAGCGCGCCGCGCGCGATCTCGAGCTGATCCGCGGCGCGGCGGAGACCATGGGGCAGCTGCTCGACGAGCTGCTCGAGCTGTCGCGGGTCGGCCACCAGCAGAGCCCTCCCGAGCCGATCCCCCTCGACGAGCTGGTGCAGGAAGCGGTCGACCTGGTCGCCATGCGCCTGGCGGCGCGCGGCATCGAGGTGGAGGTCGCTCCGGAGTTGCCGGCGGTGGTCGGGGAACGGCGCCGGCTGCGCGAGCTGCTGCAGAATCTGATCGACAACGCGGCCAAATTCATGGGCGAACAGACCGCGCCGCGGATCGAGATCGGAGCGCGGCGGGTGGGCGGCGAGGTGACGTGCTACGTGCGCGACAACGGCATGGGCATCGAGCCGCACTACCAGACCAAGATCTTCGGTCTCTTCGAACGCCTCCATCCCTACATCGACGGCACCGGCATCGGGCTGACCCTGGCCAAGCGCATCGTCGAGACCCACGGCGGCCGCATCTGGGTCGAGTCCGCCGGCCGCGGCCAGGGCGCCACCTTCTACTTCACCCTGCCCGCCGCCTGACCGCCACGGCGGCGACGGCGACGGCGCCCCCGCGTTCGCTTCGCCGGCGGACGTCGTCTACCGGGACGAGGCGCACCGCAAACCCGCGCCGAGGAGAAACGACCATGAGCATCATCGGACGAACGACCGCCCGCCGGCGCCGACCGCGCCCGGCACTTCTTCCGCTCGGCGCCCCGGCCAGGTTCCTGCTGCCGCTGACGGCGGCGCTCCTCGCCAGCGCCTGCATCGTCGGCCGGACCGACCACAGTCTGTACCTGGGAAAGGACGGCGCCGTCACCTGGACGGTGGTAGCCCGCGACCTGCGCTCCGATGCCGGCGACGCCGCAGAGCGCGCCAGCGAGGAGGCGGATTTCCTCGCCCAGGTCGCCGCCGGCGAGCATCCGGCGGCCGCCGCCCTGCGCTCCCTGGGGGGCGAGGTAGGCACCACCCTGGTGCGCGACGAGCGGCCTTTCGTGCTCGTCACCAGCGGCCGCTTCCGCCGCATCGACGAGCTCGCCGAGGCCTACTTCCGCGCTCTCGGCATCCCCGCCGAAGCCCGCTTCCGCCAACGCGGAGCGCTGCGCGAGCTGACGGTCGAGGTGCACCTGGCCGAGGAGGACGAGGACCTGGCCGACGACGCCATCCTCGCCTTGGTCGACGAGCCGCAACGCTTCCGCATCGTGCTCGAGGAAGGACGCTTCACCGGCGCCGTCGGCTTCCACCTCGAGGAGCGCGACGCCGTCGCCGTGCCCCTCGGCCTCGACGACGACGCCCTGGCGGCGATGGGCCAGCCCGACGCCGCCACCGTCCTCCTCGCCCTGCGCTGGCGCATCGACCGCTGACCGCGCCGAGGTCGCCCGGTGCCGCAGGTGGCGGCGATCTTGCATCCTGCCCGGCCGAGACCCGCAGAGGAGTGATCGAGCCATGCCAGGATCCTGCCGCCGCCTGCCGCCGCCCCTTGCGACCGCCCTGGCGATGCTGGCGCTCGTCGGCGCCGGCCCCGCCGTCGTCCGAGACGACGGCGCCGGGCCGGAGCCGGCGGCGATCCGCATCCTGCCCCTCGAGCGGTCGGTCGCCGCCGGGCCGACGAAGGTCGAGACCCTGCTCATCGACCCGGCGATCGTCCGGGTGCGCTTCCTCCTCGACGGCGAGGTGCAGGCGCAGCGCCGTCACCCCCCCTTCGACGCCAAACTGCCTTTCGCCCAGCCGCCGCGCGAGCAGCGCTTGGAGGTCGAAGCCTACGCCGCAGGCGGCGAGCTCGTGGGACGCGACGTCCTGGTGGTCAACCGCCACGACCCGCCCTTCGCGGTGCGCCTGACCGGGCTCGACGCCGCCGCCGGCGGCCTGCTCGCCCGGGCCGAGGTCTCGGTGCCGCGGGGCGCCGCCCTCGAAGAGGTGGTCTTCGAGCTCAACGGCACGCCGATCGCGCGCTTGACCGAAGGGCCGTTCGAAGCCCGCATCCCCCTCTCCCGGCCCGCCACCACCGCCGACTTCGTCCGCCTCGAGGCGCGCCTCGCCGACGGCCGGCGGTTGGAGGACGTCGCCACCGTGGTCGACCGGCCGGGGCTGTCGGAACGCATCGAGGTCAATCTGGTGGAGCTCCAGACCCTGGTCACCGTGCGCCGCACCGGCCAGGTGGTCACCGGCCTCGAGGCCGACGACTTCGACCTCCGCCAGCGCGGCAAGCCCCAGCGGATCGCCCGGCTCTACCGCGCCGGCGACGTCAGCCTGAGTTTCGGCCTGGTGCTCGACTCAAGCGGCAGCATGGCGCCGATCTGGCAGCGCACCCTCGACGCCGCGCGGGAGCTCCTGAGCGGCACCATGAGCCCCCGCGACCGCGCCTTCCTGGTCGACTTCAACACCCGCCTGCGCCTCGCCCAGCCCCTGACCGGCGACTTCGAGGCCCTCTCCCACAGCCTGGAGGAGATCGAGCCCAGCGGCGGCACGGCGCTCTTCGACTCGATCCTCTTCGGCCTGCTGCAGCTGGTCGACGCCCCCGGTCGTCGCGCCCTGGTGGTGGTCACCGACGGCGTCGACTCCGCCTCCAAGGCCGACCCCGACCGCATCGCCGGCATCGCCCGCCGCCTCGGCGTACCGATCTACGTCGTCGCCCTCGCCCAGCCCGGCCGGAGCGCCGAGGTCACCACCACGGTCCATGCCCTGAAACTGATCACCGATCCCACCGGCGGCCGCCTGCTGCGCGTCGGCCGCCTTTCCCTCGAACACGCCTTCGCCCGGATCGGCGCCGAGCTGCGCAATCAGTACCTCCTCACCTACTACGCCGCCGAACCTCCGGGCGACGACCCCGAGGCGGTCAGCGTGCGGATCAAGGGGCGCAAGGACCTGGAGGTACGCACCGTGCGGGGCGGCGGCTGAAGGGGCCGCACCCCGGCTTTACAAAGCTTACAAACGCCTTGCATGCGCTTGAAGCGGCCGCCGGCGGAGCGCGCTATCCTGCGCCGCGGCGCCCGCCGGCGGAGGACGACGATCGCGTCCCGCGCTGACAGAAGATTTACAACCGGCGGCGGAGGCGCGGCGTAGAATGCCCCCGGTCGCGGCGGTGCCGCGCACCCGTACCCTGGGAGTTCCCGTGAGCGAGCCTGAAGAGCACGAGGTCGACGTCCACCCCCTGGTGCGCTTCGCCGTCGAGCGGCGGGTGACCATGGGCATGCTGACCCTCGGGGTCCTGGTCCTCGGCGCCCTCGCCCTGAAGCGGCTGCCGCTCGAGTTTCTCCCCACCATCTCCTCCTCCTCGATCTCGGTGCAGGCGGGCTACGACGGCTCGTCGCCGGAGGAGATCACGCGCCTGATCGTCCAGCCCTTGGAGGACAGCCTCGGCACCCTCAACGGGGTCGAGCGCATGAGCTCGACCGCCTCGGCCAACGACGCCTACGTCAATCTCGAGTTCGCCGACGGCACCGACATGGACATGGCGGCGGTGGAGGTGCGCGACCGGGTCGACCGGGTGCGCCACCGCCTGCCCCCCGACCTGCGCCAGATCCGCATCCGCCGCTTCCAGAGCTCCGACCTGCCGGTCCTGCGCCTGCACCTCTCCGCCACCTGGGATCGCGACCGGCTCTACCGCTTCGCCGAGGACGTCCTGCGCCGGCGCCTCGAGCGCCTCGACGGCGTCGCCCAGGTGGACGTCGGCGGCCTGCGCCTGCGCGAGGTGCAGGTGCAGCTCGATCCCGAGCGCCTCGACGCCCACGGCGTCGGCGTCCGCGATCTGGTCAATCGCCTGCGGGCCAACAACCTGACGTTGCCGGCCGGCACCGTCATCGAGGGCAGCCGCAAATTCCTCGTCCGCTGCGTCGGCGAGCTGCGGACGCTGAACGAGATCGAGAACCTGCCCCTCAACGACCGCGGCCTGCGCCTCGCCGACGTCGCCAGGGTCACCTACGACTTCCCGCGCCAGCGCGAGTTCAACTACCTGAACGGCACCGAGGCCCTATCGGTGCGGCTCTACAAGGCGTCGAACGCCAACCTGCTGGAGGTGGTCGACCGGGCGAAGGCCGAGCTGGCGGCGATCGAAGCCGAGCCCCAGAACGCCGGGCTCAAGACCCGCATCTACCAGGATGCCTCGGTCGACGTGCGCCAGGGCCTCTCCCAGCTGCGCGACGCCGGCCTCCTCGGCGGCGGGCTGGCGGTGCTGGCGGTCTTCCTCTTCCTGCGCCGCCTGCGCACCACCCTGCTGGTGGCGATCGCCATCCCGACCTCGGTGGTGGCGACCTTCGTCATCATGTACCTGCTGCGCCAGGCGGGATGGTCCCAGCTGACCTTGAACGTGGTCAGCCTGATGGGGCTGGTGCTCGCCCTCGGCATGCTGGTCGACAGCTCGATCGTGGTCATCGAGGCGATCTACCGCCGCGCCCAGACCTACGACGAGGACGGGGTCACCGCCGCCCTGCGTGGTGCCTCGGAGGTGGCGCTGCCGATCGTCGCCTCCACCGCCACCACCCTCTGCGTCTTCATCCCGGTGATCTTCCTCTCCCGCGGCGGCTTCTTCGCCCGCTACTTCACCGAGATCGGCACCACCGTCTGCATCGTCATGGTGGCGTCCCTGATCGTCGCCTTGACCGTCGTGCCGATGGCCGCGGCGCTGATCCTCAGCCGTCACCGCGAGCCGCGGCCGGCGCCCTTTCTCGACCTGCTGTCGCGGCTCTACGGCCGGGCGATCTCCTGGACCCTGCACTACCGGCTGGCCTTCGTCATCCTCGCCGCCGGCATGCTCTACGGCTCGTGGCTGCTCTTCGGCACCATCGAGCGCACCTTCGGCTCGCGCTCCGAGGCGCGGCAGATCACCATCAACGTCGACACCCCGCGCAGCTACGACCTGGCGGAGACCGCGGCCCTCTTCGACGAGCTCTACGCCCTGATCGACCGGCACCGCGAGGAGCTCGGCGTCGCCGACGTCACCTACCGCTTCGACGACGGCGGCGGCCGGCGGCGCTGGCGCGGCGGCAAACGGCTGGAGCTCTACCTCAAGGACGAGAGCGAGTCGCCCCTGACCCCGGGGGAGGTGCGCGACAAGCTGCGCCAGCTGATGCCGGTCTACGCCGGGGTGGAGCTCAAGATCGGCCAGAGCCGGCGTCACTGGGGCGGCTCGGGGCTGGAGGTCGAGCTGGCGGGGGACGATCCGGCGGTGCTCGAGCTGCTGAGCCGCGACGTCGCCGCGCGGCTGGCGCAGATCCCCGGCGTCGAGGACGTCGACCTCTCCCTCGAGAGCGGCGACGACGAAATCCACGTCGAAGTCGAGCGCCAGCGAGCCCTGCGCGTCGGCCTGTCGAGCCAGGCGGTGGCGCTGACGGTGCAGAACGCCCTCTCCGATCGCGCCCTGAGCCAGCTCAAGACCGAGAGCGGCGAGGTCGACCTGGTGGTGCAGTATCGCGAGGACGCCCGCGCTACCCTCGATCAGCTCAAGAACGTCACCCTGCACGCCGGCGACGACGGCCGCACCCGCCTGCCCCTCGACGCCCTGGCCGACTTCGAGCAGGTCCCCGGCCCGCGCTCGATCGAGCGCGAAAACCGTCTCGCCAAGCTGACCGTCACCGCCAACGCCAGCTCGCCGATGGCCTCCGCCATGGCGATGCGGGGCATCGGCGCGATGATGGGCTCGATCCCCTTCCCGCCGGGCTACAGCTGGAGCTTCGGCCGCTGGAACCGCTTGCAGCAGCGCGACCAGGAGGGATCGAGCTTCGCCCTGCTCTTCGCCGTGCTCCTGGTCTACATGCTGATGGCGGCGCTGTTCGAGAGCTTCACCCACCCCTTCAGCATCATGGCCTCGGTGCCCTTCGCCTTCCTCGGCGTCGGCGTGGTGATGAAGCTCGCCGGCCAGCCGCGGGACAATCTGACCGAGCTGGGCTTCGTCATCCTGGTCGGGGTGGTGGTCAACAACGCCATCATCCTGGTGCACCACGTCAACCAGCTGCGGCGTTCCGGCCTGCCGCGCGACGAGGCCATCCTCCTCGGCGGCCGCCACCGCCTGCGGCCGATCCTGATGACCGCGGTGACCACCATCCTCGGCCTGCTGCCGATGGTGGCGCCGATCTTCCTGCCCCAGTACTTCGGCTCGGTGGAAGGCCGGGCGGGCAACTGGGCACCGGTCGGCCTGGTGATCCTCGGCGGCCTGACCACCTCAACCTTCCTCACCCTGGTGATCATCCCCACGGTCTACACCCTGATCGACGATCTGACCACCTTCTGCAAACGGGTAGCCCAGAGCACATGACCCTCATCCCGTACGGGCGAGCAGCCCGTGGCACGAGTCCGGCGCAGCCGCCGGCGATCCCTTCGCGGACCCGCGGCGGCGGAAGGCCGTTTTCCCCCCGCCGCCGGCGGGCGACGGCCATCGCTGCGGCGATGGCGCTCCTGCTCCTCCTCGCCGCCGGTTGCGGTGGCGGCGGCGAGCAGGCGACCGGCGGCGGACCTCAGGCCGGCGAGCGCCGCAGCGGCCAACCGGGCGCCGGCCAACCGGGCCGTCGCGGCGGCAACGGCTTCGCCGGCGCCGGCTTCGAATTCCCCGACGGCGGCCGGACGGCCGGCGTGCCGGTCGAGGTGGCGGCGGTGGTGCGGCGGCCGATCGCCCAATACTTCGAGACCAACGGCACGCTCGAAGCCGAGCACGACATCGACCTGGTGGCGCGCGTCGTCGGGCCGGTCGTCGAGCTGGCGGCGGAAGAGGGCATGCGGGTCGCCAAGGGCCAACTCCTCGCCCGCATCGACGCCAGCGAGGTCCGCGCCCAGCTGGCGGTGGCCCAGGTCCGCCTGGAGGAAACCAAGGCCGACTTCGAGCGCATGCAGGCCCTCTTCGACAACGAGCTGGTGGCGCGCGACGAGCTCGACGCCGCCCGCGCCGCCTACGAGTCCGCCCTCGGCGACGTCGAGCGCACCCGCATCCAGCTCAACTACACCGAGATCACCGCCCCCTTCGGCGGGCTGATCGCACGGCGCTACGTGCGCCGCGGCCAATTCGTCAGCACCGGCACCCAGCTCTTCCGCCTCAGCGACTTCGACCCCCTGCTGTGCCCCATCCAGGTGCCGGAGCGCGAGCTCGGCCGCCTGCGCATCGGCCAGCCGGCGGAGATCGAGGTCGAGGCCTGGCCCGGCCACCGCTTCGGCGCTCGGGTGCTGCGCATCAGCCCGGTGGTCGACGCCGACAGCGGCACCATCCGCGTCACCCTGCAGGTGGCGGGGGAAGGCCGGCTCAGGCCGGGCATGTTCGCCAGCGTCTTCCTGGAGATGGAGAGCCGCCCCGACGCCCTGGTGATCCCCAAGCAGGCCCTGGCCCTCGACAGCCTCGGCGACACGGTCTTCGTCGCCCGCGACGGCGTCGCCGAGCGGCGGGCGATCGAGATCGGCTTCGAGAACGCCGAGCTGCTGGAGGTAGAGCGCGGCCTGGAGGAGGGGGAGCTGGTGGTGGTGGTGGGCCAGGACGGGCTCTCCGACGGTACCCCGATCGAGGTCCTCCAGGGCGGCCGCCGTCCCGCCCCGCC
>RFGL01000220.1 GCA_003697015.1 Acidobacteriota bacterium | reverse complement strand
GACACGGCCCGCGCCCGCGATCACGCTCGCCGTCGCGGACGTTTCAATCCACGCCCCCGCGCGGGGGGCGACCCCGGGGTGGGCCCGCAGATCGACGCCGGGGTGATTGTTTCAATCCACGCCCCCGCGCGGGGGGCGACGCGGCGGGGCCTGAGCCGGCCGGAGATTGCCGTCGTCGTTTCAATCCACGCCCCCGCGCGGGGGGCGACTGCGGGCTTGCAAGTGCTTTGGCTTCAGTGGGTTGGGAGGGCGATTTCGCCAACCCCCTTGCCGCCTGCCTTCAGCAACTGCATGCCCGTCACGCTTCCTCCTCGAAGTTACTGACAATAAACAGCTTACCCGATTCGCCGACCTCCCGGGGTTTTTGTGTGTACTCGGGGTCGGCGGAGCGGATCCACTCCTGGCGGTAGGGCATTCTACCTCCTTTCAGGCGATCAACGGTCCTTCCAGGTCGAGATTCGGCTTGGCGCCCTGGTGCTCGATGCGACGCCGCCAGTTGCGTCCCAGGAAGTAGAAGCGCAGGCTGTCTTCTTCCGGTTCGTACAATTCGAGCAGCCGGAGGCGCAGGCGGGCCCACTGCTCGGGATCGACCAGACACTCAAAGACCGAGTTCTGGACCCGCTGGCCGTAGTCCTGGCAGGCCTTGGCCACTTGCCGGAGGCGCCGGCGACCGGCGGCGGTCTTGGTCGAAACGTCGTAACTCACGAGAACCATCATCGTTCTGCTCCTTCATCCGCGCCACAGAAAGGGGGGATAGGCGTCGAGATCACCGCGCAGGTACCTCGCCAAGAGCCGGGCTTGAATGTGCCATAGAAGACCTACGCTTATCGTTTCGTCGAGAAAAGGATGGCGCAGGGTCTCCTGCTTGCGCGCCTGGTAAGCGACGAGCACGGTCTTGCGCGTATCGTCGTCCATCTCGACCGCACCACTTTCCTGGATACGAAATCCTTCCGGTCTCACCTGCTGGCGGTTGATCAGAGACAACACCAGGCGATCGGCGAGAAAGGCCCGTTGCTCTTCCATGAGGTCGAGAGCGAGAGAGGGGCGGCCGGGACGCTCGCGGTGCAGAAAGCCGACCGCGGGATCGAGGCCGACGGTCTCGAGGGCCGAAATGACGTCGTGCAGGAGCAGGGTGTAGACGAATGACAAGAGCGCGTTGACCGGATCGAGGGGCGGCCGCCGGCTGCGACCCTCGAAGCGGAATCCCTTCCGTGCTCCGATCAGCTCGTTGAAGCTGCCGAAGTATGCGCGGGCGGCTTCCCCTTCGTAACCGCGTGCTACGTCGACGTCGGCCGTGCTACTGAGCTGCTCGACGATGCCTTTCAGATGGGTGATCGCCGACTTGAGCGCCCGGCGCCCGGCCTCATCCCGGCGCCGGCGATAGGTACGTTGCACCAGGGTGCGGGCGTTGAGGATCTTGGCGATGACGATCGCCCGCGCCAGCTCGGCGGTCAAGGAGGGCTCGTCGGCGGCGCGGTACTGTGCACGGCGGAGCAGCACGTTGCCGGTCGTCGGCCCCACCACCCGGGCACGGAAGCGGCCACGCTCGGTGAGAAACGACAGGCCGACGCCGCGTCTCCCGCACAGGCCCATCAACGACGCACTGGTGCCGACCCTCCCGAAGCAGACGATGCCGTCGAGCATGTGAACCGGCACCCGCAGTCGGACGTCGTTGTCCAGCCGCACGACGACGTTCTCACCCTCGCGCGCGACGTAGCTTCCCTGGGTGGTCACGAATACAGTATTCAAGTGTTGTTTCATCCCTCATCCCCTTTCCTTGGCGAGCGCTCGCAGGGCGCCCTCGAGGTAGCCCGCCGCGGAGCGCTCGGGCGCCATGGCGTCGGGCAGGCAGAGACGGAGCAGGGAGCACCGGCTGCACTTGGGCTCGCGCTTCGCCCGCGGCGTCTGACCGGAGGCAAAAAGCCTGTGAAGACGCTGGATCGTCGCCTCCGTGTGCTGGCGCATGGCGGCGTCGAAGCTCACCGGGTAGCGCCGTTTTCGCCGGCCGTAGTAGAGCGCCCCCTCGGGTACGGCGACGTCGAGCATTTCTTCCAGGCAGAGGGCCTGGGCGCAGAGCTGCACCTTGTCGCTGGTATCGCGCTTGGGCTTGCCGCGCTTGTACTCCACGGGAAACGGTCGCCAGCGACCGGCGACGCCGGGCAGAGCCGCCCCCGACGCCGCCTCCGCTTCCGGCAGGCGGAGGAGCTCGACGACGTCCGCCCGGCCGACCAGGCCGAGGCGCAGCGAGCGCAGGGCGAGTCCGCGGCAGATGCGCACCTCCCCCCGCGTCTCGCTGCGCCGGCCGAGCTCGTCGGCGTGAGCGTGCAGGTGGCTGCCTTCAACCGTCAGGCGGTTGTCCGCCCATTGTCTTTCGAGGTAGATGAGGGCAGCCTGGCGCTCGCAGAAGACGAGATGCTGGAGGGCCGAGATCGGCACCAGCGAATCCTCGCTGAACACGGCTACACCCGCACGTCGACGCGGATGCCCGGCGGCAGGTCGTCGGCGTCGACCACCACCCGGTAGTCGGCGTAGGCCCGGGGCGGCTTGCCGGGGTCGACCGCCTCGACCTTCACCCGCTCGAAGAGCCGGTGCGCCGGCGCATTGCCGAGCTTCGAGTCGTGTTCGAAGACCACCAGCTTGCGGGTCGCCATCTCGCCGCGGGTGGCGGAGTGGTCGTGCTCGAACATCATCTCCAGCGCCTGCCACAAGAGCTCCAGATCCTGCTGGGTGAAGCCGGTGTCGGCCGCCAGGTGGGGCGATACGAAGCCGTGCGCGCGGTAGAGGCCGTAGGGCACGATCTCCTTGCGTCCCATGGTGCCGGTCACCTGGCCGTGCTTGTCGATCTGCTTCAAGGCCTCCTCCTCGGTGGTCACCGCCTTGCGGGTGATGGTCTGCTCGAGGGCCGCGATCGGATCCTGCGAGCGGCTGAAGGAGAGCTGCACCGGGCCGCGCACCTGGCCGCAGTTGATGCCGGTCGACATCACCGCGCCGAAGGTGCGCACGTCGTAGAAGGTCTGGCACATCCAGGCGCGGGTCTTGAAGACGTTGTCGGCGCGCGTTTTCTTGTCCTTGGCTTTGAGATCGAGACCGGCCGCTTCGTACGCGCGTTTGTGCAGGGTCTCGAGCACGCCGTGATGCTTGACGTAGATGTCGTAACCCGGCTCCGGCGTGCCGTCGTCGCCGGTCTTGGCCAGGGTGACGTAGTTGCGGATCTTGCGCTTCAGGCAGACGTCCGACACCAGGCCGTGGCCGGTCTCCGGATCGACCCGCGGCGCGTTGCCGGCGTCCGGATCGCCGTTGGGGTTGCCGTTGACGACGTCGAAGAGGAGGACGAAATCGTAGCGATGCTGAATGGGACCGTTCATATCGGACATGGGTATTCTCCTTAGCGATCGATGTTCTGAGGTCGAGTTCCGTCTAGGCCGTCTCCGCTGCTGCTTCGCGCTCCGCCTTGGACTGGAAGAAGGCGTGGCGCTGCTGGTGGTAGCCGAGGATGAAGAGCCCCTGTTCTTCGAGGCTCAGGTGGGCGGGGAAACCGTTGTGCTTGGGATCGAAGCGATCCGCCAGCTCGTCGATCTGGCGCTCGAGCCACCGTGCGGTGCCACGGGTCCTGTCGTCGTCCTTGGCCTTGCTGGCGTGGTGGCGGGCGTTCTTCAGCAGGCGGACGAAGACCGCCCGCGGGGCGGCGGAGGCGGCGCCGAAGTAGCGGTCGACGACGGTGGCGTTGACGTCGCCGAGAGCGAGGGTCTGCATGCGCTCGATGACCGCCATCAGGCGTCCGAGCACGTAGCCGGGGTTGTCGTTGTGAGGATCCATGGTGGTCTTGATCTCCGGATAGCTCGTTTGTTGGAAGCGGCGCCGGCGTTCGAGCACCGCCTTGATCAGCGCGGCGCGGCAGTCGCGCCGGTAGGAATCGGACCAGCCGTCGGCGCCGATCTCGGCCCGCGTACGCAGGATCGCCTGGTGCAGCAGGGCGGTCGGATACGGCGTGCCGGCGAAGATCGCCCGCAGCATGCGGGTGGCCAGGGGCGCCGGTACGTTTTCCGACTTGCCCCGTACCGCCAGGCTGCGGTAGAGGTCGCGGAGGGAGAATTGGGGTGGCAGGGCCTTGCCCTTCGGCGCCGGGGTGTTGCGGCAAATGGTGAGGTCGGCGAAGTGCCGGCTCAGGTTCTCCTGCGCCCTCTGGAGCGAGGTCGAGAGCCAATCGCGGACGATCGGCCGGCCTTGTTGGCCGCTCAGGGTGAGGACGAAGAACGGCGCGTCGTCGTCGATCTCCGGCGGCCATCCGTTCCAGATGCTGCGGTAGAGGTGGCCGACCTTCTCCACCCCCTCCTCGTCGGCCTCGAGCAGGGCGCCGACGACGTCGGCAAAGCCGTCGCCACGCCGGTCCCCGGCCCAGTAGCAGACCACCGTATTGCCGCCGACGCGGACGTTGCGCCGGTGGAGCGTTCCGTCCGGCTGCTGCGGATCGGGGGGCTGGGGGTGGAGCAGGCGCTGGAGGGCGGTGGCGTAGGCCTCGGCGGCCTCGCGGCCGATCGGCGCGTTGGCGTTGCCCGACCAGCCGTAGGACTCGAAAGCGCCGGTGTTGAAGGAGATCAGCGGCTCGCCGCTGCCGCTGCCGCCGGGGACGTACTTGATTTTCTGAT
>RFGL01000001.1 GCA_003697015.1 Acidobacteriota bacterium | reverse complement strand
CGACTCGGACTCGGACTCGGACTCCGACTCGGACTCCGACGTCTGCGGCACCGCCGACAGCGATTCGGACGGCGACAGCGACTCGGATGAGCCGGACGTGACCATCAGCTACGGCAACCTGACCGCCACCGACGGCCTCGCCGGCGTCAGCGGCGGCGCGGCGGTGACCTCGGGCTTCGAGGGCGAGAGCGACCTCTCCGCCTTCGGCACGGCGCTGATCAAGCTCAACCAGGAAGCGGCGGTCTTCGAGCTCTTCGGCCTGGGCGAGAACGATCTGGCGGCAACCACCCAGAACTATCTCGCCGGTCCCGGCTTCGAGGATCAGTTCGAGAACAACGACACGCGCAAGAAGGCGGAGAAGATCCAGCTGCCCTTCGACACCGTCAACACGGTGGAGAGCTTCAGCGAGATCCGCCCCGCCGGCGGCGACGTCGACTTCTTCCTCGTCCGCCGTCAGCTCGAGGCGGGGCAGACCCTGGTCGCCGAGGTGCTGACCGGCCAGATCGACTCGGTGCTCGGAGTGTGGCGGATCGTCGGCAAACCCGACGGCGCCGCCGACAGCGACTCCGAGGCCGACGACGTGCTGATCGCGGTCGACGACGACGGCGGCAACGGCGTGCTGTCGCGGTTGGTGGTGGAGATCACCGAGACCGCCGATTACGCCATCGCGGTGTCGACCTTCCCCGACTTCGACTTCTCGGGCGACGGCAACGCCGACCCGGTTTTCGGTCAGGGGCGCTACGTCCTCGATGCGTTCGCCATCGACGGCATCCTGCTCGATCTCGGCGACGACGACTCGATCGAGGTACCGCTCGGCTTCACCACCTCATTCCAGGGCGGCAGCTTCAGCTCGGTCTTCGTCAACTCGAACGGCAGTTTGACCTTCGGCAGCGGCGACGCCGACTTCTCGGAGAGCGCCGGCGAGCTGCTCAACGGCCCGCCGCGCATCGCCGCCCTGTGGGACGACCTGTCGCCCAACAACGGCGGCCAGGTGATCGCCAGCCAGGGCACCGGCTGCGCCACCATCACCTTCCTCGAGGTGCCGGAGTTCCTCGCCACCGGGGCCAACTCCTTCGCCGTCACCTTCGACGCCGCCGGCAACGTCAACGTCGACTACGGCGGCATCACCGCCGGCGACGGCCTGGCCGGCATCAGCGAAGGCAACGGTGCCAGCGATCCGGGGGAGAGCGACCTCTCCGCCGGCGGTCCGTTCCCGGCCACCGGCACCACCTACGAGCTCTTCGGATTCCTCGATCCGAACGACCTCGCCAACACGTCGGTGATCTACGGCAGCGACATCACCTGCGACGCCGGCGGCTGAGGCGGCGGCGATCCGCCCGCGTCCGGCGCGGGTGGATCGCGACGCTGCATACGGCGCAGAACGCGCGGCGGACAACGGTCCGCCGCGCGTTTTGCGTAGCCGCCGCGGGGCGTCAGCCGATCTCGCCGAGCTGCCAGAGCAGGAAGCTGTAGCTCTCGACGCTGTTTTCGATCTGCTCGCTGCGCGGTACGCCGCCGCTGTGGCCGGCCTTGGTGTGGTAGCGCAGCAGGACCGGTTTGCCGGAGCCGGTCGAGGCCTGCATCAGGGCGGCCATCTTGCGCGCGTGAAGCGGCGCCACCCGGGTGTCGCCGTCGCCGGTGATGAAGAGCACCGCCGGGTAGTCGCCGCCGGGCTCGACGTGGTGGTACGGCGAGTAGGCGTAGATGTAGGGGAACTGCTCCGGATCCTCCGCCGAGCCGTACTCCGGCACCCAGTAGCGCGCCACCATGAAGCGGTGGTAGCGCACCATGTCGAGCAGCGGGTAGGAGCAGATCACCGCGGCGAAGAGGTCCGGCCGTTGGGTCATCGCCGCACCGACCAGGAGACCGCCGTTGGAGCTCCCCTGGATGGCGAGCTTCTCCGGTCTGGTGTAGCCGCTGGCGATCAGGTATTCGGCGGCGGCGATGAAGTCGTCGAAGACGTTCTGCTTGTTGGCCAACATGCCGGCCTTGTGCCAGGCCTCGCCGAATTCGCCGCCGCCGCGCAGGTTGGCGACCGCGTAGACCCCGCCGCGCTCGACCCAGACCACCGCCGAGGGGCTGAAGAAGGGCGTCAGGCTGGCGTTGAATCCGCCGTAGCCGGTGAGCAGGGTCGGCCGCTTGCCGTCGCGCTCGAGGTCCTTCTTGTGGACGACGAACATCGGTACCCGGGTGCCGTCCTTGGACTCGTACCACACCTGCTCGACGGCGATCCGGTCGCTGTCGATCGGCACGTCGGGCTGCGACCAGACGGTGCGCTCGCCGCTCGCCACGTCGTAGCGATAGATGGTGGTGGGGACGTGGAAGGAGGAGAAGGCGAAGAAGGCCTCCGGGCTGTCCCAGCGGCCGCCGACGTTGGTCACCGTGCCGATGCTGTCGAAGCGGATCTCGCCCAGCTCGCGGCCCTCGAGGTCGAAGGTCTCGATGCGCGACTGGACGTCTTGCAGGTAGCGCACGAAGAGCCGGCCGCCGACCGGCGAGACGCTGCTCAGCACCGCGTCCTGGCGCTCGGGGATGAGCTCGCGCCAGTGCTCCTGCTGGGGGGTGGCCGCATCCGCCACCATCACCCGGCCGTTGGGCGCCTGCCAGATGGTGCGCACGATCAGCCGATCGCCGGCCACCGTGGCGTTGAAGCTGGCCTCGACCCCCTCGACGACGGTGACGAAGTCGTCCCCCGCCGTCAGGTCGCGGAGGTAGACGTCGGTGCGGTCGCCGGAGGAGCCGTAGAGCACGTGGACCAGGAGGTAGCGGCCGTCTTCGGAGACGTTGCCGAAGAGGATGCGCTCCGGGCCGTGGCCCTCGCCGAAGACGATCGGGTCGTCCTTCGGGTCGCTGCCCAGGGCGTGGTAGAAGATCCGCGGCCCCTCCTCGGTCTGACGGGTGTAGAAGAACCCCGACTTGTCCGGCTTCATCGACACGCCGAAGTAGCGCGCCCGCGGCAGGACGTCCGGCAGATCGCGGCGTGCCTCGACGTCGAAGAGCTTGATCGTCACCTCGTCTTCGCCCCCCTGGCGCACGGCGTAGGCCAGCAGGGTGCCGTCCTCGGAGACGTCGCGCAGGCCGACGCTCACCGTGTGGTCGGCGGAGAGCGGATGGGGATCGAGCAGCACCTCGTCTTCGCCGTCGATGCCCTGGCGCAGGTAGATGACGAAGAGGTCCTGGTCGGCGCGGCGCTTGCTGAAGAAGTAGCGGCCGTTGGCCACGACCGGGAAGCCGACGCTGTCGATCTCGTAGAGCTCGGTGAAGCGCGCCCGCAGCTCCTCCCGGCCGGGGAGATCGCCCAGCAGGCTGTCGGCGTAGGCGTTCTGGGCCTCGATCCAGGCCCGGGTTTCGGGGCTCTCCTGGTCTTCCAGCCAGCGGTAGGGGTCGGAGACCTCGACGCCGTGCAGGGTCTCGACCACCGCGTCGATCCGGGTCTCGGGAGGCGGCGGGATGGTCGGCCGGCGATCGCAGGCGGTGGCGAAGACGGTGCAGCCGAGGATGACGGCGAGCCCCCGGGCGGCCCGGTGAGGCCGGCGTGGAGGGAGGGGGCTGGAACGGTCGGACGAGAGAGGCTTTGCTCGATGGTGGTCCATGAAGCGCATCCTAAGGATTGGCATCGGGTGGCGCAAGAGCGCCGCCCGCCTTCCGGCGGTAGGCGGATCGGTCGCGGGCCGGGGGTGGTGGAGGACGGCGATAGGATCGACGCACCATGGCCAGACGCAGACTCGATCAGCTGCTCGTCGAGCGCGGTTTCTTCCCCAGCCGCGAGCGCGCCAGGCGGGCGGTGATGGCCGGCGTCGTCGAGGTCGACGGGCGGCGGGTCGACAAGGCCGGCACGCCGATCGCAGCCGATGCCGGCCTGCGGGTGGTGGCCAGGCACGAGCCCTTCGCTTCGCGCGCCGGTCGCAAGCTGGCCGGCGCTCTCGATCGTTTCGGCGTCGACCCCCAGGGGCTGACGTGCCTCGACGTCGGCGCCTCGACCGGCGGCTTTACCGACTGCCTGCTCCAGCGCGGCGCGGCCAGGGTCTACGCCCTCGACGTCGGCTACGGCCAGCTCGACCAGCGCCTGCGGGAGGATCCGCGGGTGGTGGTGATGGAGCGGGTCAACGCCCGCCACCTCGCTGCCGGCGACCTGCCCGAGCCCTGCGATCTGGTGACGGTCGACGTCTCCTTCATCTCCCTGCTCAAGGTGGTGCCGGCCCTGATCCCCCACCTGGCCCCGGGCGGCCGGCTGCTGCTGCTGGTCAAGCCGCAGTTCGAGGCGGGTCGCGCGCAGGTGGGCAAAGGCGGTATCGTGCGCGACGAGGCGGTACGCCGGCGGGTGATCGCCGAGCGCGTCGCCCAACTCGAAGCCCTGGGGCTGGTCAGCCTGGGGGTCTGCGATTCCCCCGTCGCCGGGGCGGCGGGCAATCGCGAGGCGTTCGCGCTGCTGGCGCGGGCGGGAGATCGGAGCGATGGCTGAGCAGACGATCAAGCGGGTGGGGGTGGTGGCGCGCAGCACCAACCGCGAGGCGATCCGCACCGCGCTGGAGCTCGCCGACTGGCTCGAGCGGCGGCGGATCGAGGTGGCCCTCGACGAGACCAGCCTGCGCACCCGCGAAGGCGACGGCGGCAGCGCCTTCCGGCCGCAGGAGGCGTACGATCTGGTGATCGTCCTCGGCGGCGACGGCACCCTGCTCGCCGTCGGCCGCTCCCTCGAACACGAGGTACCGATCCTCGGGGTCAACCTCGGTACCCTCGGCTTTCTGACCGAGCTGCCCCGGGCCGACCTCTACCCCAGCCTGGTCAAGGTCCTGGCGGGCAGCTTCCGCATCGAGCAGCGTTCGCTCTTCGACGTCGTGCTGCGCCGCACCGGCGGCAACGTCAGCACCTTCCGCGCCTTCAACGATGCGGTGATCACCAAGGCCGCCCTGTCGCACATCATCACCCTCTCGGTGTGGGTGCAGGGCGACCTGGTCGCCCGCCTGCGCTGCGACGGGCTGATCGTCTCCACCCCCAGCGGCTCGACCGCCTACAACCTCTCCGCCGGCGGCCCGATCCTGAGCCCCGATCTGCCGGCGGCGCTGCTCACCCCGATCTGCGCCCACACCCTGACCCTGCGGCCGATCGTGGTGCCCGACGGCGGGCCGATCGAGGTGGTGCTCGAGACCCAGGGGGAGGAGGTCTATCTCACCGTCGACGGCCAGGAGGGCAACCACGTCAGCTACCGCGATCGGGTCATCGTTCGGCGCTCGTCGTCGTCGGTCAACCTGGTGCGGATCACCGGCCGGGGCTTTTACGAAAGCCTGCGGGAGAAGCTGAAGTGGGGCGGCTGACCGCCGGCGGCGGAGCGGCACGGTGGCGGTGATCGAGCTCGCCGTCCGCGTCCCGGGCCAGGGACTGCACGAGATCACCCCCCAGGTGGCGCGGGTGGTGGCGGAGGGCGACGTCGACGAGGGCCTGTGCACCCTCTTTCTGCGCCATACCTCGGCCAGCCTGGTCATCCAGGAGAACGCCGATCCCTCCGCCCGCCGCGACCTCGAGGCGTGGTTCAACCGCCTGGTGCCGGAGAACGATCCCCTCTTCACCCACACCCTCGAAGGTCCCGACGACATGCCGGCCCACGTCAAGGCCGCGCTCACCGCCACCTCCCTGGCGATCCCCATCCTCGGCCACCGCCTGGCCCTCGGCACCTGGCAGGGCATCTACCTGTGGGAGCACCGCCGCCACCGCGCCCGCCGCCGGCTGCTGGTCCACCTCGGCCGCTAGGCCGGGGCCGAAGGGAGGGGGGGGAATCGGCCGCTCGTACGGCACCTCCTTCCCGCTCGACGGCCGCCCGGGGAAGGAATTCCCGGGCTAGCCGGGTGCCTCCCGCCGCGACGGCGGAGCCCCCGGCGTCCCCGCCGGCAGGCCGGTGGTGAGGCGCAGCTCGCCGGGCTTGATCCAGAGCCGGGCGGCGTCGTCGACGGCCCGGCGGTCGAGGCGCTGCCAGCGCTCGAGGCACCAGCGGCCGCCGGCGTCGGGCAGGTCGTAGAAGACGGCGTCGGCGAGGCGGTCGGCCCATTGGCGGGCGGTCTCGCGGCGGAAGGGATGGCTGCCGAGGAGGTAGGACCTCGCCTCCTCGATCTCGGCCTCCGACAGGCCGTCCTCCACCAGCCGCCGCAGCTCGTCGCCGACCAGGGCCTCGAGGCGCTCGAGGTGCTCGGCGTCGGTGGCGGCGTAGACCACCAGCCGCCCGGGATCGAGGCCGGCGCCCGCTGCGGTGGCGACGTCGACGCTGTAGGCCAGTCCCTGCTGCTCGCGGATGAGGGTGCTCAAGCGCCCGCCGAGCCCGCCGCCGGCCCCGAGGGCGACCGCCAGGAGGTCGAGGGCGGGGCGGTCGGGGTGGTTGCGGGGGATCGTCAAGTGGCCGGCGTAGAAATGCGCCTGATCGCCGGCGGGCAGGTCGACCCGACGCCGCGCCGGCGATCGGCCGGCCGGGGCGGGCACGGCGGGCAAGGGGACGGCGCGTTGCGCCGGCTCGAGATCGGCGAAGAGCGCTTCGATCCGGCGGCCGACCGCCTCCTCGTCGATCTCCCCGGTCACCACGACCACCAGGCCGTGGGCGAGGGCGCGGGCGTGGAAGGCGGGGCAGTCCTCCGCCGTCAGTCGCGCCAGGTCGTCGGCCGTGCCGTGCAGCGGCCGGCCGTAGGGATGGGGGTGGTAGAGCTGCTCGGCGAATCCGTAGGCGGTGCGCAGGTCGCCCTGATCGAGCAGGCTGTCGAGCTCGGCGGCGACCTGGCGTCGCATCCAGGTGAAACGGCCGGCGGGGAAGGCCGGCTCGAGCACCAGCTCGGCGAGCCAGTCGAGGGCCAGCTGCCAGTCGCCGGCCAGGGCGTCGATCGACGCGCCGATGCTCTCGTAGGAGCCGAAGCTCTCGACGGCCATGCCGCGATCCTCGGCCTGGCGGGCGATGCGACGGTAGTCGCGCCGGCGGCTGCCCTCGGCGAGCAGCCGGCCACAGACCACGGCCTGGCCGGGGATGCGCTCCAGCCGGGCGCCGCCGCGCAGCCAGGCGCGCGCTGCGACGATCGGTGCCCCGGCCACCCGCCGCACCCGGTAGATCAGCCGCGGCGGTGCGGCGTCAGCGGCCGGCGGCCTCACCGGCCATCCCCCCCGCCGTCGCGGGGCAGGGACCAGCCGACCACCGCGGCGTCTTCGACCCGCAGGAAGCGGGCGGCGACCTCGTGCAGCTCCTCCCGGCCGGCGGCGAGGATCTCCGCCCACTGGCGGGCGGGCTGCTCGAGGTCGAAGAGGGCCAGCGCCAGGGCGATCTCGGTCGCCTGCTGGTGGACCCGTTCGTGGGCGAAGGCCCAGTCGGCTTGCAGCAGCCGTCGGGCCCGCGCGATTTCGGCGGCGCTGGGCGGCGCGGCGATCAGCCGTCGCAGCCGGTCGAAGATCTCCTCTTCCACCCGCTGCGGCTCGACCCCGGGCAAGACCTCCGCCGCGATCAGCACGGTACCGGCGGCGGCGGTCTCGGTCAGGTCGCAGGACACCCAGGCGCAGAGCTCCCCCTCGTCGACCAGGGCGCGGTGCAGGCGGCTGCGGCGACCGCTGCCGAGCACCGCCAGCAGCAGGCGCAGGCGGGCGTGCTCCGGCATCGCCGCCGGCGGCGCCGGCAGGGCGAGCAGCAACCGCGGCAGCTCGCCCTGCCGCCGTACCCGCCGCACCATGCCGGCGGGGGCGCCGGG
>RFGL01000219.1 GCA_003697015.1 Acidobacteriota bacterium | reverse complement strand
TGATCTACCTGGTGGCGAGGACGGTCATCCACGACCACGGCTCGTTGCGGGAGCTGGTGGGTCGGTTCCGAAGGTGACGGGGCGCGCCCTGGGTTGGGGGACGCCGTGGCGAACCAGGCGGGCGAGGCGGGCGATCTCGACTTCGATCTCCTGGCGTTTGGCGAGGAGGTAGGCGCGGACGTGGCGCTGGCGCAGGAAGAGGAAGAAGACCCGGACGTTCTCGATCGTGCGCCGGCGCTCGCGGCCGAGGAGCAGGGCGACGGCGCCGGTCAGGGGCAGGCTGACGGCGTAGGCCAGGGCGGGGACGAGGCCGAAGAGGCGGTAGACCGCGACGGTCTGGCCGCTCCAGAAGAGGGTGAAGTAGAGCAGGCCGGAGAGCAGGCCGGCGGTGTCGTATTGGTCGCGGCCGCGGGCCAGGCGGCGGGTGGTGATGCGGGCGGCGAGGTAGGCCGGTCCGTTCATCACCAACCCCCACAGGGCGAGGGGGAAGACCAGCAGGGCGAAGAACAGACTGCGGCCGAGAAAGCGCGCCACCACCGCCGGCCGGTAGCGCAGCTCCAGGTGGTAGCTCGCCACCCCGTACCGCCGCCGCAGGCGGGCGAAGCGACGCAGCTTGCGGCGCAGCAGCATGACCTCCTCCGGGTGCACCAGACGCAGCCAGCGGTGGGCGTCGGCGAGGCGCTGGAAGGCGCGGTAGCGGTGGCTCAAGCGGCGCCTGCGGCGGCCGCGGCGGAAGTCGGCGAAGGCCTGGATCTCCTTCATCAGGGCGACGTCCTCCCACGCCTCGACGTTCAGGGTGACGGCGCGCAGGCCGGCGGTGATCGCCGCGGTGTAGGCCGCCACCACGGCGCGCTCCTCGGCGCCGGCAGGCGGTGGCTCGAGGGCGACCGGCGGCCCGTACTGCACCAGCACGTCGCCGCGGAAGCGCCCCTTGTGGGTGAAGATCAGCCCCACCGGTACCACCGCCGGCAGCCGACCCCGGCGCCGCCAGAAGCCGAGAGCGAGGCGCGCGGCGCCGGTCTTGAGCGGCCGCAGGGCGGGGTCGGAATGGCTCTGGCCCTCGGGGAAGATCAACAGCGCCCGCCCCTCGGCGAGGTAGTCGTAACAGCGCGCGAAGGTCATCTCGTTGCGCCGCGGATCGGCGCTCGTGCCGGCGCGCCTGCGGTAGATCGGCACCGCCTGGATCAGATTCAGAAACGGCCGCAACACGGGGCTGCGGAAGAGGCCGCTGCGGGCCAGAGGGTGGACGATCCGCCGGCAGCTGGCCTGGACGATCAGGCCGTCGACCAGGGCGTTGGCGTGGTTGGCGCAGAGGATCAGCGGCCCCGCCGGCAGGTGCCCGCCGCCGGTGACCTCGCAGCGGCGATAGAAGGCCCAGATCGCCAGCTGGCAGAAGCGCCGCCACAGGCGTTGCGCGACGCTGGGGGCCGGGGCGAGGGGCCCGGCGACCGGATCCGGCGGAGCGCTCATGGTGACCTCCATTGTACGGCAGGGCCGCCGCCGCAGCTGACACCGGCACCGCCCCTGGCGTAGAATCCGCTCGACCCGTCCTGGGACGAGCTGACGAACGCGACCCGGCGATCCTGCGATCGATGCGCTTGCGAGGACATCTCTGGACCCTGTGGCCGCTGTTCCGTGCCGTCACCCGACCGCCGCGTCAGCCCGCCGGTGAGCCCTGGCGCGAAAGGGTGCCGGACGACGCCATGGGCACGGTCGAGCTCACCGGCCTGCTGCGGCGGCCGGACGGCGCGCGCGACCTGCTGATCCTGCTCCACGGCCTCGGCGGCAGCGCCACCAGCCGTTACCTGCCGCCGGCGGTGCGCTGCGCCGACCGCTGCGGTCTCGCCACCCTGCGCCTCAACCTGCGCGGCTCGGACCTCGAAGGGCAGGACATCTACCATGCCGGCCTGTCCTGCGACCTGGCGTCGACCCTGGCCAGCGAGCAGCTCGCCGACTTCGAGCGCATCTACGTCTTCGGCTACTCCCTGGGCGGGCACATCGCCCTGCGCTACGCCACCGAGGTGGAGGACCCCCGCCTGCGGGCGGTCGCGGCGGTGTGCACCCCGCTCGACATGGAGCGGGCGCAACGGAATTTCGACCGCCGTTCCTGCGGCCTCTACCGGCGCTACATCCTGCACAGCCTGAAGCAGATCTACGCCAGCGTCGCCGCCCGCCGGCCGGTGCCCCATCCGCCGCAGGTGGTGAGCCGGATCACCACCATCCGCGAATTCGACGCCTGCACCGTGGTGCCGCGTTTCGGCTTCCGCAGCCCGGAGGACTACTACCGCAAGGTCAGCGTCGGGCCGCTCCTCGGCGGCCTGCGGGTGCCGTCCTTATTGGTGGAGGTGGACGGCGATCCGATGGTGCCCCTCGACACCGTCCGCCCCTGGTTGGCGGGCGCCTCGCCGCAGCTCGACGTACGCTTCGTCCGCCGCGGCGGCCACGTCGGTTTCCCGGCCGATCTCGACCTCGGCTTCGATGCCCCGCCCGGCATCGAGAACCAGCTGATCCACTGGCTGCTGCGCTACCGCGACGGCTAGCGCCTCCGCCGGCCGGCCGTAGCCGGGGATCTGGCACAGGGTTTGCTGTTACGTTCCGGCGTCTCAAACCTCCGTCGGCCCGGCAGCTCATGCGGGGCCGAAGCGAGCCGGCCAAGGCTGGCAGCGTGTGAGGGGTTCGACAACTTGGAAGCAGCGCCGTGACCGGGGGGTTGGGCGCGACTCACCCTGATTCCAGGGCGGACGTGATCGGTGGTGGGAATCGGGGTGAGGCTTCCCCTTTTCACGAACGACGAGCCTGCGGGCTCTTGTCGATAAGGACACGAACCGAGCCGTCGGTTCCAGATCCTCCCCGAAACCCGCTGGGTGACCGGTCCACGTCCGTGGCTGTTGAGCTCAGCGGGCCTTTTTTTTCTTGATTCCTCCGGGTCTTCTCTTGGATCGAGCCGGCCGCCGCCGTCGCGATCTGCCCCGATCCGAAACGGCGTCCGACCGTCGATGTACCGGATCGGAACACCCGCCTCGTTCCGTTTCGGTACATGGCCGGCGATGAGGCCGTCGAGCGTACCCTCGCGGCGTCGCTCGTGGCCGGCGCCGGGCGCCGGCCCTCCTGGGCTATACTGGTATGAGAACGACGGCGGAGATGACGATGAAGCGGCGACGGCTCCTCGCTCCGGCCGTGCTGGCGATGGTCCTGGGCGCGATGAGCCTGTCGCTGGCGGCGGACAAAGCGGGCAAGAAAACGAAGGGCGGCGGCGGCAAGCTGTACACCGTGCAGGTGCGCCAGCACCCGCTGCTCGAGTCGCCCTTCCTGCTGGCGCCGGCGGTGGCGCCGGTGGTCTACGGCCAGCGGGTCCGGGTTCTCGACCGGCGCGGCCGCGATTGGTGGCTGGTCGCCCCCCTCGAGGACGGGACCCGCGGTTGGATTCCCGCCGCCGCCCTGACCTCGGTCGAGCTGGTGCTCAAGGCCAGCGGCAAGCAGCAGCTCAAGGCGCTGAAGAAGGCGCAGAAGAAGGAGATGGCCCTCGCCGGACGCTCCTTCCAGGACGAGGTCGAACGGCGCTACCGCGAGAAGCATCCGGATCTCGAGCGCGGCTTCGCCTTTCTCGACCAGCACGTCGAGGTCGAGCCCATCTACCAGCCCACGGCGCAGGAGATCGCCCGCTTCCGCAGCGCCGGCGGGCTGAGCGAGGATCCGGGAGGCGGGCCGTGAGCCGCCGTCGCGTCGCCGTCGTGGTCCTCGCGCTGCTGATCGCCGGCGCCGCCGCCGCCCAGGACCGCCGGGGGATCGGCGGCAAGATCAGCAAAGGCGCCAAGGCGGCGAGCGCCGGGCGGACGGCCCACCAGCTGGCCAAGCTGATCGCGGAGAAATTCACCCCCGAGGACGAGTACTACGTCGGCCGTGCGGTGGCGGCGCGTCTCCTCGCCCGCTATCCGCCTTCCGGCGACGCCGAGGCCGTCGCCTACCTCAATCGGGTCGGCCAGACCCTGGTGCTGGCGTCGCCCAAGCCGGTGACCTACAACGGCTACCGCTTCATCCTCCTCGACAGCGACGAGATCAACGCCTTCGCCGCCCCCGGCGCCTTCGTGCTCTTGACCCGCGGCATGCTGCGCTGCGCCGCGGACGAAGACGAGCTGGCGGCGATCCTGGCCCACGAGCTGGCCCATCTCCAGCAGCAGCACGGCCGCCGTGCGATCCAGGAAAAGCGCTGGAAGAAATTCCTCGCCGTCGCCGGCACCGGTGCCGCCGCGAGCTTGAGCGGCGGCGTCCTCGGCGACCTGATCAACGTTCTCGGACCGATGACCGACGACCTCTTCGTCACCCTCGCCACCCGCGGCTACGACAAGGAGCTGGAGCTCAAGGCCGACCTGGCGGCGGTCACCCTGCTGGCCGATGCGGGCTACGACCCCTACGCCCTCAAACGGGTGCTCGAGCGCATGGCCGAGCGCCTCGACCCCAAGGCCGGGGGCTTCGCCAGGACCCACCCCAAGCCCGAGCAGCGGATCAAGCGACTGCGCCCGCGTCTCGCCGGCGCCGTTCCCGTCGCGGTGCCGGAGGTACGCCGGGAGCGTTTCGCCCAGGCGCTGCGGGCGGCGCTCGAGGACTAGGGCGTGGTCCGCCCGGCTCCGTCCGAGCAGCGGGCACGACGCCGGATCCGGGCCCTCCTCATCGGCGCCGGCGCGGCGCTGGTCGTCTGGGGGGCGTCGGCGGCGGGCTGGCTCGAGGCGGCGGAGCTGTGGAGCTGGGACGCGCGGGCGCGCCTCTTCGCCCGCCCGGCGCCCGCCGCCGTGCCGATCCGCCTGGTGGTGGTCGACGACCGCAGCCTCAGGTGGGTGGAGGAGGAGCTCGGCTTCTCCCGCCCCTGGCCGCGGCACCTCCACGCCCGGCTGGTCCGCTTCTGCCGCCGCGCCGGCGCCCGCGCCCTGATCTTCGACGACCTCGGCTTCACCGAGGAGCGCGGCGACGCGCCGCGGGATCAGCTCCTCGCCTCCTCCCTGCGCGCCGCCGCGCCCTCGACCGTCGCCCTGGCGGTGCAGACCGGCGACGACTTCGCCGGCTGGCCCGAGTCCGCGCCGCCGGTCCCCTTCCGCCTCGCAGGCCTCGAGGACTGGCGGGCGTGGGCGGGGGGCGATCCCTTCAGCCGCCGCGGCGTCCTGCTGCCGGTGGCGCCGCTGGCGGCGGCGGCGCCGATCCTCGGCCACGTCGACGGCGTCGTCGACGGCGGGCCGGTGGTGCGCTTCATCGAACCCCTGCGCGTCGTCGCCGGCCGGCCCTTGCCCTTCCTCGCCCTCGCCGCCGCCGCCGCCGTCGCCGGCGACGTCGACCTGCGTCTCGGCGCCGGCTGGCTGGAGCTCGCCGGTCGCCGTCTGCCCCTCGATCGCCGCGGTCGCGCCGTGCTGCGCTACCGCGCCCCCCTGGCGGAGCACGGCGGCCACCTCTACCCGGCGCTCGCCGCCGCCTACCTGCTCGCCGCGGCCTATCACCCGGACGGCGAAGCGGGGCGCGCCGCCGCCGCCGAGATCCGCGACCGCTACGTGATCTTCGGCATCGGCGCCAGTGGCCTGGGGGACGACGTCTTCACCCCCACCGCGGGCCTCACCAGGGGCCTGGAGATCCACGCCACCGCCCTCGACAATCTGCTCGGCGGCGACTTCATGCGGCCGGCGGGCTCCGGGTCGACCGCCGCCCTGAGCCTCGCTCTGGCGCTCGCCGCCGCCGTCACCGCCATCGACCTCCGCCGCCTGCGGGCGATGCTCGCCGCCGCCGTCTGC
>RFGL01000218.1 GCA_003697015.1 Acidobacteriota bacterium | reverse complement strand
CTCCTGCCCCACCGGCGCGTCCCGTCCCGTGGCCCCGAGCGGCCCTCACGCCGGCAGGTCGCGTCGCCGGCAGCCGTCGAAGCGGAGGATGAAGTCCGGGCCGAAGAGGCGGCCGGGGGTTTGGAAGCCGGGCACGGCGTCGCCGGCGAGGACGCGCTCGGCGATGGCGGTGGCGGTGGCGGCGGTCAGGGTGTAGCCCTCGGGGGCGTCGAGGCGCGAGCGGGCGCGGTTGCCGTCGCCGTCGCGCACCTCGCCGACGAGGATGGAGCGGCCGCGGGCGCGGGCGCGGTCGCTCGGTCCCGGCGGCTGGCGATCGATCGCCGCCTTGAGCAGGCGCTCGACCGGCGCCGTGCCCATCAACCAGCGCAGGTTGCGCGACAGAAGGTCGAGGAGGCGCAGCTGGCCGGTGGCCTCGAAGTAGACCGTGACGTCGGGGATGCCGGTCGAGTGGTAGGCGGTCGACACGTCCCCCCAGCCCACCGCCAGGCAGTCGCGCTCGCCGTCGCCGAAATCGACCCGGGTCCGCGCGCCGCGGCGCAGGCGGACGATGCGCCCGCCGCGGCGCGCGCGGACGCCCTGGCCGAGCCCCTCGATGCCGGTCTTGGCGGTACCGCGGGAGGGACCGCCGCGGATCGAGACGTAGAGCTCGAGGGCGGTGGCGGCGGGCAGGCGGCGTTTGAGATGGACCGCCAGACAGTCGCTGGGCACGACGTCGAAGCCGGTCCCCGGGAGCAACATCACCCCCCGCGCCCGCGCCTCCTCGCCGCGGGCGGCGAGGGCCTCGAAGACGTCGATCTCGCCGGTGACGTCGAGATAATGGCAGCGGTTGCGCAGGCAGGCCTCGGCCATCGGCCGCCAGGTGGCGGAGAAGGGGCCGGCGACGTGGAGCACCGCGCCGGCGCCGGCCAGCAGGCGGTCGAGGGCGGCGCCGTCGTCGAGGGCGGCGGCCCGGTGATCGAGCCCGAGGGGCTCCGCCACCGCCGCCAGCCGGGCGGCGTTGCGGCCGGCGAGGAGCGGCGCCAGGCCGGCTCCGGCCGCCCGCTGCGCGATCAGCCGGCCGGTGTAGCCGGTAGCGCCGTAGATCACCAGTCGGCCGGCCATGCCTCAGGCTCCGATCTCCCCCTCGATCGCCGCCGCCAACCGGCGGGCGAGGGCCTCGATCTCGCCCCGATCGCGGCCTTCGATCATGATCCGGGCGAGGGGCTCGGTGCCGCTGTAGCGCAGCACCAGGCGGCCGTCCGCGCCCAGCGTCTCGACCACCCGCCGGCGGGCCTCGACCACCGCCGGCAGGGCGTCGAGATCGGGCTTGGCGCGCACGCGCACGTTCTCGATCAGCTGGGGATAGCGCTCGAAGCCGGCCAGCAGGGCCGATAGGGGACGGCCCTCCCGCGCCACCAGATGGGCCATGTGGAGGGCGGTCAGCAGGCCGTCGCCGGTGGTGGTCAGGCCGAGGTGGACGATGTGGCCCGATTGCTCGCCGCCGAGGACGAGGCCTTCCCGCTTGAGGGTCTCGACCACCACCCGGTCGCCGACGTCGCAGCGCACCAGGCCGATGCCCTCCCGCGCCAGGGCGCGCTCGAGGCCGAGGTTCGACATGCTGGTGGCGACGATCCGCCCGCCGCGCAGCTCACCCCGCCGGGCCAGGTCCCGCGCCCACAGGTAGAGGATGGCATCGCCGTCGTGGACGGTGCCCGCTTCGTCGGCCATGATCGCGCGGTCGGCGTCGCCGTCGAAGGCGAAACCGGCGCCGGCGCCGGCGGCCGTCACCAGCGCGGCGACGGCCTGCGGGTGGGTCGAGCCGCAGCCGCGGTTGATGTTGCGTCCGTCGGGGGCGTCGCAGGTGATCGTCACCGCGGCGCCGAGCCCCTCGAAGAGCTGCCGGGCAAAGGGCGACGCGGCGCCGTTGGCGGCGTCGAGGGCGAGGTGCAGGCCGGCCAGGGGGCGGCCGCCGGGGAGGGTTCCGGCGAGGCTCGCGAGGTAGGCCTCCCGGGCCTCCCGGTCGACCGGCGGCAGCGAGCCGTCCGGCGGGCCCGCCGCCGGCTCGGCGAGCCGTTCGGCGAGCCGGCGCTCGAGGGCGGCTTCCGCCGCCGGCGGCCACTTGCCGCCGTCGCCGTCGAGCAGCTTGATGCCGTTGTCCGGGTGAGGGTTGTGGCTGGCGGAGACGGCGATGCCGCAGGCGGCGCGGCGCCGCCGGCACTCGCCGGCGACGGCCGGGGTCGGCACCACGCCGAGATAGGTCAGGTCCGTGCGGTGGGGGGCGAGGCCGGCGGTCAGCCAGCGGCACAGCTCGGGGGTCGAGGCGCGGGTGTCGCCCCCCAGCACGACGCGCGCGCCGTCGCCGTGACGCCCGCGCAGGGTCTCCCCCAAGGCGTCGCCGAGCGCGCGCACGGTGACCTCGTCGAGGGGCGGCCGGCCGAAGGTACCGCGCATGCCGTCGGTGCCGAAGAGGCGGGGGGCGGCGTTCATTCCTCCGCCCCTCCGCCGCCGACCTCGTCGAGGTCGACGTTGAGTTGGGGCTCTTCCAGACGCACCGAGACCACCACCTGGATGGGGTTGGCGAGGCGCACCAGGGGCGGCATCTCGGGCACGGTGCGTTCCTCGAAGGAGAAGGCCCGGCGCTCGACGCTGACCACCACCGGCAGGCTGTCGAGGTTGCGCAGCAGCTTCTCCGGCCCGACCACCTCCACCTCCGACGGCCGCACCTCGATCTCCCGCACGGTGGCGCCGGCGGCGGGTTCGCCGACCGGCTGCACCTCGAGGGAGACGATCTTGCTCACCTCGCGATCGATCTCCAGGCTCAAGCTCGAGGGCTCGATCGACAGCACCTCGAAGTTGCCCGGCGGCAAGCGCACGTTCTCCGGCCGGATGGTGACCGGATAGGCCCCCGGCGTGCTGGCCTCGATCGGCACCAGGACGCTGGCGTTCTGCGGATTGAGGATGGCGACGTCGCTGCTCTTGCCCTGCAGGCGCACCTCCACCTTGTTGATCGGATGGAGCACCCGGAAGCCCGGCGGCGGTTGGATCACCACCCCGACCTCGATGGTGCGCTCGCTGAGCTGGCCGCCCTCGTAGACCGCGATCTTGACCGCCAGCGCCAGGGCGAAGGCGAGGAGCAGGAGCGGCAGGCGACCCCGGTTGCTCATCGCTCGACGGCTTTGCTCAGCTCGCCGGCGAGGAGGGCGAAGAGCAGGTTGCGCAGGCCGTTGGAGTCGAGCTCCCGCTCCAGCCGCCCCTCGATGGCGGCGGAGATGATGCCGGTTTCCTCCGACACCACCACCGACACGGCGTCGGTCTCTTCGGTGATGCCGAGGGCGGCGCGATGGCGGGTGCCGAGGGACTTCGACAGCTGCGGATTCTGGGTCAGGGGAAGAAAGCAGGTGGCGGCGGCGATGCGCTCGCCGCTGATGATCACCGCCCCGTCGTGGGTCGGGGTGTCGGGGGCGAAGAGGTTGATCAGCAGGTCGAGGGACACCCGGGCGTCGAGCTGGATGCCGTTCTCGATGTAGTCGCGCAGGCCGTCGTGACGCTCGAAGACGATCAAGGCGCCGATCTTGCGTTCCGCCAGGGTGACGGCGGCGAGGGCCACGTCGTTGATCATCGGCTCGAGGGAGGGGCTGGTGCCGCGGCTGAAGAACGGCGTGCGCCAGAAGCTCGACAAGGCGCGGCGGATCTCCTGCTGGAAGAGCAACACGATGACGAAGGGCAGGACGATGAAGCTCTTTTCGATCGTCGTCTCGAGGGCGGTGAGGCGGAGGCCGATGGCGCCGTAGTAGGCGCCGACCAGCACCAGCACGCCGAACAACAGCTGCATCGCCCGGGTGCCGCGCAAGAGGATCAGCAGGTTGTAGAACACCGCCGTCACCAGGGCGACGTCGAGGACGTTGCGCCAGGTCAGCAGGCGGCGCAGCTGCTCGAGGTCGATCGGCAGGAAATCCATGGGCGGCGTCTATCGGCGGCCGGTCGGCGGCGCGGAGTCCGCGGGCCTCGAGCGGCGCGCGGGCGCGGTGTAATGTATCGCAGAATCCTGCTCGGCGATCGCCTGGGAGAGGCGGAAGAACTGCACCGTCTCGGCGACGTCGTGGACCCGTACGATCGCCGCCCCGCGCCGCGCCGCCCAGGCGGCGGCGGCGAGGCTGCCGCCCAGGCGGCGGTCGGGTGGCGACGGGCTGTAGTGGGCGATGAAGCTCTTGCGGCTGGCGCCGATCAGGAGCGGCCGGCCGAGGGCGTGGAGCGGCGCCAGCCGGCAGAGCAGGAGCAGGTTCTGGCGCGGCGTCTTGCCGAAGCCGATCCCCGGGTCGAAGATCAGCCGCTCCTCGTCGATGCCGCCGTCGCGGGCCCGTCGCGCGGCGGCGGCGAGCTCCTCCGCGACCTCGCCGGCGACGTCGCGGAAGCGGATGTGACGCTGCATGGTGGCGAGGTCGCCGCGGCTGTGCATCACCACCACCGGGCAGCGGTGACGTGCCACCGCCGCCACCAGCCCGCCGTCGCGCAAGCCGCCGACGTCGTTGATCAGGTCGGCGCCGGCGGCGAGGGCCGCCGCCGCCACCTCCCCCTTGCGGGTGTCGACCGAGATCGGCGCGTCGGTGTGCCGGCGCAGGGCCTCGAGCACCGGCATCAGGCGCTCGAGCTCGAGCGCCGCCGGCACCTCCGCCGCCCCGCCGCCGTAGACGCCGCCGCCGGGGCGGGTCGACTCGGCGCCGAGGTCGACCAGGTCGGCCCCTTCTTCGATCAGCTCGAGGGCGTGCTCGACCGCGCGTCGGGGATCGAGGAAGCGGCCGCCGTCGGAGAAGGAATCCGGGGTGACGTTGACCACCCCCATGACCTTGGGCCGGCCGTCGACGGCCAGCTCCAGTCGCCGGCCGCGCGGCAGGGCGAGCCGCCAGCGGCGCGATGCGGCGCCGCCGGGCGGATGCGGAGGCGAGGGATGCGGCATCAGGTGGGGGCGGGGGAGGGCAGAGAGTCGCCGGCGATGGAGGGGTCCTCCTTCTCCGCCTGCTCGTTCTCGCCGCGCGCCGGCCGGCCGACCGGCGGCGGCGTCGCCGGCTTCACCCGGGGCTTCATCCCCGCCGGCGCCAGGTTCTGGCCGGTGACGTCCTCGATCAGCTTGTAGACTTCCCACCCCTCGAGGGATTCCTTCTCCAACAGCTCCCGCGCCATGCGCTCGAGCACCTCGCGGTGCCGGCTCAAGATCTCCTTGGCGGTCTCGTAGCCGCGGTTGACGATCTGCGTCACCTGCTGGTCGATGCGCTGGGCGGTGTCTTCGCTGTAGTCGGCGCGCTGGGCCAGCTCGCGGCCGAGGAAGACCGGTTCGTCCTTGGAGCCGAAGGACAGCGGGCCGAGCTCCGACATGCCCCAATTGCACACCATCTGACGGGCGAGCTCGGTGGCGCGGTCGATGTCGTTGCCGGCGCCGGTGGTGATGTCCTCCTGGGTCAGCTCCTCCGCCACCCGGCCGCCCATCAGGACGGCGATCTGGCTCTCGACGTACCGCTTCTTGTAGGTGTACTTATCCTCCAGCGGCAGCTGCATGGTGACCCCCAGGGCGCGGCCGCGGGGGATGATCGTCACCTTGTGCAGGGGGTCGGTGCCGGGCAGGAAGGCGGCGACGATGGCATGGCCGGCCTCGTGGTAGGCGGTGACCTCCTTCTCCTCGTCGGTGAGCATCAGGGTCTTGCGCTCGACCCCCATCAGGACCTTGTCCTTGGCGTACTCGAAGTCCTCCATCTCGACCTGCTTCTTGTTGCGCCGGGCGGCGATCAAGGCCGCCTCGTTGACCAGGTTGGCGAGGTCGGCGCCGGCGAAGCCGGGGGTGCCGCGGGCGAGGACGCCGAGGTCGACGTCGGGTCCCAAGGGGAAGCTCTTGGTGTGCACCCGCAGGATGCCCAGGCGGCCGTTGATGTCCGGCCGGTCGACCACCACCCGGCGGTCGAAGCGGCCGGGGCGCAGCAGCGCCGGGTCGAGGACGTCCGGGCGGTTGGTGGCGGCGATGAGGATGACCCCCTCGTTGGTCTCGAATCCGTCCATCTCGACCAGCAGCTGGTTGAGGGTCTGCTCGCGCTCGTCGTGCCCGCCGCCCAGGCCGGCGCCGCGGTGGCGGCCGACGGCGTCGATCTCGTCGATGAAGATGATGCAGGGGGCGTGCTTTTTCGCCTGCTCGAACATGTCG
>RFGL01000217.1 GCA_003697015.1 Acidobacteriota bacterium | reverse complement strand
GCTCGATCGTCCACCGCTCCGCGAGCTTCCCGGCGGCCGCGCCGCCGACCGGCGCCAGCGGCAAGACCTCCTTCGAGCTCAGCGCCTCCGATAGCGGCGACCCGCGCCGCTTCATCGACGGTCAGCTCTACGGCGTCGCCTACGCCCGGGGCCGGCCCGGGAACCCCGACCCGTGGGACTTCGTCAGCGGTCCGGTCCACACCGACTCGATCGACTCCGGCACCCCGACCTGGAACGACGACGTCGAGCCGGTGCTCGGCCGGTACAAGAAGCTCTACCCCTTCATGCTCAACTTCGTCGACCTGGGGAGCTACCGGAGCGTCGAGGACAACGCCGCCGCCATCCAACGGGCGTCGGCCCTGCCGATGGCGGACCCGGCCCACATGCCGGTGACCCGCGACCTCTCCGACAGCAAGCGGCGGATGATCTTCGACCGGTTCGCCGCCGGCATGCCGGAGGGCTGAGCAAGCGCGGATCGCTGCCTGGGCGACCCAGCATGCCGCCCCTCGCTACGCGCGACGTCGAGTATTTCCGGGACGTCCCCGAGCTCGCGTTGATCAGCTACCAGGCTCGGCCTCGAGGCGGACCCAGCGGCGGGCCTTGAGCTCGAAGCGCGGCAGGCTGCCGGCGGCGGCCTCGAGGATGACGACGCGCAGGCCGAGGCGCGAGCGGAAGGCCGCCGCCAGGCGCCGTTCGGCGGCGGCGAAGGAGGCGCCGGGGGCGAGCTCGAGGTGGATGCGCAGCTCGTCGAGGGCCTGCCGCCGGTCGACCTCCACCCGGTACTCCACCACCTCGGGCAGGGCGCGCACCAGGTCGTCGACCAGGCTGGGGTAGACGTTCACCCCCCGCACCACCTGCATGTCGTCGGCGCGGCCGAGGACGCCGCCGCGGATGCGCGCCAGGTGGCGGCCGCAGGGGCAGGGCCGGCGGCTGCGGATCACCAGGTCGCCGGTGCGGTAGCGCAGCACCGGCATCCCAGGCCGCCCGAGGGTGGTGATCACCAGCTCGCCGCGCTCGCCGTCGGCCACCGCCTCGCCGCTCGCCCCGTCGACCACCTCGCAGACGAATTCGAGCTCGTTCAGGTGCGGTTCGAGGGTCTGCTCGCGGCAGGAGAAGGCCCAGGCCCCGACCTCGGTGGCGCCGGCGTGGTCGAAGGGACGCGCCCCCCAGGCCGCGGCGAGGCGCCGGCGGACGCTGGCGACGCTCGCTCCCGGCTCGCCGGCGTGGATGGTGACGCGCACCGCCGAGGACGCCAGGTCGAGGCCCTCCGCCGCCGCCACCGCCGCGAGGTGGAGGGCGTAGGTCGGGGTGGAGACCAGCACCGTGCAGCGGTGGTCGAGGATCGCCTCGAGGCGCTGGCGCGAGCTCATGCCGCCCCCCGGGACGCACAACGCGCCGACGTGGGCGGCGCCGGCCATCGCCGTCCAATGGCTGATGAAGGGGCCGAAAGAGAAGGCGCCGAAGACCACGTCCTCCGCCCCCACCCCGGCGCCGCGGTAGACCGCCCCCCAGGCGCGCAGCCAGGTCGCCCAGTCCTCCTCGCCGTCGAGCCATAGGAGCGGCCGGCCGCTGGTGCCGGAGGTGCGGTAGAGGTAGCGGTAGTCGGCCGGCGGCCGGGTGGTGAGGCCGCCGAAGGGCGGCTCCCGGCGCTGCGCCGCCAGGAGCTCCGCCTTGGTGGTGAAGGGCAGGCGCGCGAGGTCGTCGAGGCTCGAGATCGACGCCGGATCGATCCCCGCCGCCGCCAGCTTGCGGCGGTAGAAGGCGCTCCGCGGCACCACCGCCATCAGCCGGCGCAGGCGCTCCTCCTGATGGGCGCGCAGGGCGTCGCGATCCAGGGTCTCGAGCCGCGCGTCGTAGAAGCTCATCTCGCCGCTAGTCTACGCCCGTACAGTATCTCGATCTCCCTCGACGCCGACCTGGTCGGCGAGCTCGAGAGCCGGGGAATCAGCCTCTCGTCGCAAGTCGACGATGCCCTGCGCGACCAGCTCGAACGCCGCCGCCTGCCCGCTTCCGCCGTCCCGCCGCGGAGCTTTCGGCGAAGATGGACCGAGCGGTCGTACTTTGGTACGATTCCGGTATGCGATCGATCAAACGCAAGATCTCGATCTCCCTCGACGCCGACCTGGTCGACGAGCTCGAGAGCCGGGGAATCAGCCTCTCGTCGCAAGTCAACGATGCCCTGCGCGACCAGCTCGAACGCCGCCGCCGGCGGCGTTTGCTCGGCGAGCTCCTCGACCGACTCGACCAGCAGCACGGTCCGGTGGACGAAGCCCTGATCCAGAACTACGTGCGGATGCTCGAATGAGCCGTTGCGTGGCCCTCGACGCGGGCGCCCTGTCGGCGCTCGCCGGCCGGCCGACCGCAGCCAATCGGGAGGTACGGGCGGCTCTGCGGGCGGCGCAGCGGCTCGGCCGGGAGGTGGTGGTGCCGGCGGTCATCCTGGCCGAGCTCTATCGCGGACCGCATCACAATTCGTTGATCGACGCCTGTCTGTCGCGGGAAACGGGAATCTACGTCCGAGCCACGGACCGTCCCCTGGCCCGGCTGGTCGGCGGCGTGCTGGCGGCGGCGGGAGCAGGCTCGGAGCTTCTCGCCGATGCTCACGTCGTCGCGGTCGCCGTCGAGCTCGGGGGTGGAATCGCCTTGACCGGCGATCCCGCCGACCTCGAGCGCTTGACCGGCGCCTATCGCAACGTCACCGCCGTGCGGATCTGAGCTCCGGCGCCTCCTGTGGACGGCAGGCTTTTGGGGCCGCGGGCGCAGCGGCGGTGGCGGCGGCGATAGAATCGGCGTGATGAGCGAACCCCGTAACGTCGAGCCCGCCGCCGAGGCGTCCCGGGTCACCGCAACCCTGCGGGTGAACGGCGAAGACCATACGGTGGTCTTTCCCGTCCACCACACCCTGCTCGAGGTGCTGCGCGAGGGGTGCGGCCTGACCGGCACCAAGCACGGCTGCGAGCTGGGGGAGTGCGGCGCCTGCGCGGTGCTCCTCGACGGCCGGCCGGTGCTCTCCTGCCTGGTGCTCGCCGCCGAGGCGGCGGGGCACGAGGTGGAGACCGTGGAGGGCCTGCAGGAGGGCAATCGGCTCCATCCCCTGCAGGCCGCCTTCGCCGACCTCGGCGCCGCCCAGTGCGGCTACTGCACGCCGGGCATCCTGATGACCGCCAAGGCCCTCCTGGCGCAGAATCCGGAGCCGACGGCGGAGGAGATCGAGGAGGCCCTGGCGGGCAACCTCTGCCGCTGCACCGGCTACCGCAAGATCGTCCAGGCGGTGGCCTGGGCCGCCGCCATCCTGCGCGGCGAGGAAGAGCGGCCGCCCGAGGAGGCCTTCCTCGGCTCGCCCCTGCCCGAGGTGCGGCGATGAAGCTCGTCGGCACGCCCTTCCGGCGGGTGGACGGCCGCGCCAAGGTCACCGGTCAGACCCGCTTCGCCGACGACCTGACGCCGCCGCGCACCTGCTTCGTGCGCCTGGTGCGCAGCACCCTGCCCCACGCCCGCATCCGCGCCATCGACCTCGAGCCGGCGCGGCGCATGCCCGGGGTGCTGGCGGTTCTCACCGGCGACGACCTGCCGATCCCCTTCGGCATCCTGCCGGTGTCGGAGGACGAGCACGCCCTGGCGCGCGGCAAGGTGCGCTACGTCGGCGAGCCGGTGGTGGCGGTGGCGGCGCTGACCGAAGAGCAGGCCGACGAAGCGACGCGGGCGGTGCGGGTCGATTACGAGCCCCTCGCCACCATCGCCAGCGCCGAAGAGGCGATCGCCACCCCCGAGCCGCGGATCCACGACTACGGCGCCGGCGGCAACGTCCACAAGCGGGTCTCGCTCGAATTCGGCGACCTCGAGGCCGGCTTCGCCGAAGCCGACGTGATCCTCGAAGACGACTGCTTCTTCGACGGCAATACCCACCTGCCGATCGAGCAGCACGCGGCCCTAGCGGTGCCCGAGGACGAAGGCCGCGTCACCCTCTACTCCTCCACCCAGACACCGCACTACGTCCACCGGGCGCTGGCCAAGGTGCTCCAGCTGCCGCCGGCGCGGATACGGGTCGTCGCCTGCCCCAACGGCGGCGGCTTCGGCGGCAAGAGCGACGTCTTCGGCCACGAGATCGTGGTCGCCAGGCTGGCCCTCGAGCTCGGCCGGCCGGTGAAGATCACCCTCACCCGGGAGGAGGTCTTCTACTGCCACCGCGGCCGCCACCCGGTGCGGATGCACCTCAAGACCGGCTTCAGGAAGGACGGCTCGATCACCGCCCAGCACCTCAAGACCCTGCTCGACGGCGGCGCCTACGGCAGCTACGGGGTGGCCTCGACCTTCTACACCGGCGCGCTCCAGACCGTCACCTACAACCTGCCCCGCTACCGCTTCGACGGCCTGCGCGCCTTCACCAACAAGCCACCCTGCGGCCCCAAACGCGGCCACGGGACGCCGCAGCCGCGCTTCGCCTTCGAGGTCCACCTCGACAAGGCGGCCCACGCGCTGGGCCTCGATCCGGCGGCGCTGCGGCTCCGCCACCTGGCGCCGGCCGAGGCGGTGACCGCCAACTGGCTGAAGCTCGGCACCGTCGGCCTGGGCCGGTGCATCGAAGCGGTGGTCGAGGGCAGCGGCTGGCGCCGGCGCTACGGCAAGCTGCCCTACGGCCGCGGCCTCGGCCTGGCCTGCGGCGCCTACCTGTGCGGCGCCGGGCTGCCGATCTACTGGAACCACATGCCCCAATCCGGCGTCCAGATCCTGCTCGACCGCGGCGGCGGCGTGGCGGTCTACTGCGGCCAGACGGAGATCGGCCAGGGCTCGGACAGCGTGCTGGCGGCGATCGTCGCCGAGGTCCTGGGCATCGGCCTGGAGGACGTCCGGCTGTGCGTCGCCGACACCGGTCTGACGCCGGTCGATCTCGGCAGCTACTCCTCCCGCGTCACCCTGATGGCCGGCAACGCGGCGCTCCAGGCCGCCGAACGGGCGCGGGCGATCCTCGCCGAGGCCGCCGGCGAGCGCCTCGGCCGCGACCCCCAGAGCCTGGTCTTCGCCGGCGGCCGGGTCTTCGACGCCGCCGAGCCGGAGCACGGCCTGACCTTCGCGCAGGCGGTGATCGAAGCCGAGACCCGGAACGGCACCCTCGCCACCACCGGCTCCTACGTGCCGCCGCGCGCCCCCGGACGCTACAAGGGGGCGGGCGTCGGCCCCTCCCCCACCTATTCCTACTCGGCGGCGGTGCTCGAGGTCGAGGTCGACCCGGCCACCGGCCTCTACGAGGTGCTCCACGTGTGGATCGCCCACGACGTCGGGCGCTCGATCAACCCCACCCTGGTCCTCGGCCAGGTCGAGGGCTCGGTCTACATGGGGTTGGGGGAGGCGATGATGGAGGAGCAGGCCTTCCGCCGCCTGCCGCGGCGTCTCTCCCCCGCCCTGGTGCACAAGATGCCGTCGGTGCTGGAGTACAAGAGCCCGACCTTCCGCGACATGCCCGAGATCACCACCTACCTGATCGAAGACCCGGATCCGCGCGGCCCGCTGGGCGCCAAGGAGGTCGGCCAGGGGCCGCTCCTGCCGATCCCGCCGGCCCTGGCCAACGCCATCTTCGACGCCGTCGGCGCGCGCATCGACCAGGTGCCGATCCATCCCCACATGATCCTCCGCGCCCTCGCTGCCCAGGCCAAGGGGGAGGAGCCGCGCTGCGGCCCGCGCGCCTTCCCCGCCGTCGACTTCGGCCCCACCCTGCGCGTCCCGACGCCCGAAGAGGGGGGCGACGGCCGCGCCCTCGGCGAGGATCGGGGGGGCACCATGAGCCGCCCGGCGAGCGGCCGGCCGGCCGTGCGCCACGGTTGACCCATGGTAGCTTGGCCCCATGACGGTGGAGGAGGCGAGCCGACCGGCGCTGAAGGTCAGGACGATGGAGGTCGCGGGCGCGGCATCGCGGGCGCGCCGGAGTAGGTGAATCGATGCTGAGGCTGCCCCCCTTCGACTTCCGCGCCCCCCGCCGGCTGGCGGAGGCGGCGGCGATCCTCGCCGGCGAGGGCGACGGCGCCCGGGTCGTCGCCGGCGGCACCGATCTGTGGCCCAACATGAAGCGCCGCCACCAGCACGCGACGACGGTGGTGTCGCTGATGGGGATCCCCGAGCTCGCCGCGGTCGACGACGGCGGCGGCGAGCTGCGCCTCGGCGCCACCGCCACCCTGGCGCAGGTGGCCGCCAGCGACGCGGTACGGCGCCGCTACCCCGCCCTCGCCTGCGCCGTCCGCAGCATCTCGTCGCCGCCGCTGCGCAACATGGGCACTCTGGGGGGCAACCTCTGCCTCGACACCCGCTGCACCTACTACAACCAGACCGAGCCCTGGCGCCGGGCGATCGACTTCTGCATGAAGGAGGCGGGGACCGTCTGCTGGGTGGCTCCCAGCTCGCCCCGCTGCTGGGCCCACGCCGCCTCCGACGCCGCCCCCATGCTCTGCGCCCTCGGCGCCCGGGTGCTCTTGCGCGCCCACGACGGCGAGCGCGTGGTGCCGCTTGAGGAGCTCTACCGCGACGACGGCATCGACTACCTCAACAAGCGCCGCGAGGAGATCCTCTGCGCCGTGTTGCTGCCGGCGGAGGCCGCCGTCGAGCACTGCGCCGGCAGCTTCTGGAAGCTGCGCCGGCGCGGCGCCATCGACTTCGCCGTGGTCTCCGCCGCCGCCGCCGCGTGGTTCGACGCCGGCGGCGCCGTCGAACGCCTGCGCCTGGTCCTCGGCGCCGTCGCCTCACGCCCCTTGCGGGTGGTCGCGGCGGAGGAGTTGCTCGCCGGCCGGCGGCTCGACGAGGAGGCCGTCGCCGAGGCGGCACGCCTCGCCCGCAAAGCCGCCACGCCGATGGACAACACCGACTTTCAAGCCCAGTGGCGCGGCCTGATGGTCGAGCGCTACGCCGCCGCCGCCCTGCGCCAGGCGGCGGGCCTCGAGCCCGGCATCCGGCCGCCGCATCACCCGCTCTGAGTCCCCCGTTGACGAGGATTTTTACCGGGGCGATACAAACTCCGCCGCCGCCCTGCGTATATGCTCTCGACGCCATCACCGCCGCGACGGCGAGCTCATGGACCGATCCCCGATGTCGAGCACCCGATCAACCCCGCGCCCGCGCCGCCAGGCCTATGACGCGGTGGTGATCGGCGGCGGCCCGGGGGGCAGCACCGCTTCCACCCTCCTCGCCCGCCACGGCCTGTCGGTGCTGCAGCTGGAGCGAAAGCCCCTGCCGCGGTTCAAGATCGGCGAGTCCCTGATCCCCGCCACCTACGACGTGCTCCGCCGCCTCGGCATGCTCGACCGGCTGCGGGCGAGCGCCTTCCCCAAGAAGTACAGCGTCCAGTTCATCTCCGAGGACGGCCGCGCCAGCGCCCCGTTCTACTTCTCCGAGACCGATCCCAGCGAGCGCTCCCAGACCTGGCAGGTGCTGCGCGGCGACTTCGATCGCATGCTGCTCGACAACGCCCGCCAGGCCGGGGTCGAGGTGCTGGAAGGGGTGGCGGTACGCGACGTCTTGTTCGACGGCGAACCCGCCGCCGGCGCTCGGGCCCGCGGCGTGCGCCTGGAGCTGGCCGACGGCAGGCGGGCGGACGTCGCCAGCCGGGTGGTGGTCGACGCCTCCGGCCGCAGCACCCTGCTGGCCAAGAAGCTCGGCCTGCGCCGCCCCGATCCCCACCTCAAGATGGCGGCGCTCTTCACCCACTTCGAGGGCGCCGTGCGCGACGCCGGCCGCGACGAGGGGGCGACCCTGGTGATCCACGTCGAGAGCAAGGCCGGCTGGGTGTGGTACATCCCCCTGCCCGACGACCGGGTGAGCGTCGGCATCGTCGGCCCGATCGACTATCTGGTCAGCGGCCGCCGGGGCGACCCGCAGAAGGTCTTCGACGAGGAGATCGCCCGCTGCCCCGGCGTCCGCCCGCGGCTGGCGCCGGCGCGGCAGGTGATGGACGTCCAGGTGCTGAAGAATTTCTCCTACCAGAGCAGCCGGGTGGCGGGGGACGGTTGGGTGCTGGTCGGCGACGCCTACGCCTTCCTCGATCCGATCTACTCCACCGGCGTGCTGCTGGCCTTCAAGTCCGGCGAGCTGGCGGCCGACGCGATCGCCGCAGCGCTGGCGGCGGACGATCCGTCGGCGGCGCGGCTCGGCGTCTTCGGCCCCACCATCGAGCGCGGCATGGAGGCCTTCCGCGGCCTGGTCTACGCCTTCTATGACCGGCGCTTCAGTTTCGCGCGCTTCTTGAAGCGCCACCCCGAGCATCGCCAGGCGGTGATCGACATCCTGGTCGGCGACGTCTTCGACCGCGACTTCGGTCCGCTCTACGCCGACATGGAACGGATGCTCCCCGGCCTGCGCCCGAGCTCGCCGGCGCAGCTGGCTTCGGTTGCGGGGGTGGCGTGAGCGCCGGCCGGCGCCGCGGCCTGATCTACGCCGCCCTCGCCGCGCTCTTCCTGTTGCACAACGATTTCTGGCTGTGGCACGACCCGAGCCGCCTCTTCGGCCTGCCGGTGGGCCTCGCCTACCATGCCCTCTACTGCCTGGCGACCGCCGCCCTGATGGCCCTGGTCGTGCGCTACGCCTGGCCCTCCGACCTGCGATGAGAGAAGGCGCCGAGCGAGCACCCGGAACCGCGAGACCCCCGCGAACGGCGAGCGGGGCCGGGGCGCAGCGAGCGAAGCGCGCCTCGCAGATCCGCAGCGGCCCGAACCCCCGCCTGGCACGCCATGCGGCGACGCCTGCCCGGATCGACCCTGGGCCTCGAAGCGAGCGAGCACCCGGAACCGTGAGCCGACGACGACGCGGGGGGTGGCGATGACGCTGGGGATCATCGGCCTTTACCTCGCCGGCGTGCTGGTGGTCGGCACCCTGAGCCACCGCCTCTTCCGCGGCACCGGCGAGGATTATTTCGTCGCCACCCGCACCATCGGGCCGTTCGTGCTGCTGATGTCGCTCTTCGGCACCAACATGACCGCCTTCTCCATCCTCGGCGCCTCGGGGGAAGCCTATCGCCGCGGCATCGGCGTCTTCGCCCTGATGGCCTCGTCGTCGGCGATCGTCATCCCGGTGGTCTTCTTCTTCGTCGGCATCCGCATGTGGGCCGCCGGCAAGCGCCACGGTTTCCTCACCCAGGCACAGCTCTTCCGCGCCCGCTGGGGCTCGGACGCCGTCGGCTTGCTGCTCTTCGCGGTGCTGATCCTGCTGATCGTCCCCTACCTGCTGATCGGCGTCAAGGGCGGCGGCCTGACCCTGACCAACATCACCGGCGGCGCCGTGCCGCCGTGGGTCGGCGGCCTCCTGATCTCGGCGGTGGTGGTGACCTACGTCACCTACGGCGGGCTGCGCGGCACCGCCTGGGCCAATACCTTCCAAACCCTGGTGTTCATGACCCTCGGGGCGGTCACCGTGGTCTACGTCGTGCGCCGTCTCGGCGGCCTCGACGCCGCTCTCGACGCGGTCCAGGCCGGCCACCCGCAGCTGCTGATCGAAGGCGGCGGCATCCGCCCCCTCGAGCTTCTGAGCTACACCCTGATCCCCCTCTCCGCCGGCATGTTCCCCCACCTCTTCCAGCACTGGTTGTCGGCCCGCCGGCCCGAGGCCTTCCGCCTGAGCATGGTCGCCTATCCCCTCTGCATGCTGGTCGTGTGGCTGCCGAGCGTCCTCCTCGGCGTGCTCGGGCGGATCGACTTCCCCGACCTCAGCGGACCGGCGGCGGGGGGCGTCCTGATCCGCTTGATCCACCACCACGCGCCCGACCTCCTCGCCGGCCTGCTGGGGGCCGGCGTCTTCGCCGCCGTCATGTCCTCCCTCGACTCCCAGGTACTCTCCGTCGGTACCATGTTCACCCAGGACGTCGTGCGCCACTACGGCTTCCACGACCGGATGAGCGAGCGCGCCCAGATCCTCTCCGGCCGCCTCTTCGTCATCGCCGTCGTCGCCCTGACCTACCTCCTCTCCCTGCACCTCGACGCCACCATCTTCGGCCTCGCCGTGTGGTCCTTCAGCGGCTTCGCCGCCCTCCTGCCGCTGGCGGTGGCGGCGCTCTACTGGCGCCGGTCCAACGCCACCGGCGCGGTGGCGGCGATCGCCGTCACCGCCGTCACCTGGATCGCCTTCTTCCTCCACGGCCACGGCGTGCCGGGCTACACCGTCGGCGGCAGCGGCATCCTGCCGGTGGTGGTGATGGTCGCCGCCTCCAGCCTGGCGCTGATCGCCGGCTCCCTCCTCGGCCGGCCGACCGAGCCCGAGCGGGTCGAACGCTTCTTCGGCGACGGCGCGGAGCCCTCCTGATGCGAAGCGCCCTGCCGCGATCGTGCCCGGCGGCCGCCCGCCACGGGGTGGGGCGATGAAGATCGCCTACGTCACCGCCGGCACCGCCGGCATGTACTGCGGCTCGTGCATGAACGCCAACACCCTGGCGGCGGCGATGATCGCCGCCGGCCACGACGTCGCCCTCACCCCCACCTACCTGACCATGCGCATCGACGAGGAGCCGGTGGCCCGCGACCGCATCTTCTTCGGCGCGCTCAACGTCTACCTGCAACAGAAACTGCCCCTCTTCCGCCACACCCCGTGGCTGGTCGACCGCCTGCTCGATCGGCCCCTCCTGCTGCGCTGGCTCGGCAAGTGGAGCGGCCGGGCCGACACCGCCGACGTCGGCGCCCTCACCCTCTCCATGCTCAAGGGGGAGAGCGGCCGCCAGGCCAAAGAGCTGGAAAAACTGGTGCGCTGGCTGGCGCGGGACTACCGCCCCGACGTCGTCCACCTCTCCTTCGCCTTCTTCCTCGGCTTCGCCCGCCGCATCAAAGAGGCCCTCGACGTGCCGATCGTCTGCTCCGTGCAGGGCGAGGAGATCATGCTCGACGAGATCCCCCAGCCCTTCCGCCGGGAGATCGTCGCCGAGATGCGCCGCCGCGCCGCCGACGCCGACCTCTTCGTCGCCCCCTGCGCCGCCTACGGCGACTTCATGCGCCGGCTGCTCGCCCTGCCGCCGGAGGCCATGCGCGTCGCCCACCTCGGCATCGCCGCCGACGACTACGCCGCGCGCCCCCTCCCCGACGCCCCGGCGCAGCCGGCGGGGCCGATCACCATCGGCTACCTGGCCCGCATCTGCCCGGAAAAAGGCCTCCACCAGCTCGTCGAGGCCTTCCGCCTGCTGGCGGCGGAGCACGGCCCCGACAACCTGCGCCTGCGCATCGCCGGCTACCTCGGGCCGCGCGACCGGCCCTACGTCGCCGGCCTGCGGCGGCAGCTCGACGACCAGGGCCTGACGCCCCGGGTCGACTGGGTGGGGGAAGTCGACCGCCGAGCCAAGGTCGCCTTCCTGCACAGCCTCGATCTCTTCTCCGTGCCCACCGTCTACCGCGAGCCCAAGGGCATCTTCCTGCTCGAGGCCCAGGCCGCCGGCGTACCGGTGGTCGAGCCCCGCCACGGCGCCTTCCCCGAGCTCCTCGCCAAGACCGGCGGCGGCCTCCTGGTCGAGCCCGGCGATCCGGCCGCCCTCGCCGCCGGCCTCGGCAGCCTGATCGACGACCCCCGGCGCCGCCTCGAGCTCGCCCGCCGCGGCCGCGCCGGGGTGCTCGAGCACTTCACCGCCCGCGCCGCCGCCGAGCGCACCCTCGCCCTCTACCGCTCCCTCCTCGACCGCCCCAGCCGGAAGCGAAGGCCGGCGGCCGAAGCCGCGCCGACCGGCGTCTAGCGAGGCGACGGGCACGGCGCCTTGACGTCGATCTCGGCTTGCATCATGATGCCGTCGTACGGACGACCCCACCCTCGAAGCCGGCGCGGCCGAGCGCCTGAGACGGGAGACTGCGCGCCGGAGGAGGGCATGACCCGGGCCGCCGTCACGCGGCGATCCTCCGCGAGCTGCGCCGACGGCCGGGGGGGCGCCGGCGAGCCGAGCACCGGCGCCGATGCCGCCGGCGGGCAGCGGGTGAATCCGCCTTCGGCCGACGCCGGCGCTGCCCGCTTCTCCGGCCGGCGACGGCACAACCCACCACAAGACGAGGCGTGACGATGAAGGAATTCCACAGCCGCCGGCGGGTCGAATTCGCCGATACCGACATGGCCGGCATCGTCCACTTCGCGCGCTTCTTCGTCTTCATGGAGACCGCCGAGCACGAGCTGCTGCGCGCCCTGGGCGCCGAGGTGCACTTCGAGCACGAGGGGCGAACGGTCGGCTGGCCGCGGGTCGAGGCCTCCTGCCGCTACCTCAGCCCGGCACGCCTGGGGGACGTCCTCGACGTCGCCGTGCGGGTCTTGAAGAGGGGCCGGCGCTCGATGACCTACGGCTTCACCATCCGCTGCGCCGGGCGGCGGGTCGCCGAAGGGCGGACCAGCACCGTTTGCTGCGTCCTCGACCAGCCCACGGGCCTCGAGCCGATTCCCATTCCCGCTTCCCTGGCCGAGAAACTCGGGGAGTACCTGGCGACCCCGGCCGAATCGGCGGCCGATCGGACGCCCGAATCCGCTAAGCTCTGAACCAGGAGGACGACGCGTGGCGCAGCAAGATCCGGACCGTGGGGTGAGCCTCCGCCTGGCGGGGGTGAGCAAGCGCTTCCAGACCACCGCCGGCGAGCTCGAGGTGCTGCGCGGCGTCGACCTCGAGCTGGCGGCCGGCGACGCCCTGGCGATCACCGGCCCGTCGGGATCGGGCAAGAGCACCCTGCTGCACCTGATCGGTACCCTCGACCGGCCGACCACCGGCCGCATCGAGATCAGCGGCCGCGACCCCTTCGCCTTGAGCGAGCCCGAGCTCGCCCGCTTCCGCAACCGCACCGTCGGCTTCGTCTTCCAGGACCACCACCTGCTGCCCCACTACTCGGTGCTGGAGAACGTGCTCCTGCCCACCCTCGCCTTCCCGCCGCCGGCGGCGGACGATGCCGACGGCCGGGCCCGGGAGCTGCTCGAGCGGGTCGGCCTGGGGGAGCGCCTGGGCCACCGCCCGGCGCAGCTCTCCGGCGGCGAGCGCCAGCGCGCGGCGGTGGCGCGGGCGCTGATCAACCGCCCCTCCCTGCTGCTCTGCGACGAGCCCACCGGCAGCCTCGACCAGGCCAACGCCCGCGCCGTCGGGGCGCTGCTCAAGGACCTCCACGCCCGCGAGCGCACCATCCTGATCGTCGTCACCCACAGTCTCGAGCTGGCCGGCCAGCTGCCGCGGCGGCTGGAGCTCCACGACGGCCGGTTGGCGGCCCCGGCGGCCGGGGAGGGATGATGCGCGCCATCCTCCGTCCTCTGCTCCACCACCGGGGGATGAGCCTGGCGGTGATCGCCGGCGCGGCGGTGGCGGCGGCGGTGCTGAGCGGTGCCCTGGTGGTCGGCGACTCGGTGCGCGGCAGCCTGCGCCAGCTCACCCTCGAGCGCCTCGGCGGCATCGACCAGGCCCTCGTCGCCCAGCGCTTCCTGCCCGCCACCCTCGCCGCCGCCATCGCCGACTCGCCGGGCTTCGAGGAACACTTCACCGCCGCGGCGCCGGCCATCCTGCTGCGCGGCGCCGTCGAGCACGCGGCGAGCCATGCCCGGGCCTCGGGCGTCAGCCTGCAGGGGGTGGACGGGCGCTTCCTGGCGCTCTACGCCGGCGAGGGCGAAGCGCCGGCGCTCTTCCCCGCCGGCGACCCCGGCCCCTTTCCGCCGGTGGTCTTGAACGCCGGCCTGGCGCGGGCCGTCGGCGCCGGCGAGGGCGATCAGGTGCTGATCCACCTCAAGCGCTGGAGCGAAGTGCCCCGCGGCTCCCTGCTCGGCCGCAAGGACACCGCCAGCGTGGTCAAGACCCTGCGGCTGACCGTGGCGCGGGTGATCGACGACCGCGGCCTCGGCCGCTTCGGTCTCGCCGCCCACCAGAGCGTGCCGGCCAATGCCTTCGTCCCCCTCGCCGCCCTGGAGCGCGCTCTCGGCCAGGAGGGGACGGTCAACGCCATCCTCCTGCGCCAGCGTCCCGGCGCCGGCGCGGCCGCGGCCGAAGCGCGGGCCGGCGAGCTGCTGCGCGCCGCCCTGACCCTCGCCGACCTCGGCCTCGAGCTGCGGCCGGGGGACGGCTTCCTCACCCTGGAGAGCGACGAGCTGGTGCTGCGACCGGCGATCGCCGAGGCCGCGATCGCCGCCGCCGGCGCCCTCGGCGTGCCGCACCAACCCATCCTCTCCTACCTCGCCAACGAGCTGCGCGTCGGGGACCGCGCCGTCCCCTACTCCACCATCACCGCCATCGACCCGGTAACCGGTTCCCCCCTGCCGCAGCTCGAGCTGGTCGGCGGCGGGCCGGCACCGGCCCTCGACGCCGGCGAGATCCTGCTCGGCGAGTGGGCGGCGGCGGACCTGGAGGCCGCGGCCGGCGACCGCCTGCGCCTGACCTACTTCGAGGTCGGGCCGCGGGAGGCGCTGCGCGAGGTCAGCCGCGAGCTGACGGTCCGCGGCGTCGTCGCCGCCCGCGGCCCGGGGATCGACCCGGAGCTGGTGCAGGAGTATCCGGGGATCGCCGGCAGCGACAACATGGCCGACTGGGATCCGCCCTTCCCCATCGACCTCGGGCGCATCCGGCCGCGCGACGAAGACTATTGGGACCGCTACCGCGACGCCCCCAAGGCCTTCGTCTCCCTCGCCGCCGGTCAGGCCATGTGGCGCACCCGCTGGGGCGACCTCACCGCCCTGCGCCTCGCCGCTCCGGACGGCGACCTCGAGGCCACCGGCGAACGCTTCGCCGGCGAGCTCATCGCCCGCCTGCCGCTCGACGGCCTGGGGCTCGCCTTCCAACCGGTCAAACGCCTGGGGCTCGCCGCCGCCACCGGTGCCACCGACTTCGCCGGCCTGTTCATCGGCTTCAGCCTCTTCCTCATCGTCTCCGCCGCCCTCCTCGCCGCCCTCCTCTTCCGCCTCGGCGTCGAGCAGCGGGCGGCGGAGGTGGGCCTGCTGCTCGCCGTCGGCTATCCCCTGCGGGCGGTCAAGCGCCAGCTGCTCGGCGAGGGGCTGGTGCTGGCGGCGGCCGGGGCGCTGCTCGGCGGCGGCCTGGCGGTGGCCTACGCCGGCGGCATGATCCACCTCCTGCGCACCCGCTGGCTGCCGGCGGTGGGCACCACCGAGCTCGCCCTCCACGTCGTCCCCGCCACCCTGGCGATGGGCGCCGCCGGCTCGGTGCTGGTGGTCCTGGCGTCGATCTACTGGACCGTGCGGCGCATCGCCCGGGTACCGGCGACGGCCTTGATCAAGGGGGCGATCGCCGAGCCGGGGGACCGCCGGCCGGGCCGCCGGGCACGCCTCACCCTGGCCTTGACCCTCGGCCCGGCCCTGCTGCTCCTGGCCTATGCCGTCGCCGCCGGCGAGACCCGCAATGCCGGCCTCTTCTTCGCCGTCGGTCCGCTCGTCCTGATCGGCCTGATCGCCGCCTTCACCCTCCTCGCCGGCGGCGAGCTCGGCGGCGGCGGGACCCTCGCCGGCGGTCGCGGGGCGATCCTGCGTCTGGCGGCGGCCAACGGCGGCCGCCACCCCGGGCGCAGCCTGCTGTCGGTCACCCTGGTCGCCACCGCCTGTTTCATGATCGTCACCGTCGCCGCCTTCCAGCACGACTACAGCCGCGAGACCCTCGGCCGGGCGAGCGGCGCCGGCGGCTACGCGCTGGTGGCGGAGTCGGACGTGCCCCTGCTGCACGACCCCGGCGACCCCGACGGCCGCTTCGCCCTCGGCCTGCCCGAGGACGGCGAGGACGGTGCGGCGCTGGCGGCGGCGACCATCCTCTCCTGCCGTCTGCTGCCGGGGGAGGACACCAGCTGCCTCAACCTCTACCGGCCCAGCCAGCCGCGCCTCGTCGGCGTCCCGGAGGCCTTCGTCCGCCGCGGCGGCTTCACCTTCCAACGCACCCTCCAGCCGGCGGAGAACCCCTGGACCCTGCTCGATCTCGACCTGGGGGAGGGGGTGATCCCGGCGATCGGCGACCAGAACTCGATGCAGTACATCCTCAAGCTCGGCCTGGGGCAGGATCTGGAGATCGAGGATCAGCGCGGCGAGGCGGTCAAGCTGCGGCTGGTGGGGACGGTCAAGAACAGCATCTTCCAGAGCGAGCTCCTGATCGGCGAGCGGCCCTTCCTCGACCACTTCCCCGACCAGGAAGGCTTCGCCTACTTCCTGGTCGACGCCGAGCCGCGGGCCGCGCTGCGGGTCGCCCGGGTGCTGGAGCGCGGCCTGTCGGCCTACGGCTTCGATGCCGTCACCGCCGGCGACAAGCTCGCCGCCTTCCACGCCGTGCAGAATACCTACCTCTCCACCTTCCGCACCCTGGGCGGCCTCGGGCTCCTGCTCGGCACCCTCGGGCTGGCGATCGTCCTGCTGCGCGGCGTGCTCGAACGGCGCGGCGAGCTGGCGGCGATGCAGGCCTTCGGCTTCCGCCGCACGCGCCTGATCCTGATGGTGGTGGCGGAGAACGCCCTGCTGCTCCTCGCCGGCCTGGCGATCGGCGCCCTCGCCGCCCTGATCACCGTCGCCCCCCACCTGCTGAGCGAAGGCGCCGCCACCCCCTGGGGGGCGATCGCCGGCACCCTCCTCACCGTCTTCGCCGCCGGCCTCGCCGCCGCCGCCGTCGCCGCCACCGGGGCGCTCCGCACCCCGCTCCTCCCCGCCCTCAAGGCCGAGCACTGAGCCGCCCCGGCCGTCGCTGGCGGCGGCCGCTCAGGGCCGGCGGTAGGCGACCCGGCCGCCGACGATGGTGTAGAGCACCTCGGTGCGGGGGATGTCCTCCTCCGCTACGGTGAGGAGGTTTTGCGACAGCACCGTGACGTCGGCCAGCTTGCCCGGCGCCAGGGTGCCTTTGTCGTCCTCCTCGAAGACCGCCCAGGCGGCGTTCTTGGTGTAGCTCTCGAGGGCTTCCTGACGGGTCATGCGCTGCTCGGGATAGAACCGGGTGCCGTCCGCCAGGCGCCGGCTGACGGCGGCGTAGAAACTGCCGATCGGGCTCACCGGCTCGACCGGGGCATCGGTGCCGTTGATCAGCACCGCCCCCGAATCGAGCAGCTTGCGCCAGACGTAGGCCCCCTCCGCCGCCCGCCGCTCGCCGATGCGATCCGGCACCCAGGGGGCGTCGGAGGTGCAGTGGATGGCCTGCACCGAGGCGATCACCCCGAGCTCGGCGAAGCGCGGCACGTCGTCCGGATGCAGATGCTGGGCGTGCTCGATGCGCCAGCGCAGGTCGCGCTTGTCCGGATGGGCGGCGAAGGTCTCCTGGTAGAGGTTCAGGACCTCGCGGTTGGCGCGGTCGCCGATGGCGTGGATGCACAGCTGGACGCCGTGGTCGATGGCGATCTCGGCGGTCTCGCGCGCCGACTCGAGGGGGATCAGGTTGAGGCCCGAGGTGTGGGGCGCGTCGTCGTAGGGCTCGAGCAGCCAGGCGCCGCGGGATCCCAGGGCGCCGTCGATCGACAGCTTGATGCCGCCGACGCTCAGCATGCCGCCGGCATAGCCCGCGACCTTGTAGCCCGCCAGCTTGGCGCGCAGCTCGTCGTTCGAGTCGCGCACCATGATCCACAACCGCACGCCGAGGAGGCCGTCGTCCGCCGCCTGCTTCAGCAGGTCGATGACCGGGAAGGGGGAGCCGGCGTCCTGGAAGCTGGTGATGCCGTTGCGCAGGCATTCGGCCGACGCCAACTCGATCATCCGCCGGGCCTCGCCGGCGGGCGGCGCGCCGTCCTGGGAGCGGGCGCGCTGCACCAGGCCGGCGGCGGTCTCGCGCAGCAGGCCGGTGGGCCGGCCCCGGCGATCGCGCAGGATCTCGCCGCCGGGCGGGTCGGGGGTGGTGCGGTCGATGCCGGCCAGGGTCATGGCCTTGGCGTTGACGAAGCTGGCGTGACCGCTGGCGTGGGTCAGGATCACCGGATTGTCGGGGGAGACGGCGGAGAGGGAATCGTGCACCGGAAACCCCTCCACCGCCGGCGACGGCGGCTCGTCCCACTTGTCCTGATGCCAGCCGCGACCGCGGATCCACTCCCCCGGTGCGGCCTCGGCCACCGCCGCCGCCACCTGGTCGACGATCTCCTGCCAGCGGCGTGCGGCGCGCAGATCGAGCTGGATCTGGGCGTCGCCGATCCCCATGAAGTGGCCGTGCCCCTCGATGAAGCCGGGGATCGCCGTCGCCCCCGCGAGGTCGATGACCTCGGTGCCGTCGCCGATCAGGGGCTCGACCGCGGCGCGGTCTCCGACCGCGACGATGCGGCCGTCGCGCGCCGCCAGGGCGCTGGCCTCCGGCTGCGCCTCCTCGAGGGTGAGGATGGTGCCGCCGAAGAGCACCAGGTCGGCGGGCGGCGGCTTCTCCTCCGGCGCGCAGGCGATCAGGGCCAGGGGCAAGAGGACGGGGACGAGACGTTTCTTCATCGGCTGCTCTCCTCGATCGGTGGCCTGCCGCCGCAGACCGGTTCGACGCAAGCGGGGCGATCGGCCGATTATAATGCCCCCCATGGAGCTGGCGGAGCGCGTGCACGAGGCTGCCGGCGGGCGGCGATGGCCGGCGCCGTGAGCCGCGCCATCGGCATCGACGCCCGCTACCTCGACCGGCGCTTCCCCGGCATCGGCCGCTACGTCTTCCAGCTCCTGCGCCGGCTGCCGGCGGCGGCGGGCGACGACCGCATCCACGCCCTGATCCACCGCCGATCCGACGGCCGCTTCGCCGCCGCCGTCCTGGCCGACGCCGGCGTCGTGCTGCACCCCTCAGGCGCCGGCCGCCGCACCCTGGGCGAGCCCCTGGCCCTGCGCCGCGCCGTCCGCCGGCTGGCGGTCGATCTCTGGCACGCCCCCTACTACGCCGCCCTCTACGCCCCGCCGTGCCCGTCGGTGGTCACCGTCTTCGACGCCATCGGTCTCGAGCGGCCGGACTTTCTGCCCTCCTGGCGGGCTCGCCTCGCCTTCCGCCTCGCCGTCGCCTACGCCCTGCGCCGCGCCCGCCGGGTGCTGACCCTTTCCCACGCCGCCCGCGACCAGCTGGTGGCGCGCTTCGGGGTGCCGCCGGAGCGCATCGCCGTCACCCCCGGCGGGGTCGACGGGAGCTTCCGGCCGGCGCCGCCGGCGGCGGTCGACGCCCTGCGCCGGCGGCGCGGCCTGCCGCCGCACTACGCCCTCCACGTCGGCATCGACAAGCCGCACAAGAACCTGCCGCGTCTGATCGACGCCTGGGCCGAGCTGCGCCGTGCCGGCGCCCTCGGCGCCGGCGACGGCCTGGTGCTCGCCGGCTACCGCGACCCGCGCTACGGCGAAGCCGAGCGCCGTGCCCGGCAGCTCGGGCTCGCCGACGTGCTCTCCCTCGGGCCGGTGGCGGAGGACGAGCTGCCGGCGCTCTACAGCGGCGCCACCCTCTTCATCCTGCCCTCCTTGAGCGAGGGCTTCGGCCTGCCGCTGCTCGAGGCCATGGCCTGCGGCACGGCGGTGGCCTGCGCCCGCAGCGGCAGCCTGCCGGAGGTGGCGGGGGACGCCGCCGCCTACTTCGATCCCGAGGATCCGGCCGACCTCGCCCGGGTCGCCGGCGCCCTCTTCCGCCAGCCGGAACGCCGCCGCCGGCTGGCTGCGGCCGGCCGCCGGCGGGCCGGGGGCTTTACCTGGCGGCGCACCGCCGAGCTCACCGCCGCCGCCTACCGCCAGGCGCTCGAGGGGAGCGGGCGATGATGCACGTACTCCACGTCTACAAGGACTACCCGCCGGTCCTCGGCGGCGTCGAGCAGCACCTCGAGCTGGTGGCCGGCGCCCTGGCGCAGCGCGGCCTGCGGGTCACGGTCCTGGTCACCGGCGCCGGGCTCAAGACCACGGTGACGCGGGAGGGCGACGTCGAGGTGATCCGCGCCGGCCGCCTGGGAACCCTCGCCTCGACGCCGATCAGCCCGGCCCTGGTGCGCCACCTTCTGCACCTCGATCCCGACCTCACCCACCTCCACTTTCCCTACCCGCCGGCCGAGGTCGCCCAGCTGCTGGTCGGCCGCCGCCGGCCGGCGGTGGTCTACTACCACAGCGACGTGGTGCGCCAGCGCTTCCTCGGCCTGCTCTACCGGCCCCTGATGTGGCGCTTCCTGCGCCGCGCCGACCGCGTCCTCGCCTCGAGCGAGGTCTACCGCACCAGCTCGCCGGTGCTGCGCCGCCTCGGCGACCGCTGCCAGGTGCTGCCCCTGCCGGTCGACGTCGAGCGCTTCGCCCACCCCGAGCCGGCTCGCCTGGCGGCCTGGACGCGGCGCTATCCAGGCCCGCGGGTGCTCTTCGTCGGCCGCCTGCGCTACTACAAAGGCCTCGACCACCTGATCGATGCCATGGCCGAGGTCGAGGCCACCCTGCTGGTGGTCGGCCGCGGCCCCCTCGAGGGACGGTGGCGGGCGCGCGCCGCCGCCTCCCCCGCCGCCGGCCGCATCCACTTCCTGGGCGACCTCGACGCCGGCGAGCTGCCGGCGATCTACGCCGCCGCCGACCTGCTGGCGCTGCCCTCGACCCGTCGCAGCGAAGCCTTCGGCGTGGTGCAGCTCGAGGCGATGGCCGCCGGCACGCCGGTGATCACGACCGAGCTCGGCACCGGCAGCAGCGTCCTCCACCGCGACGGCGCCACCGGCCTG
>RFGL01000216.1 GCA_003697015.1 Acidobacteriota bacterium | reverse complement strand
GGGAGGGCTCATGGGAAAGATCTTAGTGTGAGAGACTAAGATATTGGAATAGGGCCGGTGGGGCGCGATGTTCTCCTCCAATGGACGCCGCGAGTGCGGCGGATTGGCGAGGGCTCGCGCCGATGCGAGCTCGCTCCGAAGCTTCGAATTACGGAATGGACCCAGAAGGAGATAGAGCCTTGAAGAGAAAGACGAAGTGGATGCTCTTCGGGGCGGCCGTCGTCAGCCTGGCCCTCGTCGTGACGGCCGCCACCGCCGGGCAGATCCTGCCCGCTGCCTGCACCACGGCCGCCACCACCGCCCAGGCTGCGTCCGCGGTTTCGGCGGTGGGGATCGAGGCCGACAAGACCAGCCCGCCGGTCGTCGCGCCGCCGGTTGCCGAGCAGCTGTCGAAGGCCTTTCACGACGTCGCCCGAACGGTGCAACCGTCGGTGGTCAGCATCTCGACGATGCGCAAGGTCGAAGGGGTCCGCGGCCGCGGTCCCTTCATAGTGCCCTTCGGCAGGTCGCCGCTGCGCGACTTCTTCGGCGACGACTTCTTCGACCGATTCTTCCCCCAGCCGGCGCCGGAGGAAGGTTTCGTCCAGCAGGGGCTCGGCACCGGGGTGATCGTTTCTGAGGAGGGCTACGTCCTGACCAACTTCCACGTCATCGACGGCGCCGACGAGGTGACGGTCCAGCTCGACGACGAGCGCGAGCTGGATGCCGAGGTGGTGGGCGGCGATGCCAAGACCGACCTCGCGGTGATCAAAGTCGATGCGGGGGAGATCGAAGGCGGTCTCAAGCCGGCCCGCCTCGGCGACTCGGATCAGCTCGAGGTCGGCCAGTGGGTGGTGGCGATCGGCAACCCCTTCGGCCTGCGCGCGTCGATCACCGCCGGCATCGTCAGCGCCAAAGGGCGTTCGCGGGTCGGCCTCGCCGATTACGAGGATTTCATCCAGACCGATGCCGCCATCAACCCGGGCAACAGCGGTGGTCCGCTGGTCAACCTGCGCGGCGAGGTGGTGGGCATCAACACCGCCATCCTGTCGCGCAGCGGCGGCTACATGGGCATCGGCCTGGCCATCCCGATCAACATGGCCCGCACCATCATGGACAGCCTGATCGAGCACGGCCGCGTCGATCGCGGTTGGCTCGGCGTGTCGATCCAGGACCTCACCGAGGATCTGGCGGCGTCGTTCGGCTACGACTCGACCGACGGCGTCCTGATCGGCGACGTCACCGACGGCAGCCCGGCGGAGAAGGCCGGCCTGAAGCAAGGGGACATCATCGTCCGATTCAACGGCGAGCCGGTGAAGGGCGTCGATGAGCTGCGGATCGAGGTCGCCGCCACCGCTCCCGGCACCCGGGTCGAGCTGCAGGTCTTCCGCGACGGCAAGCTGCAGGACGTCGACGTCGAGCTCGGCCGCCTGGAGGACGAGGAGGAGGTGGCGGCCCCCGAACGTGAGATCGCCGGCGAGCGCCTGGGGATGTCGGTCCGCACCTTGACCGACGACGTCGCCCAGCGCCTGGGCTACGAGATCAACCCGGGCGGGGTGGTGATCACCGCGGTCGAGCCCTTCGGTCCGGCTGCCCGTGCCGGCCTGAGGCCGCGGGACGTCATCCTGCGCGTGCAGGGGGTCGAGATCGATAGCGCCGACGACTTCCGGCGGGAGATCCGCCGGCACGATCTCGATCGGGGCGTCCGCCTCACCGTGCTCAGCGGCGACGTCGAGCGCTTCGTCATCCTCAAGTCGCGTCGCTGATCCCACCGCCACCCCCGCGGGCCGGCCTTCCGCGCCGGCCCGCGTCTCGTCGTCGCGCCTTCCTGTACGCCGTAACGCATTGAATACAAAGGAATTGCGAAGTCCCTGGCACCTGCGTGACGCGTTCGTGGCGCGATCGCGGCGGCCCGCCGTCTCGACCGGCGCGGGCCGGGGAGGGTAGGCTTGGCGCAATGAAGAGCAGCGACACCGCCATCCGCCCCCCCACCGTGCTGGTGATCCGCGACGGCTGGGGGCACAATCCCCATCCGGAGCACGATCGGTTCAATGCCGTCAAACAGGCGCGGACGCCGGTGGCCGACCGCCTGGCCGCCGCCTGGCCGACGACCCTGATCAAGACCAGCGGCGTCGACGTCGGCCTGCCGGCCGGCACCATGGGCAATTCCGAGGTCGGGCACCAGAACCTCGGTGCCGGCCGGATCGTCGACCAGGAGATCCGGCGCATCGACCGCGCCATCGAGGAGGGCACGTTCTTCGATCTGCCGGCGCTGAGCGGCGCCTTCGAGCACGCCCGCAGGACCGGCGGCGCGGTCCATCTCCTCGGTCTGGTCAGCGACGGAAAGGTGCACAGCGACCTGGCGCACCTCGCCGCCCTGATCGAGGCGGCGCGGCGCCGTCGCTGGCCGGCGGAGCGGCTGGTGGTGCACGCCATCACCGACGGCCGCGACACCGGCCCGCAGAGCGGGCTGGGCTACGTCGAGCAGCTGGAAGCGGCGCTCGCCGGCGCCGGCCGCATCGCCACCGTCGTCGGTCGCTACTGGGCGATGGACCGCGACCATCGCTGGCAGCGGGTGGCGCGGGCCTATGCCGCCTTGACCGGCCGCAGCGTCGCCCACCCCAAGCTCGTCGAGCCGGTCTGGATCACCGCCGCCAGTGCCGCCGAGGCGGTGCGCCGCTACTACGATCGGCCGAGCACGCCGAGCCAGAGCGGCGATGAGTTCATCACCCCGACCCGCATCGGCGCCGGGGAGGGCTCGTCCCGCGGCACCATCGCCGACGGCGACGCGGTGATCTTCTTCAACTTCCGCGGCGATCGGCCGCGCGAGATCTGCAAGGCCTTTCTCCTCGACGACGGCGCCTGGCGGGCGGTGGAAGGCGGCGGCTTCGACCGCGGCCCGCGGCTCGACGATCTCTACTTCGCGACCATGACGCGCTACGAAGAGAGCTTGCCGGTCAGCGCGGTGCTCTTCGACAAACCGCCCAAGCTCGAGGCCATCCTCGGCGAGGTGATCGCCGACGCCGGCCTGAGCCAGTTCCGCTGCGCCGAGACCGAGAAGTACCCCCACGTCACCTACTTCTTCAACGACTACCGCGACCAGCCGTTCCCCGGCGAGCACCGGCGTCTGCTGCCCAGCCCGAAAGAGGTCGGCACCTACGATCAGAAGCCGGAGATGGCGGCCTTCGCGGTGCGCGACGCGGTGCTCGACCGCCTGCGGGCGGCCGATCCCGAGCCGCTGATGGTGGTCAACTTCGCCAATCCGGACATGGTCGGCCACACCGGCCGGCACGAGGCGGTGGTGCAGGCGGTGGAGGTGGTCGACGCCTGCGTCGGCTCCCTGGTCGACGCCGCCCTCGAATGCGGCGGCAGCCTGATCGTCACCGCCGACCACGGCAACGCCGAGCAGACCTGGGACCCGGAGAACGACTGCCCGCATACCGCCCACACCACCTACGACGTGCCCCTCCACCTGATCGCCACCCGCCACCGATCCGCCGTGCTGCGTCCCGGCGGCCGGCTGGCCGACGTGGCGCCGACCCTCCTCGCCCTGATGGGGCTGCCGCAGCCGGCGGCGATGACCGGCCGCTGCTTGCTGGAGCGATGAGCGGAGCGGGGGATGATCGCCTTCGCCTTCCTCTTTCTCGGTCTGGTGGTCGGCGAGCACGACGTCGAGCTGATCGTCGAAGGGGAGGTGGCCGAGGTGGCGATCGTGCTCGACGGCGTCGAGCAGCAGGTGCTCTCGGCTCCGCCCTGGCGATTCACCTGCGACCTCGGCGAGCGCTTGCGACCGCATCTGCTGGAAGCGATCGCCCGTGACGCCGCCGGCCGGGAGATCGCCCGCGCGCGCCAGTTGATCAACCTGCCGCGGTCGGTGGCCGAGGTCGCCATCCTGCTCGAAGGCGAAGACCGCCGGCGGCCCGACGGCGGGCGCCTGCTCTGGCAGCATCTCGAGTTCAGCCAGGCGGAGCGTATCGACCTGACGGTCGACGGCGAGCGCCTGGCGCTCACCGGCGAGCAGCGTTTCGAGCTGCCCGATCTCGAGGGCGACCGCCTGCACGAGCTGCGGGCGGAGGTCGTCTTCCCCGACCGCAGCCGCTACAGCGCCGAGGTGCGATTCGGCGGCCCCAGCGGCGGCCGCATCGACGCCGAGCTGACCGGGGTCACCCTCCTGGCCCGCGGCGGCCGGCCGTCCCTGCGGGCCCTCGACGGCCAGCTGACGGCGCGGGGCACCGCCCTCAGGCCGGTGGCCCTGGAGCAGTCTCCGGCGCGCCTCGCGGTGGTGGTCGACCTGGCGGCCGCCGCGGCCCTGCGGGAGTTCGCCGAGCTCGATCTGTCGGCGGTGGCGAGCCTGCGCGCCGGCGAGCAGGTCGAATTCTTCTTCCCCCGTTTCCGCCGCGGCGCCCGCGGCGCGCGTCTCTTCGAGAAGAGCCAGTCGTTCGGCGCCGGCGACGGCGGCCTGGCCTTCCTCATGACCCACCTCAAGCTGCCCGCGCCGCCGCCGGATCCGCCGCTGAGCGACGCTCTCGCCGCCGCTGCGGTCGCCGCCGCCGACGGCAACCGGCCGCGGGCCGTGATCCTCCTGTTGAGCGATCGGCCGCGCGACGCCAGCGCCTTCCGCGCCGGCGAGGTGCTCGCCTTCTGTCGCGACCTGCAGGTGCCGGTGGTGATCTGGTCGATCGGCCGCGGCGGCGCGCGCCGGGTGTCGGAAGACCGCCGGCGGATCTCGATCAAGAGCCCCTGGGGGCCGACCCGGGACGTGTCGTCCGCCAATCGCATCGCCGCCGCGGTCGCCGCGCTGCGGGAGCTGCTCGACGCCCAATACACGGTCTGGGTCGAGGGCAGCTTCCGGCCCGACGAGATCGAGCTCGTCCCCGGATCGCGCTTTCGTCTGGCCGGGGACGGCTGAAGCGGCGGTCGTCGCCGTCATCCGGGAGACCGCCAGCGGTCCGCCTTCGGATCCCGGAACGGCCCGACGAGGCCGATGCGGGTTCCCCCTTTCCGTTCGTCGTTCCTTGCCGGCTGCTACAGGGTGACGCCGTCTTTCCAGATGGCGATCTCGCGGTCGCCGTTCTCCTCGTTGCGGGTACGGCGGCCGGAGGCGACGTCGAGGACCAGCCGCCAGAGCTCGGCGGCGAGCACCGGACGCGGCGTGCCGGCGAGCAAGCGGCCGGCGTCGAAGTCGATCCACGACGGTTTGCGCGCCGCCAGCGCCGAATTCGACGCGATCTTGATCGTCGGCACCGGGAAGCCGAGGGGGGTGCCGCGGCCGGTGGTGAAGAGCAGCACGGTGGCGCCGGCGGCCACCATCGCGGTCGACGACACGCCGTCGTTGCCCGGCGCCTCGACCAGATGCAGGCCGGCGCGGTCTCCCACCGCCTCGCCGTAGCGCAGGACGCCGGCCACCGGCGCCCGGCCGCCCTTCTGGATCGCCCCCAGGGACTTCTCCGCCAAGGTGGTGATGCCGCCGTCGCGATTGCCCGGCGACGGGTTGCGGTCGATCGCCTGGCGGTGGCGTTCGAAGTAGCGCTTGAAGCCCTCGATCAGCTCCACCCCGCGGTCGAAGACCCGCCGCTCGAGGGCGCGGGCGAGGAGCGCCTGCTCGGCGCCGAACATCTCCGGCACCTCGGAGAGCAGGGCGCGGCCGCCGGCGGCGGTGAGGCGGTCGGCGACGTCGCCGGCCAGGGGATTGGCGGTGACGCCGGAGAGGCCGTCCGAGCCGCCGCACTTGAGGCCGGCGACGAGCTGCGCCGCCGGGCACGGTCGTCGCCGGTCGCCGGCCATCGCCGCCACCAGCTCGGCGAGGCGTTCGATGCCGGCGGCGATCTCGTCGCCCTCCTCCTGGGCGTTGAAGTATCGCCGCCGCCGCCGGTCGCCGTCGCCGGCGAGGGCGAGGAGATCCGCCAGCTGATTGTTCTCGCAGCCCAGTCCGACGACCAGCACCCCGCCGGCGTTGGGGTGGCGCAGCAGGCCGGCGAGGAGCCGTTGGGTGTGGCGCAGGTCGTCCCCCAGCTGGCTGCAGCCGAAGGGATGGGGGAAGGCGTGGATGCCGTCGACGCCCGGGGCGCCGGCGAAGCGCTGCCGCGCGCGTTCGGCGATGCGCATCGCGACGCGGTTGACGCAGCCGACGGTGGGCAGGATCCACACCTCGTTGCGGGTGCCGGCGGCGCCGCCGGCGCGGCGGTAGCCGTCGAATGCGACCGCCGGCGGGTCCACCGCCGCGGCCGGCGGCGGCGGCACGTAGCGCAGCTCCAGCGCACCGCCGAGATCGCTCGCCAGATTGTGCAGGTGGACGTGCTCGCCGGCGTCGATCGGCGCCGTCGCCCGGCCGATGGGGAAGCCGTACTTCATCACCACCTGCCCCGCCGCCAGCGCCCTGAGCGCCACCTTGTGGCCGGCGGGTACGTCCTCGGCGACGGTGACCTCGCAGCCGCCTGCGACCACCGTCGATCCCGCCGCCAAGGGGACCACGGCGATGGCGACGTCGTCGTCGGGATGGATGCGGATGGCGGCGGCGGGAGGCATCGGCCGTTACGCTACCACCGAGCGGGGCGGGGCGGGCCCTCCGCCGTCCTCAGGCCTCGACCAGGCCGAAGTCGTAGGTCTTGAGGATGGCCGCCAGAAGGCGCGCGTTCGGCTCGAGCAAGCCGCCCAGGTCGGTGGCGTCGAGGGCGTCGCGGGCGCGGTCGAAGATCGCGGCGCAGCGGCGCTCGGGATCGTGGCGCGAGCGGTAGACCAGGCCGTCGGGCCGCTCGGGATGGCGGTGGAGGGCGGCGGACCAGCGTTGAGCGACGGCGACGGCACCGCTGGTCAGCCTGGCGTCGGCCCGCAATCGGGCGAGACCGGCACCGCTCAGGTCGACCAGACGCAGCGGTTGGCGCGGCTAGAGCCGCGCCAACCGGCGGCCGGCGAGGGCGCTGCGGGTGATCAGGTCGACGGTGCCGGTGGCGTGACCGAAGGTTTCGACGAAGGCGCAGAAGGCGTCTTCGGCGGCGTAGAGGACGCCGAAGACGCCTTGCGGGTCGTCCCAGCGGTTGCGGCCGGTGGTGCCGAAGAAGAGCGCCCCGCGGCCCGTCGCGTGGATCCGCAGCCACGGCCGGTCGCTGATCAGCCAGGGCAGCTCGAGGGCGTCGAGGTCGGCCGGCGGCTCGGGATGCGGCCCGGGCCCGGCGGCCTCAGGCCGCGCCATGCTCGCCGTAGGCGGCCGCCGCCTCGAGCACCGCCTCGACGTCGCCCCGGCGCAGCACGGCGAGGGGCGTGGCGCCGCCGAGCCGCGGATTGGGCCGGAGGAAGAAGCGCGCTTGCATCCACGGATCGTGGTCCCGGAGCCGCTCGAGGACGGCCTCGAGACCGGGCAGCACGCCGCTCGCGGCCAACTGCCACACCGGGTAGGCGAAGCCGTGACGGCCGAGGGGCAGGGCGAGGAGCTTGCCGGCCTGGCGGCGCTTGTTCACCGCCTGGCGCGAGATGCCGAGGATCTCCGCCACCCGCGTCGCCGGCACCGTCCCGCCTTCGAGCTCCAAGAGCGCCAGGCGCGCCTGCTGGCCGCGCAACTGCGCCAGCAGCAAGGGCCGGTCCTCGGCGTGGCGTGCGACGAGGGACTTCTGCGCCTGCAACACGGCGCGCAGCAGCACCTCGAAATCGGACGGTGCCGCGGCCGCGGCGGTGAGACTCTGATGGTCGAGATCGCGCGACATGTCGCAGACGGCGTGCAGCACGCGGGTGAGGAAGACCGCGTCGACGTCGTCGAGGCCGGTGGCCTGCACGGCGTGGAGAAGCTGCTCGACGTCGTTCGAGGGCGTGTTGGGAAGGGCGGCGCTGCGGATGCTCATAGGCACCTCCAGTTGACGGATTCCACCCTAGCAGGAACGAGGCAACTTTGTCAATAAAGCGCGTCGTCCGGCTGCCGTCAGCGCGGCGTCGCCCAGGCGGGGAGCTGGCCCGGAGCGACGTCGAAGACCAGCGGCAGGAGGAGCCAGACCAGCAGGCTCACCACCACCGCCATCACCAGATTCAGCCACAGGCCGGCGCGGGCCATCTGCGCCATGGAGACGTGGCCGCTGCCGTAGACGATGGCGTTGGGCGGGGTGGCGACCGGGAGCATGAAGGCGCAGCTGGCGGCGAGGGTGGCGGGCACCAGGAGGACGAAGGGGTGCTCGCCGATGGCGACGGCGAGGGAGGCGAGGACGGGCAGGAAGGCGGCGGCGGTGGCGGTGTTGCTGGTCAGCTCGGTGAGCAGAACGATCACCGCCACCACCGCCGCCACCAGGGCCAGGGGCGGCCAGGCGGCGAGGCCGGCGAGGCGGCCGCCGAGCCAGGCGGCGAGGCCGGTCGACTGGATCGCCGAGGCCAGGGACAAGCCGCCGCCGAAGAGCAGCAGCACCCCCCAGGGCAGGCGCCGGGTCGATTCCCAGTCGAGCAGGCGCTCCCCCGAGCCGTCCCCCGCCGGCAGCAGGAAGACCGCCAGGGCGCCGAGGACGGCGATGCCCGGGTCGGAGAGGCCGGGCACCAGCCGCGCCGCCAGCGGCCGGCCGATCCACAGCAGGGCGACCAGAGCGAAGACCAGCGCCACCCGCGCCTGCGGCGCACTCAGCCGGCCGAGGGCGGCGCGCTGGCGGGCGATGGCGGCGGCGCCGCCGGGGAGGGCCTGGCGGCGCAGGGGGTAGAGCACGCGGGTCAGAAGGACGAAGGTCGCCAGCAGCCCGATCACCATCACCGGCAGGCCGATCAGCAGCCAGCGGGCGAAGGAGAGCTCCACGCCCCAGGTCTGGTCGAGGAAGCCGGCCAGAAAGGCATTGGTCGGGGTACCGATCAGGGTCCCCAGGCCGCCGAGGCTGCAGGCGTAGGCGATGCCGAGCATCACCACCACCGCCAACCGCCCCGCGTCGCCGGCGCCATCGCCTCGCCGATCGGCCGGCGTCGCATCGCCGTCCTCCGGCCCCGCCAGCTCGACCACCGAGCGGGCGATCGGCAGCATCATCATCGCCGTGGCGGTATTTGAGATCCACATCGAGAGCAGCGCCGCCGCCGCCATGAAGCCGCCGGCGATGCGACTCGGCCCGCCGCCGGCGCGGGCGAGGATCTCCAGCGCCAGCCGCCGGTGAAGCTGCCAGCGTTCCATCGCCAGGGCGATGAGAAAGCCGCCGAGGAAGAGGAAGATCAGGGGATTGGCGTAGGGGGCGGTGGCGGCGCGCAGGTCGGTGACGCCGAGGAGCGGAAAGAGCGCCGCCGGCAAGAGCGCCGTCGCCGGGATCGGCAGCGCCTCGCCGAGCCACCACGCCGCCATCAAGAGCCCCACCGCCGCCGCCCGCCACGCCGCCGGCGCCAGCCCCGCCGGCGGCGGCAGCAGCACGGCGACGGCGAAGAGCACCGCCCCGATCACCAGCGCCGCGCGCTGGCGTCGCTCCGCGGGCGCACCTACGGCCGGAGGACGGGGCGTTGCCATCGGCCTCGAAGCTTATCCGACCCGGCGTGGGGATCGTCCCGGGCCGGGTCCCTACCCTCGGGCCAGAGCGGGCGTCGCGCGACCGGTTCGGCAGGCACGAGCCGGCCATCCTCCGCGGCCTCATGCCCGCGGTGCCGACCGAGAAGATCGCCGACCGAGAAGATCGAGTGGCCTTGACCCGGACCGGCAAGCGGCCATCGACGCGAGCTTTCGCGGGCGAGCGGGGCCGCCTACTGCTGGTGGAGGATGGCGGCCGGGGACGTGCGCGCGGCGCCGATCGTTAGAGCGTATCCCACCGCGCCGGGGTCGCGGCGCCGCCATCCGCCAAGCCGGTTCTGACGTTTCATCGGTCTCTGCGAACGCGCTTGCCGGCAAAGAGTTCGCCCCACTGGACAGTGCCGTCCGCGGACCGCTGGTAGGGAAAGAAGACCTCGACGCAGTAGCCGGAGCGGTGCTCAAGCCCGACCGCAACGGCGTCCGTCTTTGCGGAGCTACCGGGCGGCGTGACGAGAACGTCGAAGAAGATAGCTGTGGCGACGTAGTCACCTGCCTCGGCACCCTTGCGGAATAGCTGCGGAATAGCTGGTTGAGGAGCTCGATTTGGTCCTCCCACAGGGGTTCTTCCAGCCCGTCCAGCACACTGACGAGCTCAATTGAGTCGTCTGACTTGCGGACGGCGCCGAACGGCGAGAACTCGCCGTCCTCGCGAAGCATCTTCTCGGCGATGGGGATGCCTTGGTTCATGAGTTCTTCGAGCTGTTCTTTGTCGGTTACGGGCGGCTTCTCCTTGGAGGATGAGGCTGGCGCAACGCGGAGGAACGCCGTGTTCCCAGCCATCGCATCGAGCCTTCTCACCCTCCAGTAGACCAGCAGTACGAGAAGTAACAGAATGACTGGGGCTACAACCATTAGAACGGGTGTAATCGTCTGCATTGTCTCGAGTTCTCCCTCGCGGACGGGGGTGCCTTGAAACGCCCGCCGGGCTAGAACGTACCGCCTCGTCCAGTCAGGCCACTGGGACCAGCTAATCAAATTAGACGCAAGTACGGTTCCGTACAAGGCCAGACCAAGGGTGAAAATGAACCGCCGCATTCGCAACACGCCCGCGCCAAGAACAATCTCCGCAAGACCGACTAGAACGAACAAGGCTGCCGACACAGCTGCCGGCGGCACCACGCCGAACCAGGGGATTGGCGGCGTGAACATGGTCCATCTGGCTATACTCTTGGCACCTTCAAGGATGAGTAATACGCCTACCAGGACAGTCCACCAACGCTCGCGCATCTTTAGTGATGGGTCCACAAGGTAAGTCCGCTTTGTCGAAAGCGGCGCTCCACTCAGGCTCAGAGAGGCCGTGGAGCGACTGGCCTCAACCACGCCTAGTACGAACTGACCTGGTGACCACCTGAACAGCCCATGAAGTACGAGCTCGAGCGCCGTGAACAAGCTGAGCTTCACCCAGAATGGCTCGGCCTCAAAACCAGGCAAGAACTTGGAAATCGCCCAAACGGCAATGGCCCAAGGCCCACCAAAGATTACGTAGTCAATATAGACTACAAGCGCCATGCGCTTCCTAGACGCTGGTGGCCATCCTTCGTTCATGGTTGTGTCTGCGGCCTAAGTTATGATTACGGTGAGCTAACAGGCGGAGGCAAGCGAAGCTTGCCGGAGTCCTGTTGAGCGCCAAGTTAGGGCGCAAACTCAACCAGCGTGTGATCTTCATTTGCTAGCTCTTGATTGAGTATTTTTGAGATCAAACCCCAATCTCCACCACCTAGACCAGCGCCGATTCTTGGATAGGCGATTCGCCGTCCGGAGAAATCTCTCGCTATAGCACGGAATGCAAGCCGAATGGCCTCGTAGTCGACCTTAACGCCGCGGCCTTGATAATGGAACTGAGTGTAGGCGTTAATGACCGTGATTTCATGGGCATTTCGATAGACTGTGGCCGAGGAATAGGTTCCGAGCTTGGATCTTGACCCTCTTTCCGTAGCGAGGTCGGCCTCGTATGCCTCAGGGAACAGTTTGCGGATTGCCTTTGCGATGCCCGCTCCCATTGTACATTGGCAGTTGCACCCGTGGACGATGACATCGAACTCGCCTTCTAGTGCAAGTTTAAGCACATCTCCTCGCACGATATTCATCGACTGCGCCCTAACCTATGATTGAATGTCTTCTCCGGTCGAATTCGATCCGCGTTCTACGACGGACTCCTGTACAGTGAACAGGAACGCCAGCGGCTCGCCGTGCCAGC
>RFGL01000215.1 GCA_003697015.1 Acidobacteriota bacterium | reverse complement strand
GTCTCGAGGGAGCCTCAGCTGCCGAAGAGGCAGCCACGGTCCGGTAGCGAGCACCGCGCGCAGATGCACTCCGCTGGCGGCCGCGAGCGACCCACGTCGCTCTTGAGCCAGCGGCAGTCATCGAGCACGGAGCGGGGAAAGTAGCGTGGGCGTTCACGGGGTCTCCTGGCGGCCGGACGGGTGGGCGTTGAGGTACCAGTCGACGGTGGCGCGCAGGCCGGCTTCGAGGGGGGTCGCCGGGCGCCAGCCGAGGTGCTTCTCGGTCGCTTCGAGGTCGGCTTTTCTGACCTGCTCCATGATGCGGTCTTCGCGGCCGCCGAAGGATGGGGAGGTGCCCGGCGCCAGCAGGGCGAAGAGGGTCTCCACCACCTGGCGGACGGTGTGCAGCGTACCGCTTCCCAGGTCGAGGCGGCGGCCCTCGAGGCCGGGGGCGGTGGCGAGGCGCAGGAGGCCTTCGACCACGTCGTCGACGTAGACCCAATCGACCGGCCGGCTGCCGCTCGAGAAGCTCGGCGTCGCGCCGCGGGCGAGGCTCAAGATGGTGTAGGGGATGAGCTTCTTCAAATCGTGCTGGCCCGGGCCGTAGACCATGAAGAGGCGGGCGAAGACGATCGGCAGGCCGTAGAGGGCATGGCACATCCGGCCGTAGCCGCTCGCCGCCCACTTGCCGGCGGCGTAGGGCGACGACGGCACCGCCGTCGCCTCGCCCTCGGGCTCCTCCAGCGAGCCGATCTGGACGAAGCGCCGGCAGCCGTGGCGCGCCGCCGCCGCCATCAGGTAGACCGCGGCGGCGAGGTTGGCGTGGAAGGTGGGCAGCAAGAGCTCGAGATCGCGTGCTCCGGCGACCCGGCTCGCCAGGTTGAAGACCACCTCCGGCCGCACCGATTCGTAGAGCTCGCCGGCCGCCTTCTCGTCGGTGAGGTCGAGGCGGTGCTCGACCAGGCCGGCGCCGTCGCGCAGGGGGCTCGCCCAGCGCACCGCGTGGACCTCGGCGCCGCCCTCGACCAGCCGCCGGCACAGGCGGCCGCCGATAAAGCCGCTGGCCCCGGTCACCAGGACGCGCGCGCCCTTGACGTCCACCGCGTCCATCACGAGGCCAGGGGAGGCGGCGCGGTCATCGGCACCCGCAGGCCCTCGATCACGCCCTTGAGCTTCTGCACCACCGCCTTCTGGTTGCCCTTCAGCAGCTCGCGCACGTAGGCGACGGGGATGCTGGCGGCGTAGAAGAGGAGAAACGTCAGCCACTGCCGGGGGGTGGCGTACTTGCGGACGAAGATCGCCGTGCTGCGGCCGGTGTGATACGTGCGTCCCGGCTTGTAGACCCCGACCGAAAACGACACCTTGTGCCACAGCTTGGCGCGGTGGGCGTAGAAACAGCGGAAACCCTGCTGCTTCATCCGCATGCACCAGTCGGCATCCTCCACTCCGAGGAAATAGAGCGGGTGCCACAGGCCGGTGGCGACGAGGGCCTGACGGCGCATCAACATGGCGCAGCCGTTGACGTAATCCACCTCCTCGTCGCGGTCGTACTGGCCGCGGTCGAGCTCGCCGTCGCCGCGCTCGCGGGTCACCGACTCCTTGAAGCGCAACATCCCGCCGGCCGACCACAGGCGCTGCGGGTCGGCGTGGTAGTAGGTCTTGGGCCCCACCACCCCGATCGACGGATCCGACTCCGCCACCGCCACCAGCTCCTTGAGCATGTCGCGATCGGCCTCGATGTCGTTATTGAGCACCAGGACGTAGTCGTGGCCGTGCTCGAGAGCCCAGCACAGACCGAGGTTGATCCCCGGCGAGATGCCCTGATTGCGCTCGATGCGCAGCTGAGTGATCTGTGGGAAGGCCGCCGCCACCCGCTCGTAGGAGTCGTCCGTCGAGCCGTTGTCGACCACCACCACGTCGAGGCGCGGGTAGTCCATCCGCAGCAGACTCTCCACCGTCTCGATGGTGATCTGCGGGCCGTTGTAGTTGAGGACAATGGCCGCTACCCGCGGCGCAGTGGACTGGGGATCCGGCATGGTGAAGCTCGGCAAGCGGGTCGCGCTGCGCCGCGACCCTAGCCCAAAGCCGCCGCCCGGCGCAAGGTGGCGCGATCGGAGCTGCACTCGCCGTGGTCCTTGACCTGAATCTCGGGCGGTATTACCATGGCGTAATTATGGCGTAAGTTGAGCTGCTGGAGGGTGGTCTTGGATCCATTCGGGTACCATGGCGGCTCAATGCGATAGGCGGTCCATCTTCATGCCCAGCCCCATTACCAGGTCGATCAAGCCACAGCTCGAGCGCTGTGGCTACAGACCATCCCTGCTCATCCCCGACTTCCCGGTCGGCGATCGATCCGTCCCCCTCGCCGCATTCGCCCATGAACCGGCGGATGCGGCTACGGCGTGCGTGGCGTTGATCGAGTGTGACGGGAATCCGGCACCGGCGATCGCCCAGCTTCGCGAGCTGGGTGCACCGGTCTTCTTCGTCCTTCAGGGCGACCGTCTCCAATGCTGGCGCCAGGGCGTGGACGAGCCACGATGCCTCGCGACCCTGCAACGCGGCGACATCGGCGCCTACCTCGAGCGGCATCGGGAAGAGCTGGCACCCGGGGCGATCTATCGCGCCAAGACCCGAGGTCGCTTCGAGCATCGCTACCAGCTCTCCTTCGTCGACGCCGGGTTGATGCCCCTGGTTGATGGAGAGCTCGGCAGCCGGCTCAGCACTCTGGTCGAGCAGGCGGTAGTCGCCGTGCGGCACCGGCTGGGCAGGAGACCTCTGACGCCGCAGCTCGGCCAGTGGTTGTTCCGCTCCGTCTTCTGGCTGCTGGTGGCGAAGATCCTCCACGACAAACGCGTGCCAGGCTTCGAGCTCCTGGATCTGAAACGACTGGACGACGTCTTCAACCGGGTGGCCGGGCATTATGGCGCAAAGACCCGCGAGTTTTCTCTCACCGCCAAGAAACGGAGGCGTGCCCTGGAGCTGGCGGCGGAGACCCTGGCTCGCTTTCCCTCCCTCGCCCACGTCACCACCGAGGCGTTGGCAGCGGTCTATGAGAACACCCTGGTGTCGAAAGAGACCCGAACCGCCTTCGGCACTCACAGCACGCCGGCATTTCTCGCCCACTACGTCGTCTGGCGCCTTGCACCGTGGATCGAAGAGATGGCGCCGGACGAGCGCCGCGTCCTCGAGCCGATGTGTGGCCAGGGGGTCTTCCTCGTCGCCGCCCTGCGCCTGCTCCGTTCCCTGCTCCCGGACCGCTTCGAGCCTGCGGAGCGCCGGGCCTGCTTGCGGCGCTCTCTCCACGGGCTCGACGTCGACCCCTTCGCCATCGAGTTGGCGAGGCTGTCGCTCACTCTGGCCGACGTCCCCAATCCCGACGGTTGGGACCTTGAGTGCCGTGACGTATTTGCCGACGATCAGCTTTCGAACCGCACGGCGGAGTCGAGGATCTTACTCGCCAATCCACCCTTCGAGGCGTTCACCGTCGAAGAGCGGCAGCGCTTGGCGCGACAGGGGTTCGAAGTACGTGCCGGGAGCAAAGCCGCCGAGCTTCTACGCCGCACCTTGCCCCACATGGTCGCGGGCTCGATCTTCGGTGTGGTTGTGCCGCAAGGCTTCCTTCACAGCTCCAGCGCCGGCGACGTCCGTTCGCATCTGGTGGAGCGCTTCGAGCTCTTGGAGATCGTTCAGCTTCCAGACAAGATCTTCACCTATTCGGATGCCGAGTGCGCTCTGCTTCTCGGCCGGCGAGGGCGGAGGAGACCCCAAGTCCCAGTGCGCTACCTGCGGGTACGAGAACCGGACGTGGAGAGATTCCGCTCAGCCTATGCAGCGAGCACCGAGCGCCTAGTGCCCCAGTCGCGCTTCAGCCGGGACCCCGCCCACAGCCTGGTGCTGCCGGAGCTCGAAGACGTCTGGCAGGCTTGTCGCTCGCTCCCCGCGCTGCGCGACGTCGCCGACGTCGGCAAGGGATTCGAATACCGGAGCGACCTGGAGGCCGGTGCACAACGTATCTCTTCACGACGCTTTCCCGGTGCCGAGCGAGGCTTCGCCCGGGTCGGCCGAAACCTCGAGATCCACGGCCAACCGCAGGAGGTGTGGCTGAATCTGGACCAAGCGATCGTCCGCCGGCGCGGCGCGGGCACCACGGTGGGCCGTCCGCAGGTACTGGTCAATTACGCCCGGGCGAGTCGCGGTCCCTGGCGCATCAAGGCGATTCTCGACCCGGACGGTCACGCGGTGACGTCCAACTTCCTGACCGTACGCCCATCCTCGGAAGAGATCCCCCTCCTTTATCTGTGGTCTCTGCTCAATTCCCCATTCGCCAATGCCTACTGCTACGCCCACTCGAGCAAGAGGCACATTCTCAAGAAGACGCTCCAGGGGCTCCCCATCCCGCGAGCATCGAGACGAGACGTGCAGCGCATCTGCGAGATCGCCGACGCCTACCTCAGGCGTGCGAGAGGTCGCGACAATCCTTTGTGGTCCGAAGCGTCGGAGCCGGAGCGGCTGCGTGATCTCCTGCTGGCCTTGGATGCCGCCCTGCTACGCCTCTATGACCTGCCGCCGCGCCTGGAGCGACAGCTCCTCGACCTCTTCGCCGGCTGGAAGCGGTGCGGCGTCCCCTTCGTGCTCGAGCGTTACTTTCCTCCGGACTTCGAACCCTGGTTGCCGCTTCACGTCTACCTCGAGGTGAAAGCTCGGGCGGCCTCCAGGAGCGAGCTTCGGCGCCGGCACCAGCCTGCACCCGAAGGGTTGGTCAAGGCGCTCGCCGCCGCGGTGGAAGCGTTTGGGTACTAACCGAGAATGGTCGGCTACCTCCTCGACACCAACGTTCTCAGTTTCTGGTTCGACTCGGCGCGGGTCGAGCACGAGGCCGTCATCCAGCGGATCGAAGCGCTGTCCGATCATCCGCTTCTAGCGGTCTCGGCGATCACCTTCGGTGAAATCGCCTACGGCTACCGCAGTCTCGGTCGGTCCTATGACGAGGACAGGGAAGCGGAGCACTTTGGCTTCTTGGAGGATCGAATCGACCTGATCTTGGACGTCAACAAGAACACGCGGTTCTACTATGGCGAGCTGCGTGCAAGCCTCTTCGAGAAGTACGCTCCTCGTTCCCGCCGCAAGAAGGTCAAGCGGCCGGAACAGCTGGTCGATCCCGAGACGTCCCTGCAACTCGGGATCCAAGAGAACGATCTCTGGCTTGCCGCCCAAGCGCTGGAGCACAACCTCGTGCTCGTCACCCACGATGTGCTCGATCGCCTTCGCACTGTCGCAAAGGAGCTCCGGGTCGAAGACTGGGCGGCGCGTTGAGCCTACCGCCGCTGCCACGTGCGTTCGCCGCCGCGGTGGTGGGCGAGGGTGCGGATCTGGTGCTCGATGGGGTGGGGATCGGGGAATTGGGAGGCGTAGCAGGCGATCGCCCGGCACTTGGCGTCGAGGTCGGCGGCGGAGAGGGGGATGGTCTGCCGGCGCCAGCGCCAGCGGCGCCAGCCGAGGGCGCGCAGCAGGACGATGCGGGAGCGGGCGTAGGGCAGATCTTCGTAGTAGGTGAGACGGCGGCCGAAGACCTCCTCCGCCGCCCGCCGCATCAGCCGGTGGTCGACGTGGCCGCCGGCGGCCAGGGGGGCGACGACGCGGGCTGCCGGCGGCAGTCGGGCGAGGAGCTCGACGAGCCGGGCGAGGGCGGGATCGCGGGGCGAGGGCGGCCCGCACAACGCCCGCCAGGTGGGATAGAGCCAGTCGCCGTCCACCCGGCGGTAGGCGCCGTCGAGGAGGTCGAGATGGTGGGGCTCGGCGCCGAGCACGGCACACGCCGCCCGATCCTCGCGCCGGCGCACGTCGGCGACGTCGGCGCCGTCGAGGCCCCACTGGCGGTGCAGCCGGCGGGCGAAGGGCGAAAGCTCCGCCGGGGCGGCGGCGGTGCAGGCGGTGACGATCCACGGGCGCTCGCCGCGCCGGCTGCGGGCGACGATCTGCCCGCCGCAGGACAGGGCGGCGTCGTCGAGGTGGGGGGAGAGATAGATCGCGCCGGCCTCGCCGGCCGCTGCGGTCTCAGCCATCGCCTCAGCTCCCGCCGACCAGGCGCGCGGCGAAGCGCCGGTAGGCGGCTTGGAAACGGTCGCGGGTGTGATGCTCGCGGGCGAAGCGCCAGGCGCTGCGGGCGAGGCCCTCGAGCTCGCCTGCCGGGCGGGCGGCGAGCTGGCGTACGGTCTCCTGGATGGTGGCGATCGAGCAGTCGGCGAGAGGCACGCCATTGGTCCGGTCGACGTCGACGCTGACCTCGCGGTTGACGATCGGAATCAGGCTGGCGTGCATGCAGGTCAGCACGCTGCCGCCGCCGCCCTCCGAGCAGGAGGGGTAGATCAGGCCGAGGGAACCTGCCGCGAGCCGGCGGAAGCGCTCGCCGGCGACGTCGACCCAACCGGCGGTCTCGATATTGGGGGTGCGGTAGAGCTCGCGAAAGTAGAGGCGCTCGAAGTCGGCCTCCTGGCGGATCGGACCGCAGACCGTCAGGTGGTACTCGGGCATGGCGGCAAAGGCCTCGAGCACCAGGTCGAGCCCCTTGTGCACCAGCCCCCCTGAGCCGAACCAGACGAAGCGCCGGCGGACGGCATCGAAGTCCTTCGTCGCCGGCCAGTCGTAGGTCAGGGGCGCCGAGATCGGGATGCGGTGGAGGGGCTTCTTCGCCACCGCCAGGTAGGTCTCCTGGGTGAATTCGTTGCCGAGGATGGTGGCTAGATCCGCCGCTTGGTAGGCGCCGTGATCGCGGATCGTCTTGCGCGGCTTGAGCGACGTCCCGCGCCGCTCCGCGAGGGCCTCGAGGCGCGCCCGCTGCGCCGGGTTGTGGAAGCTCGGGTGGGCGGTTTCGGCGTGCATCACCTTCACCGTCTCGCCCGGCAGGTGCTCGGCCCAGCGCGCCAGGTTGCGGCGCACGTCGATCGCCACCGCGTAGGGCTTCCGCGGTACGAAGCGCTGGTTGGTCCAGTGCACCGCGTCGACCTCGTAGCCCAGCTCGACGAAGGCCTGGGCCATGGCCCAGGATTCCCAGAAATGGGTGTGGCCGTGGGGCATGGGCTTGCCCGGGCGCAGCAGGAACGGGTCGATGACGTAGGAGAAGAGCACCGAGCCGCGCGGGCGGCTCGCCGGCGCCAGGGTCACCAGCCGCCGATCCACCCGGCGCAGCATGCGCCAGTACTTGGCCCGCCGGCGCTGGAGCTCGCTCCACTGAAAACGCGGGTCCAGGCGATGGAGCAGGACGTCGAAGCTCATCGAGCGGTGTTCTACCACGCCGCGGGGACTCCTGCCGCCGCCGCGGCGTCCCCCAGCCGCGCCAGCCGTCGGCGGGCCAGGGCGTAGGCCGACAGGGGGCCGTCCGCCGGCGGCACCCGGGCGAAGCACCGGCGGGCGACGGCGGCGAGGTCGCAGGACTCGGCGATCAGGCCGAGCACCAGCTGCTCGTCGCCGCCGAGGCTGCCGCCGGCCAGCTCCAGGGCCTGGAGGAGGATGCGGTAGGCGTCGCGCGGCCGGCCGCGGGCGGCCTCGGCCGCCGCCAGGGTGAGGAGGAGGCGCGGCTCGCCGTCGCCGGCGAGCTCGGCGGCACGTTGCGCCAGCTCGCGCGCCCGCGCCGGTGCCGTGCCCTGGAGCAGCAGCAGGCGCGCCTGGTCGTCGAGGGCGAGGAGGTTCCGGGGATCGCCGGGCTCGAGGCGATCGAAGTAGGCGCCGGCGCGTTCGAAGCGGCCGGCGTAGATCGCCGCCAGGGCCAGGCCGTGGAGCGCCAGGGGGTCGTCCGGCCGCGCCGCCAGCCGCGAATCCGCCGCCCGCCGGACGGCGGCGAGCTCACCTTCGCGGAGCAGGGCATCGACCAGGGCGCGGAAGGCCAGGGGCGACGACGGCGTGGCGGCGAGCAGGCGCCGCGCCACCCGCTCGATCCCCGCCGCATCGCCGAGCCGGCGGTGAGCGCGCAGCAGGGCGAGGTCGAGGGCGCGTTGGCGGGAAGGGCCGGCGGCGGCGGCGCGCGCCGCGGCGAGGATCGGCACCGCTG
>RFGL01000214.1 GCA_003697015.1 Acidobacteriota bacterium | reverse complement strand
GCGGCCGCCACGGCGCGCGGCCCGCACCCCGGTGGCGAGCGGGCGGACGGGCCTCGACCGCTGGACCGCGATCGCCGCCAACCTGGTGATCTTCGGACTCTTCGCCTTCTCGCGCTGGCTGGAGGAAGCCGACGCCGAGGTCTACTACCGCAGCGTGCAGGAGGACGAGTTCCTCGAGTGGGGCACCTTCTGGGCCTTCATGGTGGCGATGGGGGTCTTCTTCGCCGCCGCCTGGTGGCAGCGGCGGGCGACCCGGGTCGTGCCCTGGTTCCTCGCCGGGGTGGGCCTCTTCTGCTTCGCCTTCGCCATGGAGGAGGTCTCCTGGGGCCAGCGCCTGCTGGGCTATCAACCGCCGGAGTACTTCCTCGAGCACAACTTCCAGCAGGAGCTCAACGTCCACAACGTGATCAGCACCAGCGACCGCAAGCTGATCTTGAAGACCATCATCCTCGGCTACGGCGTCGCCTTCCCTCTCGCCATGCCCCTCCTCGGCTGGCTGCTCGGCCGCCGCGGGCTGGAGCGGAGCGGCATCGTCGCCCCGCCGTGGCAGCTGATGCCCTCCTTCGTCGCCACCTGGGCCTACTACCACATCGGCTACAACGACGACCTGGTCGACTGGAGCTACTCCGGCGAGTGGGTGGAGATGATGCTCGGCCTGCTCTTCCTGATCGCCGCCGTGACCCACGCGCGGGACTTCCGCGCCCGTCTCGCGGCGACTCCGCAGGCGACGCGCTCCTACCTCGTGCCGGCGGCGGCCGCGGTCCTCCTGGTCGTCGTCCTGGCGGGCGTCAACACCGTCCTCTGGCGCATGGAGCGCGCCGCCAGCCCGGCGGCCCTCGAGGCCGCCCGCACCGAGGTCGAGGCCCTGGCGCAGGACTTCGTCGACGGCAGGGCGCATTCGCGCTGCAACACCCACCGCCGGCTCTATACCTTCGTCGAACGCTACGACCAGGACGGGCTCTTCGAGGGCTCCTTCGCCGCGCTCGCCGACCGCGGCCTGCCGGAAGAACGGGCGCGGTACTTCATCGACCCGTGGGGCTCTCCCTACTGGATCCGCGACCGCTGCTCGAAGAGCCGCGGCCGGCGCATCACCTTCATCTACTCCTTCGGCCCCAACCGGCGCCGCGACTCCAGCCGCTACGAGATCCTCGGCGACGACGTCGGCGCCTACGTCCGCGGCGCACCGCCGCACGCGGCGACGGAATAAGACGGAATAAGACGAAAAACGCCGGAGGCCGTAAGCCCCCGGCGTTGCGACCTCGGACGATCGCGACCGGCCGCTAATCGCTGTCGCTGTCGCTGTCGCTGTCGCCGCCACCCCCGCCGGGCGGCGGAGGCGCGGGCAGGGGATTGACCAGCATCCAGCCCTCGTCGAGGAAGAGGGCGGGGGTGAGGTCGAGGTTCTCCGACGCCCGGATGGTCGGGGTATTGAACGGTTCCATCAGGAGGTTGGGCGTCGCCGACACGTCCCAATGGGAAATCGACGAGCCGGGCTGCACCGGATTGGGGGCGTAGAGCTTCACCTGGCCGCTGGCGTCGGCACCGGCGAGCAGTAGCGGGTCGAAGCCGAAGGCCACCTTGACCTTCTCGCCGGCAGCGAGCTCGGCCTTGATCGCATCGCCGTCCTCGAGGCTGATGCCGATCGACGGAATGACGATCGACGGATCCGAGCCGCCCATCGGTGCGGGCCCGCCGCCGGGAACGTTGTTGGCGACGATCGCCCCCTCGGCACCGGCCGCCTGGGCGTTGGCCACCTTGACGGTGAAGGCGCAGCCACCGCGGTCGATGAGCGCGATCTTGCCGTCGACGTCGCTGACGATCGCCTGACAGCCGTCGCCGCCGGCGCCGACGCCATCGTCGGCGAGAGCGATCTTGCCCTTGAGGCCGACGCCGACCACGACGTCGCTGTCGCTGTCGCTGTCGCTGTCGTCGCTGTCGCTGTCGCCACCCGGAAAGGCCGGACCGAAAGCCGCCGGTTGGGCGATGAAGTTGCCGGCGATGCTCTTCGGTTTCTTGACGTTGAGCACCGGCTGCAGGCTGAGATGGGCGGGCGCCTGGGCGGTGACGTTGGCGCCGTTCCAGACGACGTTGCCGGTGTTGACCGCCGAGAAGACGCGCTGGGCGTCGGTCATCTGCGCCCAGGTCAGGCCGAGGGTGTTGTCGAAGGTGAAGACGCTGTAGATGTCGGGCAGGGGCAGACCGAAGCCGCTGCCGAAGAGCTGGCCGGTGGTCTCGTTGATGAAGTTGGCGAAGCCGAGGCCATGGCCAAACTCGTGCATCACGACGTTGAGCAGGTCGATGGTTCCCGGCGGTGCGTTGTTGGTCAGGCCGTGGTACCAGCTGAGCCCGGTCAGGCAGTTGGGGTCGACGCCGATGGCCCCGTTGAAGAAGGCGACGATGTCGTCGGCGAAGGGGGGCACCAGGAGACCCGGATCCGGCGGCCCCGGCGCCAGGTCGACCCCGGCCAGCTTGTTGGCCAGGGCGACCGGGTACCAGGTGAAGGCCAGCGCCCCTGGCGGTGCGGCGCCGAAGGCGAAGACCTGAATGGTGCCGGCGGCGCCCAAGGTGCCGCTGGTCGGGGTGCAGGCGAGGGGGCTGAAGGTGGCCTGGACGACGATGTCGACCGGGCTGTCGAGCACTGCGCCCCACAGATCCGCGGCGAACTCGAAGACGATCCGCCGTTGCTCGCCGAGGGTGGTGCCCGGATTGCCGTCGATCGGCGCCACCGGGGTCGGATCGTTGAAGCCGATTCCCGGCGGATCGACGTTGTTGATGATGATGTTGGCGCCGAATGCGGGCGCGGCGACGACGGCGAGCGCCAAAGCGCTGGAGACGGCGAGCAGGCGGGCGTTGTGTAGCGTCTTCATCGTTCACTCCACCGGCCGGCCGTCGTGATCGGTCTCCACCTGCTCTTCCGTGGCCTCAACCATCGCCAGAGCCCCCTCGGGACCGGGTACGCATTCGACGTGGACCGAACCGTCCCGGGCGATGTGTGCGAAGCTGAAGTCCAGGAAGTCGGTCCCCACCACGGCTGAGATCACGCCGCTCTTGTGAAAGACGGGCCCGGCGCTGCGCTTGGCGTGAAAACCCTTGCGCATGAACTGGGTGCGCAAGGCCGCGGCGAGCAGCTCCGCTTCCTCCTTGGTCGGCGGGCGCATCTTGCCCGTCTCCGGATCGACGTAGACCTTCATGCCGGCGACGTCGACCGGCATCAGCGCAGCAGGAGCGGTCGCACGCTCTGTCTGAACGCCGGCCTCGTCCGAGCTGCCGGCGTCTGCCTGCGGCGTCTCGGCGGCGACCGCGCCGGCGAGACCGAACACCAGGACCGTCGCGACGGCCCAAGCGGTTTGGAAACGTTTCGTATTCAACTGACAAGCTCCTTTCGACTCGAGACAATGGATTCCTATCCCCAGCGCTCGCCATGGGGCCGGCGGCTCACTGCTCCCCGATCGAAGATGCGGCGCGCATCGTCAAATGCAATCATTGCAATATGACGGTGCGACGACCCGTTCATCGCGTCCAGGCAACTGCCCACCGCAGCGAAGCGCGCCGTCGCGCTCGAGCCTTACGACCTCAAGACCAGACCGGCTGGGGTTCCGCAAACCAAGCTGGCAACCCGCGGTGGGAATCGGCCGCCGCCGAGGCGCGGAATCTCGAGCCGACGCAAGGCGGAAACCCGCCTGCGCTGCGGCGACCATCGAGAATTTCCGACGAAGACTCGACCGCAAGTCCCGCCCTCGGCGTGACCCGATTCGTACCATGGGCTGCTAAGTCCCCTTGACGATAAGATTATACCCCCCTGCGTCTCCCGCTGCAAGGTCCAGAAGCAAAAAAAAACAAAACGCCGGCGCGCTCGCGGCGCGCCGGCGTTCGGCTCAGTCGGGGCGCGGGGCCGCGTCCCGATCAGTTGTTGGGCCAGCTGCCCCAGTTGCTGCAGTGACCGCCGACGTCGCTGCCGTGGAAGCTCTGCTGGACGCCCGAGTAGGCGGCGTTCATCACCGCCCGGGGGGCGAAGAAGAGCTTGCCGCTCGGGTTGGTGAAGGCCTCGCCGAAGTGGGCCTGGCTGAGGGCGTGACCGTGCTCGTGGGTGGCGACGGTCTGGACGTCGAAGTTGGCGTTGATCGCCCAGGTGAAGCCGTCGTTGTAGATCACCTCGCGGAACGCGGTATCGAGCTTGCCGTTGTTGTCGACGTCGGTGCCGGTGAAGACGAAGGTGAAGGTGGCGGCGAGGATGAAGCTGCCGCCGTTGGGCGCGATGGCGTCGAACAGGCCCCGCGGCTCCCAGCCGGTGTGGGCGATGTCGGCGAAGATGAAGGGCGAGCCGCCGAAGCCGAGGATGTTCTCGACCACGCCGGCGTCGAAGGGCGAGTTGCCGAGATCGATCTGCGGGATGGTCGAGCAGGTCAGGTTCTCCCAGGCGGCGATGCCGGCGCGGATGGCGGCGTCGGTCTGGGCCTGGGTGAGGCCGTCGTCGGTGACGCCCTCGACGCCATCGAGGAAGAAGGTGATCGCCGTGCCGCTGCCCCAGGTGCGGCGCGCGTCGCCGGGAACGAAGTCATGGCCCAGCTGCTTGTTGCCGCGGTCGCTGAAAAACACCGTGCGCTGGAACTCCGGGTCGGAGTCGTCGGTGGTCAAGAACTCGATCACCTCGAGCTGGTAGTCGGCGCCCTGGGCGGCGAGCTGGGCGTTGATCGCCGCCATGGTGGCCCAGGCCGGATGCTCGTCGGCGGCGGCGCTGAGCGGCAGCAGCAAGGCCGCGGCCATCAGGATGACCGGGAGTCTGGATGCCAGTCGCTTGTTCGAATGCATTGCGGAAGTCTCCTCTTCATCGACCGGCGCGAGAGCCGACCGAGGGGTTCGCCGAGGCGGGCCACGGCCCGCGCTCGATCGTCTGGCAGCCGCCGCCAACGACGGTGGCGGCTGCGCCGCGACTGCGTCGTCCAAGCTCCGAGAGAAGGATAAGAACGGCCAGCGGGGCCGGCGGAGCGGCGCCGCCGGCAGCAACGCTTGCCGAGAAGCTACGTTGTTCGTGCGTGGCGCGGCGGGACGCGCTCACTGGCCCAACATGATCGGCGAGCCGCAGGCGATCGCTGCAAACGCAGCCTCATCTGGGCACGGCTCGCTCGCATGGCAGTCCCCTTGATCGTTCCGACAATAGCACAAAACTGCACCGGTCTCAAGCAGGCAAGCGGTCGGCCGGCGGCGGCCGGCGGCGGCCCTCGCGCCTCAGGAGGACGGACGGACGGCGTCGGCGAGGCCGCGATCGGCGCCCAGGTGACGGGCGACCAGCCCCTCGAGCAGGCGGCCGTGGGGGATGCCCCGCAGGCGCCAGCGCGGGCCGTCGAGAAGGGCCGCCGCCAGGTCCAGCAAGGCGCGGCGGACCGGCGGCGGCAGGTCGTCGCGCCGGGCGTGGGAGACGACGGCGGCGGCAGCGGTGGCCCACGGCCGGCG
>RFGL01000213.1 GCA_003697015.1 Acidobacteriota bacterium | reverse complement strand
CGGCGGGAGCGCCGCCGGCGGGCAGGGCGCGCAGCGCCAGGCGCACCAGTCCGGCGCCGGGCAGGGCGATGCGCCGGGGGCGGGTGGTGCGATCGACCGCCGCCACCACCGCCGCGCCGCCGCCTTCGCTCTCCACCACCACCTCGAGCCGTCCATCCGCCGCGCCGCGCAGGCTCCAGCGCTCGACTTCCAGCCAGCTGCCCGGGGGCAGCTCGAGAAAGTACTCGGCGGCGGTTCCCCAGGGCAGGAAGAGCGTCCCCCGCGCCGGCTCGACCCGCGGTTTCGGCCGGGTCGCGCCGGCCGCCGCCGCCGCGCCGGCATCCCCGCCGCCGTCCTCGGCCTCGCGCAGGATGATGGCGTACCAGGCGACCGCCAGGTAGCGCCGATCCCGCGCCCCGGCGATCACCTGCCGCGGCTGGCGCACGTCGCCGTAGCGCAGCTCGAGCACGTTCATTCCGGCGACCAGCGACGACGCCGGTACGGCGACGGCATAGGTGGCGCGGCGGGGGCCGAGGCCGAGGGTGGCGAGGGGGCGGCCGTTGAGCACGAGGGCCACGGTCTGCGGCGGTGCGTGGGGGTAGCGCAGGGGGCGGGCCTCGAGCTCGAGCACCAGGTCGCGCGCCGCCAGGAGCTCGAAGCGCACGGTGGAGGAGGGGCCGCTCGACCACACGAAGCCCCGGCGGCCGTCGTGCTCGATCTGATTCCAGAAGCCGTCCACCAGGTGCCAGCGCCCCGCCGGGTCGCCGAAGACGATGGCCCGGGCCTCGGCGTGGATCTCGGCGCCGGGCAGCTCGGCGATGAGGTCGAAGAACGGCGTTCCGGAAGGTTCTCCCGCACAGCCGCCGAGCACCAGCCCGGCGGCCAGCAGCAGGCCGGTGGCAGCGGCGAGCGCCGGCCGGTCGCTGGCCATCACCGGCGCGGCGCGGCGTCCGCCGGTACCGGCGCCGACTCGCCGAGGACCCGCTGCGGGCGCGGTGCGCCTTGCCAGGCCAGGCCGAAGCGCTCGGTGGCGACCCCGAGGACGTGATCGGCGACCACCGCCGGATCGTCCTCGACCACGAAGCGCTCGACGTCGCCGGGGTCGATGGTGCCTTCGGGCACCATGGTGCGGCGCAGGAAGTCGAGCAGCGGCTGCCAGAAGTCGCCGCCCATCAGCACCAGGGGGAAGCCGTCGATCTTGCCGGTCTGGATCAGGGTGGCGGTCTCGAAGATCTCGTCCATGGTGCCGAAGCCGCCGGGCATCAGCACGAAGGCGCAGGAGTACTTGACCAGCATCACCTTGCGCACGAAGAAGTAGCGGAAGTCGACCCAGCGGTCGAGGTAGGGGTTGGGCTGCTGCTCGTGGGGCAGCTCGATGTTGCAGCCGATCGACAGGCCGCCGGCCTCCCTGGCGCCGCGGTTGGCCGCTTCCATGATCCCCGGGCCGCCGCCGGTCATCACCGCGAACCCTCGCCGCGCCAGCTCGCTGCCGAGCTCCCGCGCCAGTTGGTAGTACCGATTGTCCTCGGGGAAGCGGGCCGAGCCGAAGACCGTGACGCAGGGGCCGACGAAATGGAGGGCGCGGAAGCCGCGGATGAATTCGCGGGTAATGCGCAGGACCCGCATCAGCTCGGAGCCGCGGCGTTGCGGGCCGGAAAGGAAGTGTCCCTCCTCGGCACTGCGCGGGCGCTTGCCCCAATCTCGGCAGGGCTCGCAAGGGGTCGCCTCGGGATCGCTCATCGCCGTCCTCCTCGGTCTGTGGGCGGAGCCTCCGGACCCGCGATCACCAGTCCGCAGCCGCCGCGCCGCGGATCGCCGGCCGCCCGGCAGGTACGGTATCGCGGATCGAGCTCGACGGCGTGCACGCCGCCGAAGAACATGTTCTGCTCCGACCAGAGTTTGACCGCTCGCGCCTCCCGCGCCAGGGCCTCGACGGCGTCCGCGGGCAGGCCCGGCTCGACGTCGAGCTGGTCCCCCTCGAGATGGAAGCGGGGCCGGGCGACGGCGTCGGCCAGGGGCAGCTCGCCGTCCAATAGGTTGACCAGCACCTGCAGGATGGCGGTGCGGATGCGGCTCGAGCCGCCGGAACCGAGGGCGAAGAGGCGGCCGTCCGGCACCCTGGCGACGGCCGGCGCCATCATCGAGGCGAGGCGGCGATCGGCAGGCCACTCTTCGCCGCCGCCGGGGCGGACGTCGGCCTCGCCGAGCATGTTGTTGAGCATGATGCCGGTGCCGGGCAGGACGAAGCCGCTTCCTTCGCCGTTGGTCATGCTCAGGCTGGCCAGGTTGCCGAAGCGGTCGGCGACGCTGACGTGGGTGGTGCCGCGCAGGCTGGCGGCGTGCCGGCGCAGCAGCCGGCGGTAGAGGGCGAGCTGGCGCCGGCGGCGCGGCGAGCCGCCGCCGGCGGCCTGCGCCAGGACGTCGCGCGCCTCCTCCGTCCGCGCCATCACCCGCAGCAGGCGCAGCAGGTGATCGCGGCTGCCGAAGGGTGCCGGCGGCAACGCAGCCAGCAGCTCGAGGGCGAAGGCGATCAAGAGCCCGCCCCGGGCCGGCGGTGGATTGCCGAGCAGCTCCACCCGGCGGTAGCGCCAGCGGAGCGGCCGGCGACGGATCACCCGATAGCGGCGCAGGTCGTCCTCGCGCAGGTGGCCGCCGCCGGCCGCGCAGGCCGCGATCAGTCGCCGGCCGAGCTCGCCGCGGTAGAAGAGGGCGTCGCCTTCGTCGGCCAGGGCCGCCAGCACCGGTGCCAGCTCCGGCAGGCGGAAGCGCCCGCCCTGGCGGATGGCGCCGAAAAGGCGTCGAGCTTCCGCCGTCTCGTTGACGATCGGGTCCACCACCCGCCGGCTGACGGCCTGGCTGGGGGTGACGATCAGCCCCTCCCGCGCCAGAGCGATCGCCGGTGCCACCAGCTGCGACATCGGCAGGCGGGCGAGGTGGCGGTGGATGGTGAAGAGGCCCTTGATGGTGCCGGGGACGGCGATCGATCCCATGCCGACGTGGAACGTCTGGCGAGCGTCGCCGAAATCGCACTGCACGGCATGGAGATCGACCTCGCCGCGCCGCCGCGCCCGCGGGGTGTGGGCGAAGAAGTCGTAGAGCCGCGCCTCGCCGTCCGCCAGGCGCGCGAGCAGGAATCCGCCGCCGCCGAGGGAGATCAGGAGCGGCTCGGCGACGCAGGCGGCGAAGTGGGCGGCGATGACGGCGTCGAAGGCATTGCCCCCCGCCGCCAGCACCTCCCGGGCCGCCCCCGCGGTGGCCTCGTGCCCCGCCGCCACCGCTGCCGGTCCGGCGCCAGCCATCACCATCCCGGTCGCGGTCGATCGGGCACGTTCCGCCGCCGTGCGCCGGCGGCGCGCAGCAACGCTTCCTCGGGTACGGTCGCAGTCGCCTGCATGGTGCCGAGGTATCTACTCCACCGCCCGCGCGCCCGTCAAGCCGCCGCGGCTTGCGGATCGGCGCCGCGGCGCGGGCGTGCTGCGGTCTGCGGCGGCTCGGCCGGAGGGATCGTGCCGGCGGAGACGCGAACGCCCGGGGCGACGTGCCCCGGGCGTTGTTGTCGTTCCGGCTCGCCGGCGGCTCGCCGCCGGCTCGCCGTCAGCGCTCGCAGACGTCGATCCTGGGGCCGAAGCCGTAGCGGGCGCCGACGTCGGCGCGGCAGGTGAGGCCGGCGGCGCACTGGCCGGGTCGCTGGTCGCAGTCGCCTTGGCCGGCGGTGCAGGGGCCGCAGACGTCGCAGTACTTGGGATGGCCGGCGGGGAGGTCGCAGCCCCCGCCCCCGGCCTCCTCACGACCGCCGCCGTCGCCGCGGCGCAGCAGGCGGCGGATCTCGGCCCGGCTGGGGACGCCGAGAGCGAACCGCAGCTGGTTCTCGGCCGCGCGGGTGAAGCGCACCTCGCCGGCGGCGCCGCGCAGGCCGACGCCGAGGCCGGTGCCGGCGCGCGACGCCGGGCCGAAGACGAAGGGACCGAGGCCGACCGGCGGGATGGCGCCGCCGTAGGCTTCATTGATGGCGTCGATGAAGGCGTCGGCGACGATGGCGTAGCCCAGGGGGGTGGGATGGACGCCGTCGTAGCTGAACAATCCGCCGGAGAGGAACTCGGCGGTGAACTCGATGCCGCCGAGCACCAGGCCACTGCGCGCGATGCGGCGGAAGATGGCGTTGGCGTCGACCAGGGCGGCGCCCTGCTCGCCGGCGACGGCGGCGATCACGGCGTTGAATTCCGCGATGCGCTGGTTGATCGCCGCCACCTCGTCGCCGGACAGCACCTCGTGGTCGCTCAACGGCTGGCCGCTGCCGCCGAGAGCGGGGGGCACGCCGTCGCCCCGTGCCAGCGCCTCGCTGGCGGTGAGGAGGACGAAATCGCGGCCCGGCACCAGCGGCCCCTCCGGGCCGATCAGCGCCACCGGCGAGCCGCCGATCAGCACCGGCTCGTTGGTCGACGGATCGACCACCACCGGCGGGATGGCGGTGACGAAGGGGATGGCGGTGACGTCGGGCAGGTTGGCCAGCGCCAGCTGCGCGCCGGCCGCCCCCAGCGCGTCGGTGACGGCGCGGTACTTGCTCTCGAACTCGGCGAGGGGGGTCAGGGTCACCCCCTCGATCACCACCCCGGAGGTGGCGGCGCCGAGGACGTCGTTGTTGCCCACCCACAGGGTGACGAAGGTCGGCTCGAGCAGCAGCGCCTGCTCCAGCTGGGTGCCGAGACCGCGCAGGATGACGTCGTGCAGGCCGCCGCCGTCGGTGCGGGTGTTGAGCAGGTCGTCGACCGTCGCCCCCGGCACCGCCAGGTTGTTGTAGGGCGCCGGGAAGGTGAGGTTGGTCGGCACGCCGAGGCCGGGGGCCGGGGCGATCACCAGCGGTACCAGGCTGTTGAGCTGCAGCAGGGCGGGGAGGCCGGGCGGCGAGATCGTCGGCTGCTGGAAGAGCGACGCCGGCGCCCCGGTCGCCTGGCGGAAGATCAGGGCCGGGTAGCTGTTGGCCTGGACCTCGTCGAGGAGCCCGCCGCTCATGAAGCCGGCGGTCAGGCTGTCGCCGAGGGCGACGTAGCGGCTGAAGTCGGCGTCGCCGGCGTCGACCGTCGGGCCGCCGAACTGGGCGCCGGCGGTGCCGGCGAAGAAGGTGGTGGCCAGGGCGAGCGAGGCCAGGAGACGTCGGGATCGTAGGGCGGAACGCATGGGGTCAATCTCCTTCAGGGGAGGGGATCAGAGCTTCCAGGAGAAGGCGAAGAGGGCGACCTCGGTGTTGTAGGTGCCGAAGAAGCCGTCGCGGTTGACCGTGGTGGTGCGGTCGTCGAAGAGCAGGTACATGGCGGCGACGTCGAAGCGCCGGGTGCCGAAGCCGACGGTGAAGCCGTTGCGGTCGGCGTCGGGCAGCACCGGGCCGGTGGTCTCGTCGGGCTGCGGCGTCTCGTCGAAGACGTAGCCGAAGCGTACCTGGTTGCCCTTGGCGGTCGTCCAGGTGACGCCGAGACGATAATTGTACGCGTCGTCGTAATCCTGCACCAGGCTGGTGTTGAGCGCCGGGGCGCCGCGGAAGTCGAGGTCGACGACGTCGAAAGAGCTCCAGCCGGTCCAGTTGACGTCGGCGTTGAGGCGGGTGTTGGGGGTCAGGCCCACCGACGCGCCGAGGCTGGCCATGGCCGGAAAATCGATCGAGGTGGAGATGGGGATCGGGCCGCCGAAGGGCAGGCTGCGGGCGACCAGCGCGTCGAGCTGGGCATTGCCGCTCGGCAGCTGGGTGAAACGTCCGTCGCCGCCGAAGTCGACGTCGATCTCGCTGCGGTACGACACGCCCCACGAAAAGCGCGGGTTGACCTTGTAGAGCAGGCCGGCGTTGAACCCCAGACCGAAGTCGAAATCGCTCTTCAGCACCACGCGGGCGGCGTCGAAGACCGTCTGGTCGAAGGGGTTGACCACCGGCACCCGGCGCCGCAGCTCGACCTCGGCGGCGCGACCGATGATGCCGAAACCGACGCCGACGCGGTCGTTGATCTTGTAGCCGACGTTGGCGTTCAGATCGAAGGAGACGAGCTCGCTCTTGGTGCTGATGAAGCGTCCTGGAAACGAGTCCGGATCGTCCCATTCGACGGACAGGCCGAAGGGGGAGTAGAGGGCCGCCCCGAAGGTCAGGCGGTCGGAGAGCGGCTTCGCCCAATAGACGTGCACCGGGGTGAAGACGGCGGTGTCGACCTCCGCCCTGGCGCCGGTGCCGGGGAAGGGGTCGGCGCCGCTGAAGGTCGACTCCAGGGGATTGATCAGGGTCAGACCGGCGTAGAGCGAGCGTTCGCCGGCGAATGCCAGGCCGCCGACGTTGTGGAACATGGCGGAGAGATCGTCCGCCTGGCCGGTAAAGGCGCCCGCCGTTCCCATGGCCTTGGTGCCCTGCTCGAAGATGCCGAAGCCGGCGCCCAGAGCCGGCCCTGCGATCAGGGCGGCGGCGAGCGCGATCGGCCATACGTTGCTTGCTAGCCTCGTCATTGCAATGTCCTCGCATTCAGGCGGTGAGCTGTGGCCGGGCGCGCCACGGGGGGATGGCGACGGGCCGGCGATTCACCTGCGTTGGATTCGCTGCCGGCGTTTTGTCGTAAGCTAGGGGAAAAGAGCATGCTTCCGGCAGCGGGCTCGAAACCTGCTCCGGCGGCACCCTAGTCGAAGCGCATCCGACTGTCAACGAACCCGCCGGCGGGGCGCCGTAGAGCTCCCCCCGCGGCGCCGGCCCTCCACCCACCGGGGGCCCACAGAACCATCCACGAGGGGCCCGACGATGGAGTTTGCACACGACAATCACCAAGCCACCTTCGAGCGCGTGCGGGAGTACCTGGGCGAGCTCTTCGACCGGCCGTACCACGACGAGGCGACCGGTCACTTCTACGTGCGATACGGCAGCACTGTTTTGGAGATCTCGGTCGAGCCCTACGGTCCGGAGGAGGTGATCGTAGTGATCATGGCCTACTGCGTGCAGGGAGCCGACGTCGACGAGAGCCTGCTCCGCGGGCTGCTGGAGCTCAACCACCAGCTGCCGATCGGCGCCTTCTCCGTCGTCGGCGGCAACGACGTCTTCTTCTCCTACGCCCTCTTCGGCCACAACCTCGACGCCAAGCGCTTGCTCGGCGGCATCGCCGCGGTGGCCGACGTCTCCGACGAGTACGACGACCGCATCGTCGCCCGCTACGGCGGCCAGCGTGCCCTCGACCGCATCCGCGACACCGGCGGCCGGCGGCGGCGCCAGGAGCGCGCCGGACCGCCGGACTGAGCTCGGCATCAGCCCCAGGAGCGCGCCGCCTTCATCGCCTCCCGCGCTTCGCGTTCGAGCTCGCGGCGGCGTTCCGCCTCGCGTTTGTCGTGCTGCTTCTTGCCCTGGACGACGGCGATCTCGACCTTGATCCAGCTGCCTTTGAGGTAGAGCGAGAGGGGTACCGCGGTCAAGCCCTTGGTCTGCAGCGCGCCGTAGAGACGCTCCAGCTGGCGGCGCTTGAGCAGCAGCTTGCGCGGCCGTTCGGCTTCGTGGTTCTCGCGGTTGCCGTGGCTGTAGGGGCCGATGTGGACGCCGACCAGAAACGCCTCGCCGGAACGAAATTCGACGAAGGCGTCCTTCAGCTGCACCCGGCCGGTGCGCGCTGCCTTGACCTCGGTGCCGGTCAGGACCAACCCCGCCTCCAGGGTCTCCAGCACGTGGTAGTCGTGCCGCGCCTTGCGGTTGGTGGCCAGGGGCCGGATCGGTCGGTTGGGCTCGCTCATGATCAGCCTCGCCGCGCCGTTTCCCGGCACGGAGGTTGCATTCTAGATCGGATCATCCATATGTTGAGCGTTCGAGGCTGGCCCCTCGCGCCGCGGGATGCTACGATGAGGATCACATGAAGGCGAACACACGATGGCGAGGGCGTCTCGTCGCCCTCCTGCTATGCATCGTTGCGGCGACCGGCGCTCTGGCGGTCGCCGAGAAGGCCCAGATCGCCGGCCTGCGCATCGAGTCCGCCGGCGATCAGTTCCTCCTCTCCTTCCGGCTGATCGGCGCTTTCGACGACGAGCTCCGGCGGCGACTGGAGAGCGGCCTGCCCACCAACCTCAACTACCGCTTCCGCCTGCAGCGCGAGCGCCGGCGCTGGTTCGACAAGGACCTGGCCTCCGGCACCCTGGAGGTGGTGGCGATGTACAACGCGGTCCAGCGCCAGTACCTGGTCAACTACAAGCGCGACGGCGATCTGGTGGAGAGCCGGGTGGTGCGCCAGGAAGACGAGCTGCGCCGCGCCATGACCGAGATCGAGCGCCTGCCCGCCTTCACCCTCGCCGACGTGCCGCCGGCGGCCCGCAGCCGGCGGCTGGAGGTCAAGGTGCGGGCCGAGCTCGGCACCAAGATGTTCCTCTGGTTGATCCCGATGAGCATCGCCACCGACTGGGCGCGCTCCGACCTGCGCATCGAGACGTCCCCCGGCGTCTGACCCGCCCAGCGCGATGAGCGAGCCGCGCCGCGACCCTCGCCTGAAGGACAACCGCTTCATCGTCGGCGGCATGGCCGCCCTGCTGGTCGTCCTGACCCTCTTCTACTACCTGCTGCAGCGCGGCCACGGCCTGTCGGCGGAGATGCTCGCCGACAAGGTGCTGCTCTTCGTCCTGTGGTACGTCAACGTCGTCCTCATCCTCACCGTCCTCTTCATTCTGCTGCGCAGCCTCTTCCGCCTGATCATCGATCACCGCAGCCGCATCCTCGGCTCCAAGTTCAAGACCAAGCTGGTGCTGTCGGCGATCTTCCTCTCCCTGATCCCGGTGCTGATCCTCTTCCCCTTCGCCACCCGGCTGCTGCTCGACTCCCTCGAAGCCTGGTTCGATCTGCCGATCGAGGAGGTGGTCGACTACGGCCAGCAGACCGCCAACGCCCTCACCGAGCAGATCGAGCACACCAACCTGCGCGACGGCCGGCGGGTGCTGGAAGCCATCGCCGACCTCGACCTCGGCGCCGTCGCCGAGCACCCGGCCCTCAAACGACGCCTGCAGAGCCTGCGCGAGGAGCTCGAGGTCGACTACCTGGCGGTATTCGACGGCGAAGCTTTCATCACCGCCATCGCCGATCCGCGGGTGATGGGCATCTCCCCCACCTACGGCCGGCGCCTGACCCGTTTCGTGCGCGAGGCGATCGAGCGCGGCGAGGCGGTGCGGATCGACGACGAGCTGGGGATCGAGGGCCGTCTGATCCTCGCCGCCCGCGCCGCGCCGCGCGCCGCCGCCGGCGACGTCGAGGAGCCGCGGCACACGGTGGTGGTGATCGGCACCGTCCTGCGCCAGGACCTGGCGGAGAAGAGCGAGAGCCTGCTCACCGCCTACCAGAAGTACCTCAAGCTCGAGGTGCAACAGGACGACCTGCGCGCCACCTACCTGCTGATCCTGCTGATGGTGACCCTGCTGGTGATCCTCGCCTTCACCTCGATCAGCATGCGGTTGGCGCGGCGGGTGACGGTACCGATCCAGGCCCTGGCCGAGGGCACCCGGCGGATCCGCGCCGGCGACCTCGACCACCGGGTCGAGGTGGCGGTGGACGACGAGCTGGGGGTGCTGGTCGAGGGCTTCAACCGCATGACCGCCGAGCTCAAGCGCCACCGCGAGCTGGTCGAGCGCTCGAACCGCGAGCTGATGGAGGCCAACCAGCAGATCACCGCCGAGCGCTTGCTGCTCGACGCCGTCTTGCAGAACGTCGCCGCCGGCGTGCTGTCGATCGACGGCCAGGGCCGGGTCCTGACCTGCAACGGGGCGGCCCTGTCGATCCTCCACCAGCGCGACGAGGAGCTGATCGGCCGCCCCATCGACGAGGCCTGGGCCGATCCCGAGCGCGGCAAGCTGCTCTCCCTCCTGGCCCAGGACTGGCCGGCCGCCGGCGAGCTCTCGTGCCAGATCCGGCTCACCGCCGGCGGGGTGTGGAAGACGCTGGAGGTGAAGGTCACCACCCTGCCCGAGGCGATCGGCGAAGCGGGGGGCAGGGTGGTGGTGCTGGAGGACCTGACCGAGCTGATCCACGCCCAGCAGATGGCGACCTGGAATGAGGTAGCGCGGCGCATCGCGCACGAGATCAAGAACCCCCTGACGCCGATCAAGCTCACCGCCGAGCGCCTGCTGCGCAAGCACCGCCAGGGCGATCCCGACCTCGGCAAGGCGCTGGAAGAAGGGGTGGAGACCATCGTCCGCGAGGTCGCCACGCTGAAGAACATGGTCGACGAGTTCTCCAGCTTCGCCCGCATGCCGCGGCCCCAGCCACGCGCCGTCGACCTGGAGAGCCTGGTCGGCGAGACCCTGAGCCTCTACGACGGACTCAAGCCGGGGGTCGAGCTTACGAGCCGGGTCGCTCCCGACGCCCGCTCCGCTCTCTTCGACCCCGGCCAGCTCAAGAGCGTCTTGATCAACCTGCTCGACAACGCCGTGCAGGCGGTCGAGCCGCCGGGCAACGTGACCGTGCGCACGGCGCGCAAGAACGGCATCGTCGAGCTGGCGGTGGCCGACACCGGCTGCGGCATCAGCGACGAGTCGAAGGACAAGCTCTTCCTGCCCTACTTCTCGACCAAGGGCCGCGGAACCGGCCTCGGTCTGGCCATCGTCCACCGCATCGTCACCGACCACCACGCCAGCATCCGGGTGGAGAACAACCGCCCCCGCGGCACCGTCTTCGTCATCGAGATGCCGGCCGACTGAACCCGCCGTCGCCCTGCTGCCGGCGGGCGGTCGCCAGCCGCGCCGCGATCGCGGGATCGGCGGTCAGGGACTCGAGGGAGCGGCGCAGGCGGCGGCGCCATACCGGGTACTGCGCCGCGCCGGCGCCCGGCACGTTGACCGGCTCGCTCTCCCCGAGAAGGTCCTCGAGCCAGACGCCGACGAGCGGCGCCGGCGAGCGCGCGAGGAAGGCGTGGACGGCGCCGGCGACGTCGTCGAAGCTCGGCGGCTCGTCCGCCGCCGCCAGCAACCCCTCCGCTGCCAGTCGGGCGAGGAGGGCCCGGCGCTCGTCGTCGCGGGCGGCACGCGCGCGCCGGAGCGCCGCGCCGTCCGCCAGCAGGCCGAGGGCGCGGCGCAGCGCCAGGTCGTCGCCGCTCCACCAGGCGGCGAGGCTCGGCAGATCGTGGGTGGTGGCGAGGAGCAGGGCGCGGCGCGGCAGCTCGCTGGCGGCGGGGAAGGTGCCGTCCTGGCGGCGGGTGAAGTAGAGCACCCGCGTCGACAGCACCTGCCAGCGCGCCAGCAGCGGGTCCATGCCGGCGGGCACGGTGCCGAGGTCCTCCCCCACCACCAGCGCCCCGGCGCGCCGGCTCTCCAGCGCGAGGATGCCGAAGAGCTCGGCGGCGGGCTGGGCGACGTAGGCGCCGCCGGCGCCGCCGGCGCCGGCGGGAATCCACAGCTGGCGTACCAGGCCGAGGACGTGGTCGAGGCGCAAGCCGCCGGCATGGCGCAGGTTGTGGCGCAGGAGACGTTGCCAGAGGCGATGGCCGTCGGCGCGCATGGCGTGGGGATTGAGCGGCGGCAGGCCCCAGCTCTGACCGCCGGGGTTGAAGGCGTCGGGCGGGCAGCCGAGCTCGACCCCGGGGGCATGGAGATCGGCGAAGTACCAGGCGTCGAAGCCGCCAGCGGCGGCGCCGAGGGCGAGGTCGCGCACCAGGCCCACCGCCATGCCGGCCCGCCGCGCCGCCGCCGCCGCCAGGCCGAGCTGGCGATCGCTCTCGAATTGCAGCCAGCGGTGGAAGTCGACCAGCTCTCGGTGCTGCGCGGCGAGCTCGCGCACCGCCCGGCCGTGCGGCCGCCGGTAGGGCTGCGGCCAGCTGCGCCAGTCGTCGCACCCTTCGGCCTCGGCGAAGAGAGCGCGCATCGCCTGGAAGGCGGCGAAGGCATCGAGCACGGGGCCCTCGAGCCGGCGGAAGGCATCGTAGTCGCGGCCGCGGGATTCGTCTTCCCCGCGCTGCCGGCGCCGCCGGAAGACCCGGTGCAGGCGGCGCAGGGCGGCGAGCTTGAGGCGTTCGACGGCGCCGTAGTCGAGGAGACGGGCGGCGCGCAGGCGGGCCAGCTGCCCGCCGGCGCTCGCCAGCCAGGCGCGGGTGGCGTCGTCGTGGCGCAGCTCGGGGACCGCTTCGACGTCGAGGTAGAGGGGATTCAGGAAGAGCCGGCTGGAAGGGGCGTAGGGGCTGGCGTCGCCCGGCAGCAGCACGTGGAGCGGATTCAAGGCGACGAAGTCGGCACCGGCGGCGGCGGCGAAGCGGCACAGCTCGGCCAGGTCGGTGAAGTCGCCGATCCCCCACCCGCGCTCGCTGGCCACGGCGTAGAGGTTGACGCACAGGCCGAACGCCGGCCGGCCGCCGAGCTTCTCCGCCGCCGGGGTCGAGCTCGCGGGCACCACCACCCAGCGCTGCTCGCCGCGCCAGCTGCGGTTGCCGGTCTCGGCGGTCAGGGTCAGCTGGTGGTAGCCGGGGGGCGGCGTCCACGGGTAGGGGAGGGCGAAACGGCTGCTGCCGGCGCCGAGGGTGGCGGCGCCGTACTCGGCCCGGCGGGTGCCGTCCTCGCTTTCGAGCTCGAGGGTCCAGTGCACCTCGTGGACGCGGTCGCGCACCGACTCGCCGAGCCGCACCTCGAGCCGCGCCCCGGCGATCTCCGCCCGCGTCGTCACCCGCACCGGCTCGATCACCGCCGCTGCCGCCGCCCGTTCGACGGCGGCCAGGGCGTCGCGGGCGTGGGCCTCGGAGGAGGCGTCGTAGCCCAGGGCCGCGATCACCTCCCGCCGCGCCTCGTCGCCGCACGTCACCCACTCGCCGCCGGTGCTGCGGTAGCGCGGCAGGACCCCCAGCCGCGCCGCCAGACGGTCGAGCGCGCGATCGGTCGGGGTGGCGTCGCCAGGCGGGTTTTCCGGCACGCACCGATTGTAGCCCGCACCGGATTCACCAGCCCGCTGCGGTGAGGCCGTCGATGCCCGACTCGGGCCGGCCGAACGCCGCGCGAGCGTCCTACGGCGCCGGCGCCGAGGGCGGCCGGCGGGCCAGTTGCACCAGGGCGTCGTGGGCGCCGGGAGCGACGACGGCGAGGAGGCGGTCGCCGGCGCGGAGGACGGTCGGCCCGCGGGGCAGGATCATCCCCTCGGCGCGCAGCACGGCGATGGCGGTGAGCCCCTTGACCCGGCCGAGGGTGGAGGCGACGTCGCGGCCGTCGAGGGCCGAGCCGGCTTGGATCTCCACCGCCACCAGGCGCCCGCCCTCGCGGTCGCCGACCGGGATGGGCTCGCCGTATTGCAGCAGGCTGATCAAGCGCGGCAGTTGGATCTCCGAGCCGTCGACGTGGCCGCGCTCGACGATCTCCAGCGCCCGGCGGACGAAGACGCCGCGGTGCAGGGGCGAGTCCTCCCGCGATTCGACCTGGCTCTCGTAGAGGGTGGGATGGGCAGCGCCGTGGGTGAGGGAGCGCTGGACCAGGAAGGCGATGATGTTGGCGCTCATCGCCGGCACGATCAGCCCGTAGCCGCCGGTCATCTCGGCGACCATGATCAGGGTGGAGATCGGGGTGCGGGCGGCGCCGGCGAAGAGCGCGGCCATGCCGACCACCACGTAGGCGGCGACCGGCAGCTCCGGCCCCGGCAGGTGGCCTTGAAGCGCCATCCCCAGGGCCGCACCGAGCATCGCGCCGAGGGTGACGGTGGGGGCGAAGACGCCCCCCGAGCCTCCCGAGCCGATGGTCAAGGCCATGCTCGGTCCCTTGAGCAGCAGGATCAGCAGCACCGTCCCCAAGGACAGCTTGCCGGCCATCGACAGCTCCACCCAGCCGTAGCCGGTGCCGAGGATCTGCGGCGCGCCGACGGCCAGCAGCCCGACCAGCAACCCGCCGGCGGCCGGCCGCAGGTGGGGCGGTCCGGGAAGGCGGCGGAAGAGATCGCGGGCGCCGTAGAGGAGCCGCGGCAGGAGGGCGCCGAGGACGCCGGCGAGCAGCCCCAGGAGAGCGAAGCTCAGCAGCGACGCCGGGTGGTTGAAGCTCAGTCCGGAAGGGATTTCGAACAGCGGCGTCCAGCCGCCGTAGAGGCCGAAGGCGGCGTAGGCGGTCACCGCCGCGATGACGGTGTAGATCAGGGCCTCCGACTCGAAGACCATGCCCGAGTAGAGGATCTCGACGGCGAAGATCGCCATCCCCAGGGGCGCCCGGAACATCGCCGACAGGCCGGCCGCCATGCCCGCCAGCAGCAGGGTCCGCCGTTCCTGACCGCGCAGCTTGAGGCCGCGGGAGACGATCGTCCCCAAGCCGACGGAAATCTGCGCCGTCGGTCCCTCGCGCCCGGCGACTCCCCCCGAACCGATGGTCAAGGCCGAGGTGATCGCCTTGATCAGCGGGATGCGCGGCCGCACCTCGCCGGCGCGCTGGTGGTAGGCGGCGAGGGCGGCGTCGGTGCCGTGGCCCTCGGCCTCCGGTGCCCAGCGGTAGACGATGAAGCCGCTGAGCAGACCGCCGAGGGTGGTGACCAGAGGCAACCACAGGCGCTCGACGCCGGACGGCAGGCGGAGCTCCGGCTCGAGGACCCCGACCTCCGGCGGTACGTACCCTCCCAGCCGGCCGAGCAACAGGTCCTGGGCGAGCTGCACCATGGCGTCGAAGACGATCGCCGCCAGCGCGCCGCACAAACCCATCACCACGCTGAGCCCGATCAGGCGGTAGGTGGGGCCGAAGAGGGGGCGATCGGATTGAGGCGACGACATCGGAGGCGGTCCTGCCGTGGCCGCCGCCGCAGCGTCACGGCGCGGCGCGCGGAGCATACCGCGGTCAACCCCCCGCTGCGAGGAGGCGATAGAGGCGCTCGTAGAGCTTGCCCTGGCGCTGCCAGGAAAAGTCCTCGGCCATGCCGTTGCGGCGCAGGCGATCCATCGCCTGGGGGTCGCGGTAGAGCTCGACGGCGCAGCCGAGGGCCCAGCGCACGGCGTCGGGCTCGAAGTGCTCGAAGACGATGCCGGTACCGTCGCCGGTCCGGGGATCGAAGAGCCGGACGGTATCGGCCAGGCCGCCGGTCTTGCGCACGATCGGCACGCTGCCGTATTTGAGGCTGTACATCTGATTGAGGCCGCAAGGCTCGAAGCGGGAGGGCATGAGGAAGAAATCGCTCGCCGCCTCGATGCGGTGGGCGAGAGGCTCGTTGTAGCCGCGGTAGTAGCACGCCTTGGCGGGGAAGCGCTGTTGCAGCTGGTGGAAGAATCGCTCGTAGGACGCCTCGCCGGTGCCGAGGACGACGATTTGGGCGTCGCCCGCGGCGAGCATCTCGGGCAGCGGCTCGAAGAGCAGCTCGAATCCCTTCTGCGCGGTCAGGCGCGAGACGATGCCGAAGAGCGGGGTGCCCTCGGCCACCGGCAGTCCGAGCTCGGCGAGCAGCAGCTCTTTGTTGCGGCGCTTGCCCTCCGCCACGTCCTCGGGGCCGTAGCGCACCGGCAGGTGGGGGTCGTTCCGCGGATCCCAGGTGCCGTAGTCGACGCCGTTGACGATCCCCAGGACGCTGCCGCCGCGCTGGCGCAGCACCCCCTCCAGGCCGCAGCCGAAGGCCTCGGTCTGGATCTCCTTGGCGTAGGTTTCGCTGACCGTGGTCACCACGTCGGCGTAGAGGATGCCGGTCTTGAGGAAGTTCACCACCCCGGCGCGCAGGTCGTCCTGGTAGAGCAGGTGGTGATCCTGGGCCAGGCCGAGCTCGGGCACCACCGCGGCGGGGAAGATGCCCTGGTAGGCGATGTTGTGGATGGTCAGGACGCTGCGGCTGCCGGCGAAGAGCTGATCCCAGCCGTAGGTCGTGCGCCGGTAGAGGGGCATGAGCGCGGTGTGCCAGTCGTTGACGTGCAGCACCTGGGGTCCCCAGCCCATGCGCTGGCAGCAGGCGAAGACGGCATGGGAGAAGAAGGCGAAGCGCAGGTGCTCGTCGGCGTCGCCGGTGTAGATCGAGCGGCGGTGGTAGAGCGCCGGGCAGTGGATGAAGTACACCGCCAGGTCGCTTCCCGGGGCGCGGCCGGCATAGCCGGTGAAGCTCAGCCGGTGGCCGCCGAGATCGACGGCGACGTCGCGCAGGAAATCGACCTGCACGAAGTCGTAGGCGTCGAGATCGATGCGCGAGTAAAGCGGCATGAAGGGGCGCACGTCGTGCCCCTGGTCATGGAGATAGCGCGGCAGGGCCGACGCCACGTCCGCCAGCCCGCCGGTCTTGGCGAAGGGCGCCATCTCGGCGGCGGCGAAGCAGATCGCGAGCGGCGCCATCGGCTCACACCACCGTGCCCGGCGGCACGACGGCGTGCGCCGGTACCACGATGATGCCGCCGCGGATGTAGTGGCTGGCGCCGTCGGCCTCCACGATCCCGGCTTCGTTGAGCAGCCGGCTGCCGTCGCCGACGTGAGCGCCGCTGTCGATGATCGCCCGCCGGATGTGGCAGTCGCGGCCGATGCCGAGCGGTGCCGGCTGGCTGGCGTCGTCGGAGCGCTGGTCGGGGCTGGTGCCCATCACCACGCTCTCCTCGATCACCGACTCGGCGCGGATCATCGAGCGGATGCCGATCACCGAGTGGCGGATGGCGCTGCCGGCGATGACGCTGCCCTCGCACAGCACCGAGCGCTCGACCGTGCAACGGTGGATCTTGAGCCCCGGCAGGAACCGCGGGTGGGTGTAGATCGGGTAGTCGGGGTCGTAGAGATTGAGCGGCGGGTTCTCGTCGGTGAGCTCCAGGTTGGCTTCCCAGAAGGCGCGGATGGTTCCGATGTCGCGCCAGTAGCCGTCGTAGAGGAAGGCGTAGACCCGGTAGGCGTCGAGGGCCGCCGGGATCACCTCTTTGCCGAAGTCGGCACGCTCCTCGTCCTCCTCCAACAAGCTGCGCAGCACCTGGCGGCGGAAGACGTAGATCCCCATGCTCGCCAGCAGGGTGCCGGGCTCGGCCTTGAGCCCCAGGTGCTCGATGGTGCCGGCGTCGAGGGTCAGGCGGTCGAGCTCGGCGTCCTGTTGCGGCTTCTCGACGAATTCGACGATGCGCCCGTCGCGATCGAGGCGCATGATGCCGTAGCCCCGCGCCTCCTCGCGGTCGACCGGCTTGACCGCGATCGACAGGTCGGCCTCGCGCTGGCGGTGGCTGGTGATGAAGGCGCGGATGTCGAGCCGGTAGAGCTGGTCGCCGGACAGCACCAGGACGTCGCGCAGGTGCGGACTGTCGATGTGCCCGAGATTCTGGCGCACGGCGTCGGCGGTGCCCTGGTACCAGCCCCGGTTGTCCAGGTTCTGCTCCGCCGCCAGGATGTTGACGAAGCCGGTGGTGAAGTGGTCGAAGCGGTAGGTCTGGGCGATGTGGCGGTGCAGGCCGGCGCTGTTGAATTGGGTGAGGACGAAGATCCTGTCGATGCCGGCGTGCAGGCTGTTGGAGATCGGGATGTCGATCAACCGGAACTTGCCCGCCACCGGCACGGCCGGCTTGGCGCGGTAACGGGTCAGCGGCCACAGGCGTTTGCCCTGGCCACCGCCGAGAATGACGGTAATGACGCCTTCCACCTCTCCCTCGCGGGTGCCGGAAGCTTCCGTGGCGCCCCCGGACTGCCGGGGACGGACGACGCGGGTCCGCGCATCATACCGCCTGCGAGCCGATCCAAGGTAGACTCCGGCGCCACGAGGAAGACCGCCATGTCGAACGTCGTTTTCGTCGCTCCGTTTTTCTTCGACACCACCCTGCATTTCGTCGCCGCCGCGGCCGATCATCCGGGCTGTCGCCTCGGCCTGGTGAGCCAGGATCCGATCGATCGCCTGCCGCGTTCCCTGGCGCGCAAGCTCGCCGGTCACTGGCGGGTGCCGAATGCGCTCGACGTCGAGCAGCTGGTCGACGCGGTGAGCAATCTGCGCCGCAAGCTGGGCACGATCGACCGCCTGCTCGGCACCCTCGAGCACCTGCAGGTGCCGCTGGCGGCGGTGCGCGAGCACCTGGGCATCCCCGGCATGGGCGTCGAGGTCGCCCGCCGCTTCCGCGACAAGGCCCACATGAAGGACATATTGCGCGCCGCCGGCGTCCCCTGCGCCCGCCACCGCCTGCTGGCGCGGCCGGAGGACGCCTGGGCCTTCGCCGAGGAGGTGGGCTACCCGCTGGTGCTCAAGCCGCCGGCCGGCGCCGGCGCCAAGGGCACCGTCTCGGTCGCCGACGCCGGCGCCCTGCGCGCCGCCCTGGCCGAGCACCCGCCGCGGCCCGAGCAGCCGCTGCTGGCGGAGGAGATGATCCGCGGCAGCGAGCATTCCTTCGACGCCGTGTCGATCGACGGCCGGATGGTCTGGCACTCCCTCACCCACTACCTGCCCACCCCCCTCGACGTGGTGCAGAATCCGTGGATCCAGTGGTGCGTGCTGCTGCCGCGGGAGATCGACCACCCGCGCTACGACGACGTCCGCGCCGTCGCCGCCCGCGCCCTCGAGGTCCTCGGCATGGAGACCGGCGCCAGCCACCTGGAGTGGTTCCGTCGCGAGGACGGCTCGATCGCCATCTCCGAGGTCGGCGCCCGGCCGGGGGGAGCGCAGATCTCGCGCCTGATCTCCTACGCCCACGAGTTTCACTTCTACCGCGCCTGGGCGCGGCTGATGATCGACGGCACCTTCGTCGTGCCGCGCCGGGTGTGGTCGGCCGGCGCCGCCTACCTGCGCGGCCAGGGCGAGGGGCGGCGGGTGAAGGCGATCCACGGCCTGCGCCGGGCGCAGGAGGAGATCGGCCACCTGGTGGTGGAGTCGAACCTGCCGCGCCTCGGCCAGCCGGCCAGCGGCTCCTACGAGGGCGAGGGCTACGTCATTCTGCGCCACCGCGATACCGAGGTGGTCAAACGCGCGCTCTACCGCCTGATCTCCCTGGTACGCGTGGAGCTCGGCTGAGGACGAGGACGATGAACGTACTGATGATCTCGCCGGGTTTCCCGGCCGAAATGCCCTACTTCACCCGCGGCCTGGCGGAGGTCGGGGCGCGCGTCCTCGGGGTCGGCGATCAGCCGCCGCCGCTGGTGCCGGAAATCGCCCGGCGGGCGCTCTCCGACTACCTCCAGGTGCGCAATCTGTGGGACGAGGAGGCGGTGATCGCCGAGCTCAAGCGCTGGTCCAAGCGGCAGCGCATCGATCGCATCGAGTGCTTGTGGGAGCCGGGGATGCTGCTCGCCGCCCGCCTGCGGGAGGCCCTGGGCCTGCCGGGGATGACGGTGGAGGAGACCCTCCCCTTGCGCGACAAGGAGCGGATGAAGCAGGTCCTCGACCGCGCCGGCATCCGCACCCCGCGCCACGCCCGCGCCACCACCGCCGGCCAGGTGCGGGCGGCGGCGGAGCGCATCGGCTACCCGTTGATCGTCAAGCCGATCGCCGGCGCCGGCTCGGCCGACACCTACCGCGTCGACGACGCCGCCCACCTCGAGCGGGTGCTGCCGCGGCTGCGTCACGTCCCCGAGGTCAGCGTCGAGGAGTTCATCGACGGCGAGGAGTACACCTTCGACACCATCTGCGCCGGCGGCGAGGTGTTCTACTACAACGTCTCCTGGTATCGTCCGCGACCGCTGATCGCCCGCAGCGAGGAGTGGATCAGCCCGCAGACCGTCGCCCTGCGGCGGGTCGATCAGCCGGAGCTGGCCGGGGGCCGGGCGATGGGACTGGCGGTGCTCAAGGCCCTCGGCTTCCGCACCGGTTTCAGCCACATGGAATGGTTCAGGAAGCCCGACGGCGAGGCGGTTTTCGGCGAGATCGGCGGCCGGCCGCCGGGGGCGAGATCGGTCGACATCATGAACTACGCCTGCGACCTCGACGTCTACCGCGGGTGGGCCGAGGCGGTGGTCCACCGCCGCTTCAGCCAGCCGATCGAGCGCAAGTACAACGCCGCGGTGATCTTCAAGCGCGCCCAGGGCCAGGGGCGCATCCGCCGCATCGCCGGCCTGGGGAAGCTGCTCGCCGACTTCGGCCCGCACGTGGTCTGCGTCGACCTGGCGCCGGTCGGTGCTCCGCGCCGCGACTGGCGTCAGACCCTGATCTCCGACGGCTATCTGATCGTCCGCCATCCGGAGCTGCGGGCGACCCTCGAGATGGCCGACCGCGTCGGCACCGACCTGCAGCTCTTCGCCGGCTGATCCCCGATGTGGAAACGCACCCTGCACGTCGCCGACGTCGAGCTGCCGCGCGAGCTCGAGGGGCTCTACGAGCTGGCCTACAACCTGTGGTGGACCTGGACGCCGGCGGCGCGCGACCTCTTCGCGGCGATCGACGAGGACACCTGGGCGCGCTACCGCAATCCGGTACAGCTGCTGATCAACCTCGAACCGCGCCATGCCTACCAGCTGCTCGAGCGCGACGACTTCATGCACCGTTACGAGGAGGTGCTGCACGCCTTTCACGCCTACCTGGCAGGGGGCGCCGAGACCTTCTACGCCCGCCGCGGCGCCCCCCTCCCGGGGCCGATCGCCTACGTCTCCGCCGAGTACGGCCTGCACCAGTCTCTGGCGATCTACTCCGGCGGCCTCGGCGTGCTCTCCGGCGATCACCTGAAGAGCGCCAGCGATCTCGGCCTGCCGCTCGTCGCCGTCGGCCTGCTCTACCGCCACGGCTACTTCCAGCAGACCGTCGACCGGCGCGGCGTGCAGCAGCACGTCTACCCCGAGTACGACTTCACCCGCCTGCCCCTGCGTCCTCTGGCCGCCGCCACCGGCCGGCCGCGGATGATCTCGGTGCCCTTTCCCGGGCGCCAGGTCAAGGCCCAGCTGTGGCTGGCGGAGGTCGGGCGCATCCCCCTGGTGCTGCTCGACGCCGACGTGCCCGAGAACCACCCCGCCGACCGGGCGATCACCGGCCAGCTCTACGTCAGCGGGCGGCGCATGCGCCTGGCGCAGGAGATCCTGCTCGGCATCGGCGGCGTCCGGGCGCTGCGCGCCCTCGGCATCGAGCCGGCGGCGTGGCACGTCAACGAAGGCCACAGCGCCCTGCTCCAGTTGGAGCGGTTGGCGGAGGCTCTGGCCGCCGGCATGAGTCCGCAGGAGGCCCGCCGTCGCGTCGCCGCCGGCGCGGTCTTCACCACCCACACCCCGGTGGCGGCGGGGCACGAGCGCTTCGACCGCGAGCTGGTGCGCGCCTACCTGGCGGACTGGTGCGCGGCGAGCGGCGTCGGCGTCGACGAGGTGCTCGAGCTCGGCCGCGCCGACGGCGACGAGCGCTTCAACCTCACCGCCCTGGCGATCCGTCTGAGCCGGGTGCAGAACGGCGTCAGCCGCCTGAACGCCCGCGTCGCCAGCGACATGTGGCGCCATCTCTACCCCGCCGGCGCCGGCGAGGAGCCGATCCGGGCGATCACCAACGGCGTTCACCTGCCGAGCTGGCTGGGGCCGGAGATGCGGCGGTTGCTCGAGCGCCGGCTGGGCGACGACTGGCTGGAGCGCCTGCGCCAGGACGCCGCCGCGGACGCCCTCCGCGCCCTCCCCGCGGGCGAGCTGTGGCGGGCCCATCGGGCGCAGAAGGCACGGCTGGGGCGGTTCGTCCGCGCCCGCCTGCGCGAGCAGCGCGCCCGTCACGGCCGCTCCCCCGAGGCCCTGCGGGCGACCGACGCGATCTTCGACGAAGACGCCCTGACCATCGGCTTCGCCCGCCGTTTCGCCACCTACAAGCGCGCCGGGTTGGTGCTGGCCGACGAAGAGCGCCTCGACGCCCTGCTGCATCGCGACGGCCGGCCGCTGCAGCTGATCTTCGCCGGCAAGGCCCATCCCGCGGACGGCGACGGCCAGGCCCTGGTCAAGCGCATCGTCGACCTGGCCCACAAGCCGCGATTCGCCGGCAAGATCCTCTTCCTCGAGGGCTACGACATGCGCATGGCGCGTATGCTGGTGCAGGGCTGCGACGTCTGGCTCAACACCCCGCGCAAGCCCTACGAGGCCAGCGGTACCAGCGGCATGAAGGCGGCGGTCAACGGCGTCCTCAACTGCTCGATCCTCGACGGCTGGTGGCCCGAGGCGTGGAACGGCAGGAACGGCTGGGCCATCGACGGCGGCGAGCACGACGGCGAGGAGGCCCAGGATCGTGCCGACGCCGAAGCCCTCTATCGCCTGCTCGCAGACGACGTCCTGCCCCTCTACTTCGACCGCGACGGCGACGGCCTGCCCCGCCGGTGGCTGGCGATGATGGCGGAAGCCATCGCCACCGTCGCCTGGCCCTTCAACGCCGAGCGCATGGTCCTCGACTACCTCGAGCAGACCTACCTGCCGGCCGCCGAATAGCGGGATCACCGCATCGCCGGATCGGGGCGACCGCCGCGGCAGGAGGTCAGGACGTTGCGCCGTCGGTCCGGGGAAAGATCTGCGGCGGCGGGCCTTGGTCCCGCGGTGCGACGAAGGCCTCCTGGCCGGGGGCGGCGCGCTCGTCGTCGACGAGCACCTCGACCTCGCGGCCGTTGACCAGCTGCACGACGGCATAGGTCAAGGGGCCGGTGAAGCGCAGGGCCGCGATCTCCCCGGCCAGGGTGCCGGGGGTCGACGGCGCCGCCAGGTGCAGGGCCTCGGGCCGGACCACCAGCTCGACCGCGGCACCCGGGGCGAAGCCGGCGGTCGCGTGGCCGCGCCAGCTGACCGCGTTGCCGTTCTCCGGCTCGCCGTCGATCCGTACCCAGCCGCCGTCGTCGCTGTCCTCGTGGTAGGTGCCGGGCAGGACGCTGGCGCGGCCGACGAAGGTGGCGACGAAGCGGCTCGCCGGCCAGCGGTACAGCTGCCGCGCGCTGCCTGCCTGCTCCAACCGCCCGCGGTGGAGGACCGCCACCCGATCGCCGACGTCGAAGGCTTCTTCCTGCTCGTGGGTCACCAGCAGGGTGGTGATGCCGACCTGTTTGACCAGCGCCCGCAGCTCGCGGCGGGTGCGCTCGCGCAGCGCCGGGTCGAGATTCGACAAGGGTTCGTCGAGGAGCAGCACCCGCGGCTGCGGCGCCAGCGCCCGCGCCAGGGCGACGCGCTGCTGCTGGCCGCCGGAGATGGCGCTCACCCGCCGCTCGCCGAAGCCCGCCAGGTCGATCAGCTCGAGCATCGCCGCCACCCGCTCGGCGATGCGCGGCCGCGGCCAGCCGCGCGCTTCGAGACCGAAGGCGACGTTCTCCTCCACCGTCATGTGGGGGAAGAGGGCGTAATGCTGGAAGACCATGCCGAAGCCGCGCGCCGCCGGCGCCTGGCCGGTGACGTCCTCGCCACCGACCACGATCCGACCTCGATCCGGCGTCTCGAAACCCGCCACCAGCCTGAGCGCCGTCGTCTTGCCGCTGCCCGACAGCCCGAGCAGCGCCAGGATCTCCCCCTCCGCCAGCTCCAGGCTCAGCTCCGCCAGCACCTCCACCTCGCCGAAGCGTTTGGCGAGGCCGTCGAGGTGGAGAAAGGGGTGCCCGCGAGCCATGGGGCCACGGATGCTACCACCGATCGACGAGCGAGGCCGCCGCAAGTCCTCGCTACGAAGGGGCGGGCTCCGCCGACGGTGCGGGATCCTACCCTCCCGGCGCCCGGGAATCCATTCCGCGTCACCCCCGGAATGGAGCTCGGTCACCAGGCTCGTGGCGTCGCGAAGCCTCGCCAACGGTAGCCGTGGTACCATCGAACGGTCAGCCGGAAGACCTCAGCGAGATCGTCGGTGGCCGGTGAACCGACGCTCGCCGAGTGGCCCGCACTGCCCGAGGACGAACCCGACGAGCTGGTGGACGGGCAGCAGGTGGAGGAGGGGACGATCGACTAAGTGCACAAGTCTTCTGGTAGTCCTGCTGGCTCGCACCCCAGGCAACTGGCTCCTTCCACGCGGCGGGGTGACGCTGCACGCTAGAGATAATTTCATATTCAAGAAAGCTTACTTTGAAATTGAGTGTTGATAAACCTCATCGAAACTTGTAGGGTCTCAGCTTAGAGAGCCATTGCGGCTCTTACAATTCTGAGGGACTTTGGCCCCGCCTAAGGTGGCTAATCTCTAAGGAAAGGTTGGATGATGCGTAGATTGGTGTTGATACTTACAGGAATCGCCTTTTGTGTAACAAGTGCTTTCGCTCAACCGGGAGGCTCCGACGAGATTCTCGAGATCTATTCGCAAGAGTTCTACGACGGCCTTTCCGTTGCATCAATGCGCTTGAACAATGGAGACTTCGTCGCGTACGTTTCCAGCAAGGACGCGCGCGGAAATCCTCGCGCAAACACGCGGAGATCGAGAGTAGTCGCTAAATACCACTTGCAGGCTGGTGAGCAGCTGGGTAGCTGGACTGTGCTTGACAAGCGCATCCCTGTTCCTTTCGTATTCGATCGGCAATTCGACTACTCGTTTTTTCACGAACGACAATCTATGATTTCTCTGAGATCCTTGAGAAACACACCCCGCAATCAATCGCACTATCTGCCCTGCTTCTCTGGGAAGAGTTCGTAGCAGAAGCAAATTCTCTCAGTTATGCGCAGCCGGCTTCCAAGAGTTGTTCTGTTTGTGTGTCTACTCCCAATGGCTGCTCGCCGAGCTGGCTGATCCCGCAGGGCTGTGCCGGCACAAGCATAATAACAGCCTGTGATAGACACGACGACTGCTACCAGTGCGGTGCCGCCTGCCAAGGCCGAACCCGAGCGGATTGTGACGCAGAATTCCGCGAGGAAATACTAAGCCTGACTGGGAGCGCGTGGTGCGCGAACGTCTACTGGTTAGGCGTGCGTGCTTTGGGATGGCTCTTCTATCAGGATCCAAGCCTCAGGCCAAACATGGGTGGGGATGTCTACTCGCTCGGAATTGAGATGTCTGCATGTGAAGGCCAATACTACCATTACTGCACCCACTTTCTTCTATAGGCTGAGTATGTTGATTTGTAACCGAAAAGTGGTGATGTTCGTCGTACTAACTGCCACTATTGGGTGGGTTGGGTGTCTGGACTGTGCTCAAGCGGAAAGTGTTGACAGTAATACAGCCAAGAGCGAGAGTGTT
>RFGL01000212.1 GCA_003697015.1 Acidobacteriota bacterium | reverse complement strand
CCACCGGCGGCGCCCGGCTCGACGGTGCCCGCGGCTTCGGCCGCGCCATCATCCCCTCGAGCGACGGCGAGAACAGCAACGGCGCCGACAGCGACAGCGCCGACAGCGACGGCGCCGACGGCGACAGCGACAGCGGCGACAGCGACAGCGCCGACAGCGACAGCGCCGACAGCGACAGTGGCGACAGCGACAGTGGCGACAGCGACGGCGCCGACAGCGACAGCGCCGGCGACGAGCCCAAGGCCGGCCTGATCAAGTTCGACCAGCGGCGGTTTACCGTGGCCGAGGACGCCGGCGTCGCCGTCATCACCGTCGAGCGGTCGAAGGGCGAGGACGGCGAGGTCTCGGTGGCCTTCCACACCTTCGACGGCGAGGCGGTCGCCGGCTCCGACTACACCGCCGTCGACGGCATCCTGACCTGGGCCGACGGCGACGGCAGCGCCAAGATCTTCGCCGTGCCGATCCTCGACGACGACGAGGCCGAAGGGGTCGAGACCGTCGTCCTCGAGCTGGCCGATGTCACCGGTGGGGCGGAGGTGGATCCGCTGCGCGGCAGCGCCGTGCTGCGCATCGAGGCCAGCGACGGCGGCGGCGACGACGGAGAGCGCTCCGGCGTCATCAAGCTGGCCGAGCGCGCCTTCCAGGTGCTCGAGTCGGGTGCCTTGGCGGTGGTGACCGTCGAGCGCTCCAAGGGGGAGTCCGGGCCGGCGACGGTGAGCTATGCCACCCATCCGGCGAGCGCCGAGGAGGGGGTTGACTACACCGCCGTCAGCGGCACCCTGAGCTGGGACGACCAGGACGGCGCGAGCAAGACCATCCTGGTGCCGATCCTCGACGACGACCTGACGGAAGGCAACGAGAATCTGACCGTCGAGCTGTCGGACGCCACCGGCGCCACCCTCGATCGCCAGCGCAAGGCGTCCCTGTTGACCATCGTCGACGACGACTCCACCGAATGCGTGCCCAACGACGCAACCCTCTGCCTGCACGGCGGCCGTTTCCGGGTCGAGGTCGCCTGGGCCACCGCCCAGGGGGCCACCGGCACCGGCCATCCGCTGGCCTTGAGCGACCGCGCCGGCCTCTTCTGGTTCTTCGATCCGGGCAACGTCGAGTTGCTGATCAAGATCCTCGACGGTTGCCGCAAGTTCGACAGCTTCTGGGTCTTCTTCTCCGCCACCACCGATCTCGCCCTGGAGGTGACGGTCACCGACACGGTGGCCGGGGTGAGCAAGACCTACCGCAACAGCATGGGTCAGAGCGCCCGGCCGGTGAAGGACGTAACCACCTTCGCTACCTGTAAGTGAGCCCGCCGGCGGAGGTCTAGCCCCCGCCCGACCGCGGCCGGCGGTCGGGCGGGGGAGGGGCCGCCCCATCGAGCAGCCGGCGGAGGGTGCGCACCAGGTCCTCGCCGGCGGTCCGGCCCTTGAGCACCTGCACCTCGTCGCGGGCGATGCCGTAGCGGCTGAGCACGCGCTCCGAGTGGCCGGACATGAAGATCGCCTTGACGTCGCTGTGCCGGCGGATGCGCTCCACCAGCTCGCGGCCGCCGAGGCCGGGCATCACGACGTCGGCGAGCACCAGGTCGAAGTCGTAGGCGGCGGCCTCGCAGGCGGCGAGGCCGGCGTCGCCGTCGGCCGCCGCCGTCACCCGGTAGCCCAGCTCCTCGAGCAGCGCCCGGGTCGATTCGCGGAAGTCGTCGTTGTCGTCGACCAGCAGGATCTTCTCGTCCCCCGCCAGCGAACGCGGCTCGCGCGACCAGCTCGGCGAGGTGACTGTGACCGGCCGGTCGGAGCGCCGCAGCAGGATGCGGACGACGGTGCCGCCGCCGGGGTTGCCGTCGACCTCGATGCGGCCGCCGTGCCGGCTGACGATGGCGTAGACGATCGACAGGCCGAGGCCGCTGTGACCGTCCTCCTTGGTGGTGACGAAGGGCTCGAAGATGCGGTCGCGCAGCTCCGGGGGGATGCCCGCGCCGTCGTCCTGCACTTCCAGCACCACCCGATCCGGCTCGCCGTCGCCGCGCGGCAGGTTGTAGGCGCAGAGGCGGATGGTGCCGCCGGCCGGCAGGGCGTCGCGGGCGTTGACCACCAGGTTGACGATCGCCTGCTCGATCTGCGCCGGATCGGCCTCGACGTTCCACAGCTGCGCCTCGCTCTCGACCTCGAGCCGGACGTCCTCGCCGAGGGACGGGCCGAGCATCGTCGCCATGCCGTCGATCAGCGGCCGCAGGTCGACCACCTCGAGCTGCAGCGGCTGGTGGCGGCTGAAGGTCTGCAGGCGCTCGATCAAGGTCGACGCCTTGTGGATGACGCGGATGGCGCGGTCCATCTTGTAGGCCACCTTCTCCGCCGAATCGTGCTTGAGGCGGGCCACCTCGCAGTGGGCTCGCACCGCCGCCAGGTAGTTGTTGAGATCGTGGGCGAGGCCGCCGGCGAGGCGGCCGACCGCCTCCATCTTCTGCGACTGGAGAAGCTCGCCGTAGGGCATCCAGGAGGCGTCCTGCGCTCGCCGGCGGCGCCGCTCGAGACGCCAGGCGGCGGTGGCGGCGAGGGCGACGAGGGCGGTCCAGACGACGGCGGCGATCGCCACCAGGGCGTCGCGGCGGCGGGCGCGCCGGCGCAGGTGCTCGCCGGCGGCGGCGCGCAGGCGCTCGTTCTGGGCCAGGACCTCGTCGACGAGGGCCGGGATGCGGTCGTCGAGCCCGGTCGCCGCCGCGTCGGTCGGCGCCGGCCCTTCCACCGCGGTGCGCAGGCCGGCGAGCCAGTCGGCCAGTGCCGCCGCCTGGCGCCGCGCCTCGGGGGCGGCGGCCAGCCGGTCGATCAGCGCCCCGGTCT
>RFGL01000211.1 GCA_003697015.1 Acidobacteriota bacterium | reverse complement strand
GTCGCGCGTCAGCCGGCGGTGGCCGCCAGGCGGTCGCTGCCGGCGGTGGCCGCCGGCGCCAGCGGCCGCAGGCTGGTGAAGCCGCCGGGGAAGTCGGCGTCGCGCGGCAGGGGCTGCGGATCGCCGTCGACCGCCAGGCTCAGGTACCTGCCCTCGCGCAGCATCATCAGCCGCGTCCGGCAGAGCGCGGCGACGGTCGGCGCGACGTCGCGCCAGGCGAGCTCGGCGCCTTCTTCGGCGGCGAGGGCGCGGACCAGGGCGGCGGGGGCGCGGGCGCGGTCGCAGAGCCGGTAGACCGCCCGCGCCCGGCCCTCGAGGGTGAAGCGTCCGGCGCGGGCGCAGGGGCGGCTGTCGTGGATCACGGTGCGCTCGCCGTCGTCGACCGCCCGCAGCAGCGGAGGATCCCGGCGCCAGGCTTCCTGCCAGGCGGCCACCACCCGTTCCAGGCGCTGGTGGCCGGGCTCGAGGGTGCGGCCGCGGTGGAGGTCCGGCGCCAGGCGGCCGGCGTCCTCGAAGTAGTAGGCCAGCCGTTCGAGCTGGTCCGGCGGCAGGGGATAGACGAAAGGGTAGGTGCGGCAGGGCACGAGGTTGAGGCCGAAGTCCTCGGGGCGCATGTGGTAGGGGCTGAAGCGGTCGTAGCGCACCCGCACCACCACCACCGGCGGCTCGAGGTGGAAGAGCAGCGGCAGCCAGCCGGCGAGCTCCCGGTACCAGCTCTGGGACTCGCCGGGCAGGTCGCAGAGGACGTTCCACGACAGCCGCACGCCGTAGGTCCGCGCCCACTTCATCAGCTGCACGTTGATCGCCGCGCTGTTGCCCTTGCCGATCAGCGCCAGGACGCGGTCGTCGAGGCTCTCGATGCCCGGCTGCAACCAGCGGGCGCCGGCGCGCGCCAGGATCTCGATCTGGCGGCGTTTGAGGTTGGCCTTGGTCTCGTAGAAGAGGTTGTAGCCCCGGTCGTCGCGGGCCAGCTCGCCGAGCACCGACTCGACGTGGCCGAGGTCGAGGATGTTGTCGACGAAGTCGAAATCGTGGCGGTCGTAGCGCGCGGCGAGGGCCGCCAGCTCGTCGAGCACCCGGCGGGCGGACTTGGTGCGGTAGCCCATGCCGGAACCGTTCAGGCCGCAGAAAGTGCAGTGCGACTTCTCCCCCCACCAGCAGCCGCGCGAGCTCTCGACCGGCAGCCCGGGCTTGACGTGGCGGCGCAGCGGCGAGCGCGCCAGCTGGGCGAAGTAATCGTCGTAATCCGGCAGCGGCAGGGCGTCGAGGTCGCCCACCGTCGCCCGCGGCGCCGGTCGATGCCCCGCCGCCGCGGCCCCGCCTCCCCGGCTCAGCACGCCGTAGGGCAGGGCGGCCGGATCGACGTCGCGACCGCGATCGAGCAGCCGCCGGCAGAGCGGCGGGAAGAGCTCGTCCGCCTCCCCCGAAACCACCAGGTCGACGAAGGGGCAGGCGTCGAGGGTGGCGCGCCCCATCTCGCCCTCGCAGTTGGCGCCGCCGAGGACGGTGACGACGGCGGGATCGAGCTCGCGGATGCGGCGCAGGAGCGCCAGGGAGGCGCAGTGTTGCTGGAAGAGGGAGCTGCAGCCGACGAGGCGCGGCCGGCGGGCGAGGACGTCGACGGCCAGCCGGTCGAGGAAGGCGGCGGCCGCCCCTCGCGCCCGCCGCACGAGCGCCTCGGTCGCCTCGCCGCCGGCCAGGGTGAGGTCGAGAAAGGCCTCGTGGTCGGGAGCGAAGTCGGGAAAGGCGGCGCCGGAGAAGCACCACTCGCCGAGCAGGTGGTCGGTGGGGGTGGCGATCACCGCGCGGTAGGTCTCGAGACCGACGCGGGCAGCGAAGCTGAGGTTGGCGTAGATCACCTCGGCGCCGATGCCCCGTCGCGCCAGCCCCGCCTTGAGCAGGCCGAGGGCGATCGACGGCCGCTCCAGGTCGGCGAAGGGCATCGACACCAGCACCACCTCGGTGCCGCTGCGGCAGGGGGGCTCAGAGGTGGGCATTGGCGGGCAGGGCCAGGGCGAGGTAGCGGCCGTCGAGGTGGACGACCAGGTCTTCGGCGATCAGCCGTTCGAGGGTCTCTTCGAGCCACCCGGCATCGTCCCAGGCGGCGGCGAGGGCGCGGGCGCTGCGCGGCTCGCTCAGCTGCTCGTAGAGCCGCGCCGCCCGTTCCCCGAGGGTAAAGGTCCGCGCCGCGCCGTTGCGCCGGTCGTCGACGCGGATGCTGCGCCAGGCCTTGCGGTAGGTGAGGCTGGGGCGCGGCCGCTCGCGCCAGCGCGCCTGCCATTCCTTCACCCGCCGGTGGATCTCGCGGTAGCCCTCCTCCCCCAGCACCCGCTCCTGGTCGTGATCGAAGTAGTAGGACACCCGCTCCAGGTCGAAGCGCTCCGGCGGGTAGATGAAGCGGTAGGCGTAGCTCGGATAGAGGCGGGAGATGGCCTGGGTCTCCGGCTCGGTGAACATCGGCGAGCCGCGGTCGGCGCGCACCCGGGCGATGCCCCACGGCGGCTGCAGGTGGGGGACCTTGGCGATCACCTCGCACTGCAGGCGGTAGTCCTCTTCGGTCTCGCCGGGAAATCCCATCAGGATGTTGTAGAGGTTGTTGATGCCGTAGTAGGTGCACCACTTCATGAACGACAGGTTGCGCACCCCGGTGGAGTGCTTGCGCATCAGCTTGAGGACGTGGGTCGACAGGCTCTCGATCCCCGGCTGCACCGAGAACAGGCCGCCGCGGCGCAGGTCGCGCAGCTGCCGGCGCGTCAGGTAGGGCCGGATCTCGTAGTGCACCTTGAGGTCGGTGTGGCTCTGGGCCAGGCGGCCGAAGAGCTGATCGACGTAGTCCGTCGCCATGATGTTGTCGATGGCATCGAAGTGATAGACGCCGTAGCGCCGGGAGAGGGCCTCGAGCATCTCCAGCACCTGCTCCACCGGCTTGGCGCGGAAGGTCATGCCGGCGCGGTTCAAGCCGCAGAAGGTGCAGTGCGCCTTCTCCCCCCACCAGCAGCCGCGGGCGGTCTCGATCGGCAGCAGCGGCTCCTCGGCCTCGGGCCAGGCGGCGTAGCCGCTCTCGCGCCGGGCGTAGAAGTACTCGTCGAAGTCGGGGATCGGGGTGGTGCTCATGTCGAGGTGGTTGGGGGCCCGGCCGGCGAAGCGGATCCCGCCGTCGCCGTCGCGCCACATCACCCCGGGCAGGCCGTCGAGCTCGGCGCCGCTGCGCAGGCGCTCGATCAGCTGGGGGAAGGTGGCGTCGGCGTCGCCGCAGTGGACGTGATCGACCCACGGGCAGCCGCGCAGGATCGCCTCGCCGATGTCGTCCTCGAAGGTGGCGCCGCCGAAGACGATGGGGATCTCGGGATGGCGCTCCTTGAGCCGCCGCGCCAGGGCGAGGCTGGCCGCCATCTGCTGGAAGACGACGGTGAAGCCGATGAGCTCGAAGCGCCGCCAATCGATGCGCTCGAGGCAGAAGTCGAGGAAGGAGACGGTGCGCTCGTCGCGCACCGCGAGGAGGTCGGCGACGGTGCAGCCGGCGGCGCGGCAGAGGTCCTCCAGGCTGTGGCGGTAGTGGTCGAGGTAGGCGTCGTCGCCGGCGAAGTCGCCGAAGGCCGCCCGCGCCCAGATCCACTCCCCGGCGAGGCAGGGGCGGACGGCGGAGAGGGCGTCGTTCAACCGCCAGCCGACGTGGCGGCCGAAGTAGAGGTAGAGGGAGAAGGTCTGCACCGCGATCCCCGCCCGCTCGAGGGTGGGCTTCAAGAGGCCGAGCTGAAACGACGGCAGGCTGGCGGTCAGGGTCGGCATGCTGACCAGGGCGACCGGCTTGGGCGGGCGGCTCATGCTCCGGCCTCCGGCCGCGGCATGAGCTCGAGCACCGCCGACAGGCCGTGCTGCACGAAGTCGATCCGCACCTCGTCGTTCAGGTGGCTCTGGCGCAGGCCGCCGATCGCCCAGGGCGGGTTGGGCAGGAGACCGGCCATCGACTCCTGCATCACCAGGCCGTCGACGAACGCCAGGCCGCGGTCGTAGGCCCGGCGATAGCGCCGTGCCCGCTCCCCCTCCGCCGCCGCCTCGGCGAGGCGGACCGCGGCCCCCAACCCCTCGAGGAAGAGGGCGCTGGTATACCCCGGTCCCCCGGGCTGGAGATCGCCGAGGAAGCCGCCGCTCTTCGCCTCCTGGAAGTCGAGGAGCCAGTCGGCGATGGCGTAGACGAAGGCGGCGTGGGCGCCGTCGCCGCTCAGCCGCCACCAGCGGCTGAAGGCCTGCATGTGCCATGACGCCATGCCGCTCTTGGGGCGCACCTCGAAGCGGTGGCGGTAGCGGCGAAAGGCACGCCGCAGCGTCTCCTCGTCGACCGCCGACAGCCCCGCCTCGCAGGCGGCGGCGAGGGCGAGGAGCAGCTGGCCGGGAGCGAAGTCCTGGTGCGCCTCGCCGCCGGCGCGCTCGTCGCGGTGGGTGCGCACCCGGCCGTGGCGATCGACGCGCCGCCACAGCGCCCGCGCCAGGCCCTCGGCGAGGCGCCGATCGCCGTCGCTCCGCGGCCCCGCGCAGAGGGCGAGGAGGAGGAAGCTGACCTCGGCGACGGATTCCGCCTCCCCCTCCCGCCGCAGCCACGCGCCGCCCTCCTCGCCGGCGTCGACCAGGGGGCGGAGGTAGTCGACCAGCCGCCGGCCGGCCGCCGCCAGCTCGCCGTCCTCGAGCACCGTGCCGGCGCGACGGAGGACCCAGGCGCCGTGGGCGGTGCGCGGCAGGTCGCCCCCTTCGTAGAGCACGTCCTGATGCGGCAGGTAGCGGAAGTAGAGGGTGCCGTCGTCGCGCTGGTGGCGCAGCAGGTAGCGGCGGAAGAGGCCGGCGAGCTTGCGGCGCAGCGCCTCGGGGTCGGCCGGCGGGGGCGGCGGCAGGGGCAGGGCGCCGGCCAGTCGCCGGGGCTTGTCGCCGCGGTCGGCGCGATCGCCGGCGTGCCCGCCGGCGTGCCATTCGGCGAGCCAGGTGACGCATTCGTACCGCCGCCAGCGATAGGGCGGGCGGGTGATCCCCGCCTTGTCGATCACCTCCAGGGCGTAGGCCTGAGGGCCGAGGCCGTGGCGGGCGGCGACGAAGGGCAAGAGCAGCCCCTGGCGCTGGCCCTGATGGACCAGCAGGGCCTGCTGGCCGAGGCGTACCCGCTCCATCACCTCGGCGGGGGAGAAGGCGCCGAGCTCGAGGGGATCCCACAGCACGGAGACGGTGACCGCCAGGCGCTCGACGCCGCCGTCGCCGGAGCCGGCGAAGCGCCGATCCTCGAGGGCCAGGCGGACCAGTCGCCGCAGGTCGTCGTCGACGCGGTCGACGGCCGAGCCCATGCAGCCGCGCAGGCGGCCGTCGAGGTAGACGGTGACGAAGAGCGAGTCGACGTCGGCGCCGAGGACGTCGTCGGCCAGGGGCTCCGCCGCCGGCTCGAGGCCGAGGACCTCGAGCGCCAGCTCCCGGGCGCGGCGCGCCAGCGCTCCGGCCCGCGCCGGGTCCTCGTACCAGGGATCGGCGGGCGCCGGCACCCCGCTCGGCTGCCAGCTCATGCCCGGCTCGACCGCCTTCACCACCCGGTGGCGGAAGAGGTCGAAGGGCTCGAAGGAGACCAGGGCGGCGTTCTTCATCCGCGCGTGCTGAAACTGCGCCCAGGCGCCGGCGATGCCGGGCATGCGCGGCAGGGCGCCCCCCATGCGGCCGGTGCGCACGCGGCTCGCCACCACGATGCCGTAGCGGTCGTTGTCGAGCTCGCCGACGGTGCAGGGCTCGAGGGCGGAGAAGAAGGTCACCGCGATGGCGCCGGAGTCGAGGGCCGAGCGCCCCGCCTCCCCCGGCGGCAGCAGGGCGGCGGTCTTGGCCGCCGCCAGCATCACGTCGCGGGGCAAGGGGCCGCGCTCCTCCCCCGGGAAGTGCCAGAAGCCCTCGCGCGCATGGCGCAGGTAGACGTTGCCGGTCGCGCGCAGGCTGACGTAGGTGCCGCCGTCGCCGTCGTAGGTCCGGTCGAGCCGCGCCGGCGGTTGCGGCAGGCTGCGGTCGTCGAGGTAGGCGGCCATCGCCAGACGCGCCAGGTGCGCCGGGTGGAGCCCGGCCGGGGCCTTGTCCTCGCGCCAGCGCAGCTCGGGGAAGATCTTGGTCGGATTGGGGACGAGCTTCTCGGGCTCGTCCTCCATGCGGTAGATGAAGTCGTCCCACACGTCGTAGACCGACGCCATGCGGTAGCCGCGCTCCAGCATCCGGGCGAAGCCGCCGTACCAACCGAAGCGCACCAGGCAGACGCCGCCCTCGACCCACAACCCGGCTTCTTCCAGCCGCGCGATGCAGGCCTCCATGGTCGTCCCCGAGCTCACCGAGTCGTCGACGACGACCACCGGTTCGTCGCGGTCGATCCGCCCCTCGATCCATTTGCGCGAGCCGTGGGCCTTGCGCTCCTTGCGCACCAGCAGTCCGCGGTAGCGCCCCCCCGACTCCAAGACGCAGGCGCTGAGCAGGGGGATGGCGGTGGTGCCGAGGGTGGCGAGCTGGCGGCCCTCGAAGCCGCGCAGCCGCTCGAGCAGGCAGCGGGCGGCGAGCTTCAGGCCTTCCGGCGTCAGGGAGACGCAGAGCGAGTCGAGCATCCAGCGGGCGGTGGTGCCGTCGCGCGACAGCACCGGCTGGGTCTCGGAGGCGTAGAGGATGCCGTGCCGGTGGAGCAAGGCCAGCAGGCGCTCGCGCTCGCTCGGCAACGCCGGATCTTCGCGCCGCCGGCGCCGTTTCATGGACAGCGTCTCGGGCATGTCGCCCAACCCTCCCCGCCGGGGCGACCGCCGCCGCGACCGCCCCGCCGTCGTCTGGATTCCTTCCTTACGTCCGGGTCGGTTTCGTCTCCGGCGCCACTTCGGTGACGACCTCCTGCTTGATCTCGTACTTGACCTCAGGCGCGACCTCGGTGATGACCTCCTGCTTGACTTCGGGCGCGACCTCGGTGACGACCTCCTGCTTGACCTCGGGTGCGACCTCGGTGATCACTTCCGGTTTGATTTCGGGCTTGACCTCGGTGACGACTTCGTGCTTGACCTCGGCCTCGATCTCGACCTCGGGCACCTCCGGATCCGGCGCCGCCTCGACCAACACTTCGGGCTTGATCTCGGGCGCCACCTCGACCACCAGCTCGGGCGTGATCTCGGGCGCCACCTCGACCACCACCTCGTGCTTGACCTCCTGCTTGATCTCCGGCGCCACTTCGGTGACGACCTCCTGCTTGATCTCGCACTTGACCTCGGGCGCGACCTCGGTGATCACTTCCTGCTTGATCTCGGGCGCCACCTCGGTGACCACCTCGGGATCGACCGCGCTCCTCCCCCCCGGCCGTACCTCGGGCGCCACCTCGGTCACCACCTCGGGTATCGGCTTCTTGCCCGGCGGCTTGACTTCCGGTCGCACTTCGGTGATCACCTCCGGTCGCACCTCCTTGATCACCTCGGGACGAACTTCCGTGATCACTTCGGGTCGCACGGCGTCCGTGCTCCCGGCGGCGGCTCGCTGCGGTCGGCCGGCGGCTGGCGTCGGCTGGCGGCGGATCGTCGGAGTGCTTGCCATGGCTCCCTCCTGCTGGTTCGAGAATTCGTTCAGAGCGCCGCCGTGCCTGGCCGGCGGCGAGCGGGTCGCCCGTCGCCCCCGCGGGAGGCAGCCGATCTGCGTGACGTCTCTACAGATAGTCTGCCGCAGCCGATGCGACTTTGCAAGAGCGCTGCCTGTTGCGCCTGTTGCGCGTTTTCGACCTTGGCCGGCGGCTCGACCGCAACGACCTGCGCCGCCGCGTCTCGCCCTCGGCCTGGCAAGAGCCCGTAGCGAGCCGGTCGAGCCGACCCTCGAAGAGGCCTACCTCGCCGCCCTCGACGAAATCGAGCAGCGCCGCAACGCCCCCGCCCGCCAGGCCGTCCGCCACATCCTCGACCTCAGCGCCGGCGGCGGCGGCCGGTCCGGCTGAGGCAGCCATCGGTCGAGGAAGGGGCGTCGCGTCGGCCCCAGCCGGTAGCTCGAGCCGGCGTCGGACTCTCCTGAGGCTCCGGAGGAACCTGAGAAACATGGCCTATCCCTCGCGCCACCGCACCCCCAGACCCGGGGCGGTGGTGAGGCGGAGGCGGCCGTCTTCGACGACGAAGCCGCCGGTGGCGGGGTCGCTTTCGAGGTCGAAGCTGCCGTCGAGGTCGAGGTAGCGGGTGGCGGGGCTGGCGTAGGCGGCGTGGAGGGCGGCGGCGATGGAGACGGCGCTCTCGTCGTTGCAGCCCCACATCAGCTCGACGCCGGCGGCCTCGGCGATGGCGGCGAGGGCGCGGGCACCGCTGATGCCGCCGCACTTCATCAGCTTGAGGTTCCAGATGCCGCAGGCGCGGGGCGGGGCGAGGAGGTCGACGGCGTCGGCGGCGTGGTGCAGGCTCTCGTCGGCGGCGACGCGGCGGCGCAGGAGGGCGGGGAGGGCGCGCAACTCGGCGACGGCGCCGGCGGGCAGGGGCTGCTCGATCAGCTCCAGGCGCAGCTCCCGGAGCAGCGGCTCGAGACGGCGGGCGGTATCGAGGTCGTAGCCCTGGTTGGCGTCGACGCGGATGGCGACCTCGTCGCCGGCGGCGCGGCGCAGGGCGCGCAGGCGGGCGGCGTCCTCCTCCAGGTCATGGCCGATCTTCACTTTCAGGTGGCGGAAGCCGCGGGCGAGGTATTCCCCGGCTTCGGCGAGGGTCTCGTCGAGGTTCTTGATGCCGATGGTGATCGAGGTGGGGAGCTCGTCGTGGCAGCGCCCGAGGACGTCGCAGAGCGGCACGCCGAGGATCCGGGCGAAAAGATCGTGGAGCGCCATGTCGACCGCCGCCTGGGCTGCCGGGGTGGCGATCCCGGCGGCTCCCGTCTCGCGGCGGCTCTCGTCGTCCGCCGGGCCTTCGCCGTCGCCGGCCATCGCCTCGCGCAGCCGGCGGCACAGACGGCCGAGGTGGCGCGGGTCTTCCCCCACCAGCCAGGCGAGGCGCTGCGGCGCCAGGGCCGCGCCGCAGGCGGCGACCGTCTCGCCGGTGACGTTCGGTGCCGGCGACGCCGAGCCCAGGCCGACGCGGTCGCCGGCGCGCAGCTCGACGAAGAAGAGGTCGACCTCGCTGCGCGTGGCGTAGGCGATCTCGTACGGTCGGGTCAAGGGCACCGCCCGGTGCCAGGCGCGGGCGTCGTCGATCCTCATCGGCCGAGCCCCAGCTTCGAGACCAGGGCGTCGACCACCGGCTCGACGCCGTCGCGCAGGGGATAGACCACCGGCAGCTCGAGCTCCGCCGCCAGCCGGGCGCGGGCCTCCTCGGCGGCGCCGGCGTCGAGCCCCTGGTCGTTCAGGGTCAGGGCTACCACCTCGGCGCCGTAGCGGCCGATGAGCTCGACCTCGTCGGCCACCGGCGGGATGCGGCAGCCGAGCTCCTCCAGATCTTCGAAGAGCTGCCGCCCCGGGGCATGCTGGAGCACGACGTGACGCGCACCGCCGGCGAGCAGCAGCTCGGCGCCGCAGGGGCCGGACGGATTGCGCAGGGCCGACTGGCCCTCGAGCAGGATGAGGTCGGGGGAGGCGTCGCGGGCGCAGGCGAGGATCGCCCCCTCGAGCTCGCCGCAGACGAAGTCGTTGGGGGTGGCGTCGAGGAAGAAGCCGTACTCGTAGCCCTGCAGCCAGCCGGTCTGGCCGGTGAAGACCAGCTCGGCGCGGAGGCCGCGGGCGCGGCAGGAGCGGCGCAGCAGACCGGCGGTGGTGCGCTTGCCCAGGGCGCAGTCGGTGCCGAGGACGGCGACCCGCGGCACCGCCAGGGAGAGCACCTCGCCGGTCCAGAAGCGCAGCTGCTGAAGCGGCTTGGGCTGGCGGAAATCGACGATGGCGGCGCCGCCTTCGGCCGCCGCCCGCGCCAGTTCCGCGTCGGCGGCCAGGGGTTGGTGCAGGCCGTTCAGGATCGTCATCCCGGCCCCCGCCGCCACCAGCAGCTCGTCGCGCACCGCCGGCGGCAGCACGCCGCCGACCGTCGCCACCCCGACGATGCAGTACCGCGGGCGCTCCTCAGCGCGCGCCAGGAGATCGCTCAGGCTGGGGTAGATCGGGATGCCGCGCCGCCGGCCGTCGAGCAGCTCGCCGGCGTCTTCGCCGGCGCAGCCCGGGTCGACGACGCCGGCGATGGGGAAACGGCTCGGCCCCCGCACCAGGCCGTGGGAGGTCTTGGCGAAGATCGTGCGATAGAGGCCGCTGGCGATCAGCACGGCGCCGTCGGACATGCGCGGACGCTAGTCGAGGTCCGCCCCGGCGTCAAGCACCGGCCGACCGGGAATGGATTCCCCCCGCAGGGCGCACCGCGCGCCATCGCCTCCCCAGCCGACGGCCCGGGGCCTGCCGCCCCGGGCCGTCGGCGACGGCGTCAGTCGACGGTGAAGTCGCTTTCCGCCGAGCCCCCGTTGGGGGAGGCGACGCAGGTCGTGCCGGGGTTGGTGGGGAAGTCGCCGTCGTTGCTGCGGAAGTCCCAATCGAGGGCCACCGCATCGACGGTGGCGGTGCCGGCCAGGGTGCCGCTGCAGCCGCCGGCGCCGTCGTCGGTGCCGGGGACGTAGACCTCCACCGCCGCCGGGGGGGTGGCGCCGCCGGGCAGCACCGTGCCGCTGACCCGGATCATGCCCTTGTCGGCGCGGAAGCGGGCGCGGTCGATGGCGATGGCGTCCGCCGGTCCGCCGCCCGGCGGCGGCGGCGGGGCCGCCGGATCGTCGATCCGCACGTCGACGTCGCCGGTGGCCGAGGCGGTGAGGAAGTCGACGATCACCGCGCCGGCACAGGTGCCGGTGACCTCGGCGTTGAAGGTGTAGGCGCCGAAGGCGGGATCGTCCGGATCGGCCACCACCGGCGCCGTGCCCAGCACCTCGCCGGTGTCGCCGCGGCGCACCGTCACCTCGCCGGTGCTCGGGTCGTGGGTGGCGCCGAGGACGTTCCATTCCCCCATGCCGTTGCGCTGCCGGCACTGGGCGCGCAGGATGCTCACCTCGGTGACGCCGGCGTTGACCAGAACGCCGCCCTCCAGCTCGAGGGTGTAGAGGTGGAGGTTGCCGGTGACGCCGAAGTAGCCCTCGCCGCCGGCCGCCACGCCGGCCAGGTTGCCGAGGGTGAGGTCGACGACGAAGCCCCGGTTGGTGGCCGGGTCGGACGTCAGCCGCGGGTCCGGATTGGGATCCATCAGCGTGCCGCCGACGCGCAGCTCATTGGCCGGATCGTCGTCCGGATCGCAGCCCGGGGTGACGCAGTTGTGGGCGGTCACCGTCGCCAGGATGACGTTCTCCGCCGGTTCCAGGGTCATCTCGGTGGCGGTGGCGACGCCGGTCGCCGGATCGACCTCTACGGCGCACAGACAGGTGCCGCCGGTGAAGCCGGGGGTGGTGCGGCCGGGCAGCGGATCGCCGCCGATCAGGGTCAGGGGATCGACCCCCAACGACGCCGCCAGGGCGTTGAGGTCGACGGTTGGCGACGCGATCGGCGTGCCCGGCGGAATGTTCATCAGGACTCCGTTCACCCGCGCGGTACGGCTCACCACGTCGAGATCGGTCAGCGGACCTTCGAGGAAACCCGGTATCGGCTGCGCCACAAGCGGCAACGATAGAAAGACGAGAATCGCGGACCAATACGTCACCTTACAACAACGGGGTTTCATGGATGGAATCTCCTTATCCAAGCTCACACGTTTCACGATCGGAGGGGCGGCGCACGCTGCGCCGCCCTCTCCGTAGAAAGCACAAAGATCCTCTGTGAGCCCTGACGACGGGGGCGGGCTCGAACCGGGCTGGGGGGTATCTACGATCTCAACGGAACACGACGTTGTCGGAGCGTGCGCATCGTAACGTACAAAACATTACAAATGCAATTACGAGAGTGCTTTCCAGTCAAGTTTTTCAGATTGATCTATTGAAATATTTTGATTGTTGCGGGGTGGGAGGCCCGATCCTGACGCGGCGGAATCCTTTGCAAACGACGCCGCGCCAGGGGCGGACGCCCCTGGCGCGGATCGGCTGGCAGGCAAGCGGGTTCGAAGTTGCTAGTCGTGATGCATGGCGTGATCGCCGTGGTCGTGGTGGTCGCCGTGATCCTGCTGGCCGCCGTGATCCTGCTGCACGACGGCGCCGGCGGCCGCCTGGATGGCGGCCATGGGATCGCGACGATGGCCCATTTTGACGTGCTTCTCGACCCGGGCGCTTTCCTTTTCGATGTGCTCGAGGATGGCCTGGGTCTCGACGTCGTTGAGCTGCATGTTGGGCATCGGCACGTTGTTGTACCTGGCGTAGAGCGCCATCGCCAGCGGATCCTTCTCCGCCAGCATCTCGTCCGGCGCCTTCAGCCAGCGTTCCAGCCAGGCGCGGTCGCGGCGCTCGGTCACCTTGTACAGGTCCGGGCCGATGCGGCGGGCATTGAGCTGCACGACGTCGCCGCCGCCGATGGTATGGCAGGCCTCGCAGCGGGTGCGGAAGAGGGTCTCGCCCTTGCTGACGTCGTTGCGCAGCTCGGGGGCCTTGGCGTAATCGCGCTTGACGGTGCTGGCGATCTTCCAGTTGTGCAGCTCGCCGCCGATCTGTTTGGCCAGGACGTAGGCATTCTCAAACGGCGACCGCTTCATCCAGCGGCCGGTCGACTGGTTGCCGATCACCAGGCTCAGGTTGTGATCCCGCGAATCCGGCCCCTGGATCTCCTCGATGTAGACGCCGAACTTCTTGCGCAGCTGGATGATGTCTTCCTCGCGGCCGGTGAGAAAGGTCCAGCCGGGCCCGATCTGCCAATCCTTGACGAACTTGTTGAGCACCTCCGGGGTGTCGTGCTCGGGATCGATCGAGATCGAATAGAAGAAGACGTCCTTGCCCATGCGCTCCTCCCCCAGGAGCTGTTGCACCTCGAGCAGGCGCGCGGTCTCCATCGGGCAGGCGTCGGGGCAGGTGGTGTAGATGAAGTTGATCGCCACCACCTTGTCTTTGATCAGGTCGTCGAAGAAGCGGACGGTCTTGCCTTCGTGGGTGACGAGCGGCACGTTCGGGAAGTAGTTGGCGCCCCACACCGAGCCCCCCTTGCTCTTGTCGGACGCGGTTGCCGATTGCGCCCCGGCGCCGGCCTCCTCCCCGGCACGGCTGGTGGCGGTGGCCCGCGCTTCGCGCAGCAGCACCGCGCCGGCGATGAGCAGGACGGCGGCGGCGAGCGCGACGAACCACCGGCGATGGTTGGGCATGGTCTCCTCGCTTTCGGGTCTGTTCAGTCGATCAAACGGGAAAGCCGAGGAGCCGCCGATCGCGGCCCCTCGGCAAGGGTCCGCGCTGCCTACGGTATCACCGCGGACTGGTGGCGAGGGCGTCGCTCACCCGGGCGTTGACCCGCAGGCTGTCGTCGCCGACGCCGGCGGCGCGGGCACAGATCGTCGCCGGTGCCTTGGCCAGCCGCGCGCCGAAGACCCAGCGCCCGTCGCTGCCGACGCTCGCCGTGCCGATCAGGGCGCCGGAACACAACTCGCCGTTGGGCTCGCCGGCGTGGATGAAGATCTGGCCGGCGTTGGCGGGCGCCGTGCCCGTCACCCGCAGGGCGCCGGTCGCGGCGTCATGCCGGACCAGGTTGACGTTCAACGCCGCGACGTCGACCGCCGCCGGTGCCGGCGACGCCGAGCCGAGGACCTTGGTCGGCGTCAGGGTGCTCGGCGCGGTCAGCGCGAAGTTGGTCTCCGGGCCGGTGCCGTCGCCGGTGCGGAAGGTCGGCAGAGCGGCGGAGTCGACGTATTCGACGCCGTCCCAAGTCGGGATCGGAGCCGGCATCAGCTTGACCTGACCGGGATGCTCGATGTCCCAGCGCAGGAGCATGGCGTGGTCCTCATGCTGGGTGTTGTGGCAGTGCTCCATGTAGGTGCCGGCGAACTCCCGGAAGCGGATGGCGAACTCCACCTCGTCGGTCGAGTCGTTCTGCGGGCCGAGGCGGTAGACGTCCTTGCGCGCCCACTTCTCCCACTCCGGCGGCGGCTCGCCGCCGCGGGTGAGGATCACGCCCTCTTCGAAGTGGACGTGGACCGGATGGCTCCAGCCGCCGCCGCTCGTCAGATGCCAGATCTCCATGGTGCCGAAGGCGTCGTCGCCGTTGGCGTTGGTGCCGTCGAAGCCGGCCGGGGTCGGTCCGGTGGCGAGGCGCGGGGCGGCGGAGAGCCGGCGCGGATCCATGCCCAGGCCGGCGCCGCCGTCGGTCTTGATGGTCCACGGCGCCTCGTCGGTGCCGCTCGAGCGACCGAACTTGAAGGTGCGGTGCAGGGCGTTGGCGAGCTGCGGATCGTTGCGGTCGATCGGCAGCGGGATCATCTTCTGGCCGCCGGGCTCGAAGTTGCTCGGATCCATCGACAGGTCGGTGCCGTTGTAGGCCACGACGCGGAACTCGAGGAACTTGCCGACGCCCGGGTCGCCGCCTTCCCAGCGGTTGCCGTTGACCACCGGCTTGTAGCTCTCGTCGAGGATGTCCTTGAGCGGGATCTTGTCGTCGGTGACCTTGCCGTTGGTGTGCTCGAGGACGTTGACGAAGTAGAGCTTGTCGCCGGGCTGGATGCCGTGGGCGGCGAAGTCGACGATGATGTCGTAGCGCTCGGCGATGCCCTGGGTGGGCAGGATGGCGTTGTGCTCCGCCCCGAGGGAGGCGTCGAAGCGCACCGCGTGCTCCATGATGTTGCCGTCGTTGGCGATCATGTGGAAAGGCACCCGGTCATAGGAGACGCCGGATCCCGGCGGGCCCTGGAACTCGCCGCTCGAGCCCTGGATCTGACGCACCAGGGCGATGGCGAAGTAGCGCGACACCGAGGCGTTCAGGATGCGGAAGCGATAGCGCCGCGCCCGCACCTCGAAGTAGGGCCGCCACAGCCAGTTGACCATCACCCGGTCGCCGATGAAGCCGTCGAGGTTGAAGATGTTGAACCACAGCTGACCTTGCGTATCCCAGGCCTTGTCGAAGACCGCCAGGTTGACGTCGTAGTCGCGGTTGCCCCAGGGCAGGGCGGTGCCGCTGGGGAAGCGCAGGTTGACGCCGTCGTCGTGGGCCTCGTTGCCGCGATCGAGGGCGCTGTAGTAGTTCATCATCACGGCGTTGCCCTTGTAGACGTTCTGCGCCGTGAAGTCGAGCATGTGGTCGTGGAACCAGTGGGTGCTCATGGTCTCGCGCCAGTCGCCGCGGATCTGGATGCGGCCGTTGGCATCGCAGGTGCGGGTGACCAGGATCGGCATGCCCTGGGAGTCGACCGAGTCGGCGACCGGCAGGGTCTCGCCCGGCGCGCAGGGGAAGGCCGCCCGCGGATCGCTGGCGGTGGTGTTGATGGTGTCGTAGCCGGCGAGCTGCAGCGGCCAGCGGTAGTCGTAGAACTGACCGGGGAAGAAGAAGGCGTTGGTGTAGCCGTCCGACTCCGCCGGCGAGTGGCCGTTGTGCTCGTGGGTGGTGATGGTGTGCAGGCCGAAGCCGCGGTTGGCCGCCGGATCGATCGGCAGCGCGTTGTAGTGGCGCATCAGGATCGCCTGACCGTAACGCGCCATCAGGAGCTTCGGCGGCAGGGTGCCGTCGAAGGTCCACAGGGCCTTGTGGTCCTGGATCGGCATGTTGGGGTGAAAGCGGATCGGCAGGCCGTTGGTGGTGCCGTCGAGGACGGTCGGGTCGACCGACGACTCGAAGACCCGGTGGTAGAGCCCGCCGGGGGCGAACTCACCCTTGTTGTAGCCGTGCAGCTGCCTGCTGTCGCGGAAGCCGTGGTTGACCCGCGATCCGGCCTGGGCGGTCTTGAAGAAGACCTGGGGCTGAAACTCGTTCCAGCGCTGGTGGGCCCAGCCGCGGCCCGGCGGCCGGCCTTCCGCCGGCGTGGTGGCGGCGCGGCCGAGGAAGCCGGAGATGTCCGACACCCAGGGGCTCTGGACGTCGACCTTGGAGAACTCCTGCGGAGTCGGGGAGATTCCCGGCTCGGCGAGGAAGGCCTCGAGGGCGACGCCGTCCGGGCAGCTGGCGGCGACGTCGGCCGGATCCTGCTCCGGCGCCGGGCCCAGGGTGGGCCGCGGGAAGGTCAGGTTGGCGGCCGGCGCGGTGGCCAGCGGCTCGGTGCCGAACTCCTCGAAGCGCAGCATCTGCTGCTCCCAGTCGCCGGCGCCGAACATCGGGCTCGGCGGTCCGCCGGTCGGCACGTCGAAGCCGCCGTTGTTGTTCTGCTGATTCTCCGGCACCGAGTTGTTGATGCCGGCGTCCTCGGAGGTGCCGGTGGGGCCGCCCGCGAACGCACCCTCGTTGGCGGGCTCGAGCAACTCCAGGTTGTCGATCGCCTCTTCCTCGCCGATCAACGGGCCGGTGAACTCGGACGGATCGCCCGGCGGCGGCGGACCGAAGTCCGGATCGAGGAGGGCGGCGAAGACCACCGACGCCCCGGCGATCAGCAGCGCGAGGACGAGAAAGTGAACCGGTCTTGCTCTTCGGCGGGCCCCGTGCAGCGGGGCATGCGATGCTTTGCGCAACAGCTGCATCCTTCTACTCCTTCTGGTCAAATGACGGATGATTGCTCCCCCAGCCAGCAGATGGCGTTCAGTTCCCCCAAAACGCACCGACGGCCGGACCAGCGGATTCCCATCCCAGCCCCTGAACACCCACTTCGACACAACAAACAGGGGCTCGGCTCCGCGTACCTTTCCCCAGCGGCTTCATGCAACCGCCAGATGTCGAGAACGCGGACCTGGAACGAGCAAGGAACGTGCCAGAGGACGGGAAGGCAGCGGAAACGCGAATTCCCGCCTCCGAGCCTTCGAAGATCGAGGGAATCACCGGAGCGAAGAATCGATACCGTCGCCGGCGTGTAACGTAAGGTTTACAGGTGTTATGAGCGGCGATACGCTTCCGTTTACACAAGAAAATAATGATTTGCAAATAGGCATGAAGCGATGCGCGTCGCCCGCGGCCGGGTGGCGGCCGCGCGGAGGTTTTTTCGTCGGTTTTCGGAAATATTCTGAAAAATGAGCTATCATAGGTGAGAGCCATGGCGGATCGCCGTGGCTGCCCCTCCCGCCGGCCGGCGTCCGCCGGGGCGGGAGGTGGAGCCGGCGCGGCACCCGGGGGAGACGCGGGCCGCGCGGGCGGCGGGGATGCCCCCCGGAGAGCCTCCGGCGCCAAGGGGTGGCCGACCGCTGCCGCAGGGAGCTCGTCGCCCACCGCCGGCCGGTGGCGCGACGACGCCCCGGCTCCGTCGAGGAGCCGCGGTTCGGGCCGCGGCACCGGGCTCCCCGCAGCAGGCGGGGGCACGTTACGAAAACCGGCGGTGTCCGAGGCCGCCCTGCTGGTCTACACTAGCGCCGGTCTTGGCATCGCGCCGCGAGCGACGGCGGTGCGGGCGTACTGCGCCGGCTCTCGGGCGCGGCCACAGGCTGCGAGGGGGCGGGGATCCAACCCCGGTTGCCGGTCGGCCGCCGGCCGCCGTCAAACGCCGGAAGGAGGAAGGGGAGTCGTCATGGACCTGCGTCTGGTGGAGATCTTCTGCTACGTCTACCAAGAGATGAGTTTCTCGCGTGCCGCCGAGCGGCTGGGGCTGACCCAGCCGACCATCAGCGGGCACATCAAGACCCTCGAGCAGCGTATCGATACGCGGCTCTTCGATCGCTTGGGGCGGGAGATCGCTCCCACCCGGGCCGGCGAGCTGCTCTACGTCTACGCCGAGCAGATCGTCGAGCTCAAGCGGGCCGCAGCCGAGGCGATGAACCGTTTCCTGAGCCGCCTCGAAGGGCGGCTGGTGCTCGGCGCCAGCACCATTCCCGGGGAGTACCTGATGCCGGCGCGCATCGCGCGCTTCCGCGACAGCTACCCGAACATCGAGATCAGCATGGTCATCCACGACACCCGCCAGGTGGTGGCCGGGGTCAGGAAGGGGGAGATCGATCTCGGCTTCGTCGGTGCCAAACTGCCCTATCCGACCCTGAGCTACGAGCCCTTCGCCCGGGATCGGGTGGTGCTGGTGGTGCCGGCCGGGCCGGAGTGGGCCTTCGACAGCATCAGCCTGGCGGAGCTGCGCAACCGTCCTCTCCTGGTGCGCGAGGAAGGCTCCGGCACCCGCATGATGCTGGAGCGCGCCCTCTCCGACTCCGGGCTGGGGCTCGGCGACTTCCACATCGTCGCCGAGCTGGGCTCGACCACCGCCATCAAGGAGGCGGTGAAGACGCAGCTGGGCGCCGCCTTCGTCTCCTCCCTGTCGGTCGAGTCCGACCTGCGCGGCGGCTTGCTGCGCAAGATCGAGGTGCAGGGATTGGAGCCGATCGACCGCAGCATCTTCACCGTGATCAACAACCGGCGCGCGAGCTCGCCGCTGCGCGAGGCCTTCCTCGAATTCCTCGCCGACAGCCGGCCGCGACCCGCGGCCCTCGCTTCCTGACCGTGGCCGTGGCGCGCAGGGAGGGCAGGCCTGCGCGTCGGTCCCCGCCGCTCAGCGGGCGCCGTCGATCGACCAAAGCGATTGGCGGCGCACGATACGATCGACATATCCTATTTGACATATCGATCCTCGTCTCCTACCCTTGGCGCCGCAAGACGGTTCAACGGAATGTTCAAGGAGGTGGACGTGAAGCGATCGATCGGGTTTCTTGCGATTCTCTTGACCCTGACCGCGGCGCTGCCGGCGCCGGCGGACGAAGGGAGAGTGGCGGAATTGGAGCAGCGGGTGGCGCAGCTCGAGGCGCAGAATCGGGCGAT
>RFGL01000210.1 GCA_003697015.1 Acidobacteriota bacterium | reverse complement strand
TGCTGGTCGCCCTGGTGGCGCTCGGCGGCCTGGCCGGGCTGATCGGTGCCGTCGCTTCCCTGCGCCGCGAGGACCTGAAGCGCGACGACGAGGACTAGTCTGGAAGCTTCACCCGCCGGCGGCGGCGAGGCCGCAGCTCCTCGCAGCGGCGGCGCTCTCCAGCCCCGTCGCTCCCGGACGTGCCGCGCGCTCGCCCGCCTTCTTGCCTCGTCAGCCACCCGCGGCCTCCCGCGGCCAGAGCCGCGGGGAGGGCAGGCTCGCGCCCCAGACGCCGGAAGGCACCTCCGGAGAGGTGCCTTCTCGGGCGCTGACGGAGCAGCGACGGCGCGGCGCGCGGCTCAGAAGCCGCCGCCGCCCTCGAGCTTCTTGAGCTCCTCCTCGAGCCGCTTCGCTTCCTCTTCCATCTCCTTGATGCGGCGGTTCTCCTCTTCCACCTGCTGGTTGTAGCGCGCGGTCTCGGCGTTCTCCTTGACCCGCGCCGCCGCGGTCTGATCGCCGGCGTTCTCGTAGGCCTCGATCGATTCGCTGTACTTCTTCTGCTTCTCGTAGACGAAGCCCAGCTGGCGCCAGACCATCTTCAGGTCGTTGGGATTCTTGGCCAGGCTCTTGGCCTGGTTGAGGTAGGGCTCGGACTCGGCGTACCTCTGCTGGCTCGAAAGGGCCTGGCCGACGTAGAAGTGGGCCAGCCAGTCGCCCTTGTTCTTGGCCAGGGCTTGCTCGCCGGTCGCGGCCGCCTGCTGGTAGAGGCCGGCGCCGAGCTCGGCCGAGACCTTGAGCATCAGGTTGTCGTAGCTGGGGTTGATCGCCACCAAGGCCTTGGCCTGCTCCGCGGCCTGGCTGTAGGCCTGCTTCTTGGCGTTCTTGTCCCGGCTGACGCGGCCCTTGCGCACCAGCATGTTGACGTAGGTGCGGCGGATCTCCTCGTCGTCGGGCGCCAGCTCGACCGCCTTGGCCACCGCCGCCAGGGCGGTCCGCTCGTCGCCGACGGACAGCGCGGTGGTGCCGTAGAGATAGCGCAGCTTGGCGTCGTTCGGCTTGAGCCGGACGAGGGCTTCGAGATCCTTCAAGGCGCCGCGCTCGTCGTCGCTCTTGAGCTTCGCCTGGGCCCGCATCTGGTAGAACGCCTGCTGCTGGTTCTTGGCCAGCGAGGCGCCGTCGATGGTGGCGAGCAGCTTGGCGACGTCGCCGTAGCGGCGGACCTTGAAATAGGCCTGACCGAGAGCGAGTTTGATCGTCAGGTCGTTGGGGTTGAGATCGTAGGCCTTGCGCAGGTTGGACAAGGCGTCCTGGTGCTTGTTGAGTTGGGCGAGGGTGAGGCCGAGCATGTAGTAGCCCTGGTAGCTGTCCGGGCTCTGCTTGACGACTTCCTGGAATTCCTGCGCGGCCTTCGGGTAATCCTTCGCCTTGAAGGCGGCGACGCCCTCGTCCCAGCCGGCGAGCAGAGGTGCGCCGCCGGCCAGGATCAGGCAGGCGATCAGGCTGAGCATCTTGCGCATGATCAAGCTCCTTTGGTGTCGCGGTCTCGTGATGTCGAAGAGTTCCGTCGTCGGCTGTGGGAGATCGCGGTATCGGTATTCCTCGGGCGCCCCTCGAGTCAGGCGGCCAACAGCTGGTTGACCCGCTCCAGGAAGGCCCGGCTTTGATTCGGTCCCAAGGCGGAGGAGACGACCTGCTCCAGGGAACGGATCAGGTCGACGATCGCGTCGGCGCCGCGGCCGGCCTCCATTTCGGTGCGCACCCGCTGGGCGGTGGTCTCGACCTCCGGCGCCTTGGCGTGGGAGGCCAGCAGGTCGCGGGCCTGGGCCTCGATCTGCTCCGCCGCCGCCGCCAGCTCGGCGGCGCTCATCTGCTGCAGGCGGTCGACCTGCAACTGACCGAGGTTCTCCTTCAGCTCCACCAGGCCGGCGGTCACCAAGCCGTAGAGCAGCTTGCAGACCTCGAACGGACTGAGGCCGAGGACCGCGGCCAGCTCCTCGATCGAGCGGCGCTCGTCGATCTTGCAGATCACCGCCCATTCGTTGGGGGTGAAGGACACCGAGGTGCTCGAGCCCTGGTTGGTGAAGATCGGGATCAGACGGGTAGAGGGGATGCGCTTCGACAGCACCTTCCACTCGTCGATCCGCCGCGCCGCTTCCATCAGCAGGTTGGTGTTGGACTTCTTGACCGTCCGCACCTCGGTCTCGACGCCGGGCATGAAGGTGAACTCGCCCTCCTGCAGGATGGCCAGCTCGTAGACCGCCTCCTCCCCCTGCACGTCGTTGGCGACCGCGTGCACGATCTCCCCGTCGCGGAGATAGATCTCCCCGCGCTGCTGCCCTGATTCCAGCACGAAAGCTCCCGTCTTGCCCGACACCGAAACCAGCTGGATGATGTCGGGCAACGGGAGCTCTTTGAGCGATCCCTGAAACGCCATGTGTTCCGGGCTATCTCATCTACTGGAGTCGGAAGTTCACGGTCAGATTGTAGTACACGTCCACCGGCTTGCCGTTGAGGGTCGCCGGCTCGAATTTCCACAGCTTGATCGCCTTGACGGCCTCTTCCTCGAGCCCCATGGGCAGGCCTTTGAGCACCTTGACGTTGGTGACGTTGCCCTGCTTGTCGATGATCGCCTGGACGATCACCACCCCCTGGATGCGCGCCTTGCGGGCGATCTCGGTGTACTGCGGCGGCGGTGCGAAGACCTTGACCGGCGCCTTGACGTCGCCGCCGACGTGGATCGGGCCTTCCGGTTCGGCGACCGGCGGGGCGTCCGGGATGCCGAAGACGATGTCGTCGACCGCCGGGATGTCGACCTCCGGCTCCGGTTCCTCGAGGCGGATGGGCTCGGGCTCGTCCGGCGTCGGGTCGGGGATCGGCACCTTCTTCTTCTTCGGCTTCGGCAGCTCCTTCTTCTCCTGCGGCGGCGGCGGCTTGAAGCGCACCTGCTGCACCATGTAGACCTTCTTGTCCTTCTCGTCCATCTGGGGCTCGGCCGCCAGCTTGGGGATCTGGAAGGCGAAGAAGGCGACGTGGAGGAGAATGGCGATGCCGAGCGTCCACTTCATCGTGCGGTCGTCTTCGCCCTCCTCCGCAGCGAAGGTGGCGAAGTCGCCCGCGGCGAAGTCGATCTCTTCCTGTTTGGCTTTCGCCGCGCGGGTCTTGTCGGTGTCTTTGGCCATCGTTGTCGCCCCCTGGGGTCTAGTCGCCGGGAGTGCCTGAGATTACGCTACCAGGCGCCTCAATGCCAGAACGAGTCGATCTCCCTTCGCGTCGGGATCGAGACGTTGATGTCTTTGCCTTGCTCCCACGTCTC
>RFGL01000002.1 GCA_003697015.1 Acidobacteriota bacterium | reverse complement strand
CCTCTACCATCTGACCCTGGCGGCGGGGGACTTCCTCCACCTGACGGTCGAGCAGCTCGGCGTCGACGTCGTCGCCCGCCTCGAGGACGGCGCCGGCCGCGCGGTGCTCGAAGCCGACAGCCCGAGCGGCGCACGCGGCGTCGAGCGGCTGCAGATCCTGGCCGGCGCCGCCGGACCCTACCGCCTGCGCGTCCGCGCCTTCGACGGCCAGAGGGGCGGACGCTACCGCCTGGCGGTGGTCGCCCGGCGACCGGCGACCGGCGACGACCGCCGCCGCGCCGCCGCCGCCGCCCGCTTCGCCGCCGCCGACGCCAGCTGGCTGGCGGGGGATCTGGAGGCCGCCGCCGCCGGCTTCGACGAGGCCGGCGAACTGTGGCGCCGCGCCGGCGACCCGGCGCGCCAGGGAGACTGTCTCGACCGCCTTGGACGGGTGTACGAAGACCTCGGCGACTGGCCGTCCGCCCTCCGCGCCTACCGCCGGGCACGCCAACTCTACGCCGCGGCTGGCGACGTCTTCGGCGAGGCCTTCGTCGAACGGCGGCTGGGGCGAGCTCTGGTGCTGGGCGACGATGCCGAGGGAGCCATCCCCCACCTCGAGCGCGCCGCCGAGCTCCACCGCCGGGCGGGGGACCTCGAGGGCCAGGCGGTGGCGCTGAACGATCTCGGCCTGGCCCACCGCCTGAGCGGCCGGCCGCGGCAGGCGGTCGCCGCCTACGACGCCGCCTTGAATCGCTGGCAGAGCCTGGGCGACGACAGCGAGCGGGCGGTCACCCTGCACAATCTCGGCGTCCTCTTCCGCTCCCTCGGCGAGCCGCAATCGGCCCTCGACTACTTCCGCCAGGCGGAAGCGATCTACCGCCGGCAGCGGGCCACCGCGGCCCTGGCCTCGACCCTCGACCAGGCGGGGATGGCCCTCGCCGACCTCGGCCGAGCGGCGGCGGCGCGGGACGTCTTCGAGCAGGCCCTGGCCCTGCGGCGGGAGGCCGGCGACCGGCGCGGGGAGGCGATCAGCCTGGTCCATCTGGGCCGCAGCGACCTCTTCGATGCCGGCGATCTGGGGCGCGCCGAGGAGCGCTTCACCGCCGCCCTCGAGGTCTTCCGCCGGCTCGGCGACCGCCAGCGCCAGGCGCGCACCCTGACCAACCTCGGCTGGCTCTACGAGGCCCGGGACGAGCCCCGGCGGGCACGCGACGCCTTCCTCGCCGCCCGCGACCTCGACCGCCAGCTGGGGGATCCGCTGGCCGTACGGCCGCTCCTCGGACTGGCCCGCGCCGAGCGCCGCCTCGGTCGCCTGCTGCCGGCGCGGAGAGCCCTGGAGGAGGCTCTCGACCGCATCGAGCTGGTGCGCGACAACGTCTGGAGCCCGCGCCTGCGCGCCGCCTTCCTCGCTGCCCACCAAAGCCCCTTCAAGGCCTACGTCGAGCTGCTGATGGAGCTCGACCGAAGACAGCCGGCGCAAGGCTTCAGCGCCCTCGCCCTGGCGGCCAGCGAGCGTGCCCGGGCCCGCTCCCTCCTCGACCTGGTAAGCGCCGCCGGCGGCGCGCCGGAAGGCGACGTCGATCCCGCTCTCACGGCCCGCGAGCGTCGCCTCCAGGCCGGCCTCAACGACCTCGCCCGGCGGCGCGCGCAACTGGCTGAAGACGGCGACGACGGTGCCGCCCGCCTGCGCCGACTGGTCGATCAGCTGGCCCGCACCCGCGCCGAGATCCGCCGCCGCAGCCCGCGCTACGCGGCCCTTACCCAGCCGCCGGTGCTGAGCGCGGGAGAGATCCAACGCCGGCTGCTCGACGGCAACGCCGCGCTCCTCGAGTACGCGTTGGGCAGCGAACGCTCCTTCCTCTGGCTGCTCACCTCCTCCTCCCTGCACGCCGTCGAGCTGCCGCCGGCGGCGACGATCGAGGGGCGGGCGCGGGAGGTCTACCGCCTGCTCAGCCGCGGCCCGCGGCGCGAGGCGGCGGCGCGGCTTGCCGCCGGCCTGTGCGAGCTCTCCACCATGCTGCTGGCGCCGGTGGCCGGCGAGCTCGCTGAGCGGCGGCTGCTGATCGTCGGCGAGGGGGAGCTCCTGCGCCTGCCCTTCGCCGCCCTGCCCGACCCGCGCGCTGCGACCTGCAACGCGGCCCAGCCCCTCGTCGCCCGTCACGAGATCGTCAGCCTGCCGTCCGCCTCGGTGCTCGCCGCCCTGCGCCGGGCACGAGCCGGCCGACCCCCGCCCACCCACACCCTGGCGGTGATCGCCGACCCGGTGCTGCGTGCCGACGACCCGCGCCTGCCGTCGCCCCGCCCCCCCGAGGATCCGGCGCGCGCCTGGCCGCCGCTGCCCTTCGCCCGCCGCGAAGCGGAGTCGATCCTCGCCCTGGTGCCCGAGGACGCGCGGCTGGCGGCCCTCGGCTTCGCCGCCGACAAAGCCCTGATCACCAGCGGCCGGCTGGCCTCCTACCACCTGCTTCACGTCGCCACCCACGGCGTCGTCGAGCCGGAAGAGCCGGCACTCTCCGCCCTCGCCCTATCCGCCTACGACCACCACGGCCGGCCGCGCGACGGACGGCTCTACGCGCACGAGATCTACGGCCTCGAGCTCGCCGCCGACCTGGTCGCCCTCTCCGCCTGCCGCACCGCCCTCGGCCGCGAGCTGGCAGGGGAGGGACTGTGGGGCCTCACCCAAGGCTTCTTCTACGCCGGCGCAGCGCGGGTCCTGGTCAGCCTGTGGCGGGTCGACGATCAGGCCACCGCCGAGCTGATGGCAAGCTTCTATCGCCATCTGCTCGCCGGCGAAGCCGCCCCCACCGCCCTGCGCCGGGCGCAACTCAGTCTCGCCGCAAGGCGCGGCTGGCGAGCGCCGTACTATTGGGCCGCCTTCGTGCTGCAGGGGGAATGGCGCTGAGCGCGACCCGACGCAGGCGCTAAACAAAACCCTACGGGCGGGATCTGAACAGCGTACAAGCGACGCCGACAACGCCAACCCGACCACAGGAGACCACGTCATGGACAACCCCTACGCCTGCGACGACGCCGGCGCACCCCGCCAGGGACGCCCCTCCCCCCACTCCGCCGCCAACCCCGAGCCGCGGCGACCGCGCAAAAGAGGTGGTTACGGCGGCGGCTCCGACGGCCAGCGCCCCAACGATCCGCCCGTGCCCGACGAGCCGGTCGACGACGGCCCCGGCGGCTAAACCCCCGGCGCCCCCCCGGCATCCACCGACCGGTCCGTACGCTCGCGGCGAGCGTACGGACCGCGGCTCCCCGAGGTGCCCCCCGTAAGGTCCCCCCTCCTCGTAAGGTCCCACCCTCTCCACAAGTCCCTACGCAT
>RFGL01000209.1 GCA_003697015.1 Acidobacteriota bacterium | reverse complement strand
TAGCAAGTTCCGGTGCCGTCGCGGGCTTGGGGCGGGCGGCGGCCAGAGGGTAGGATGGGCGGGCGACCGATGAAGAACCAAGCGCCTCCCAAGCACCAAGGCACGCCCCGCGATCGGCTCGAGATCGTCATGCTCCTGCGCTGGCCCCTGGCCTTCGCGGCGGTGGCGTTGGGCATCGCCTTCCTCGCCTTCTGGGCCTACCGCGACACCCTGCGGCAGGGCGCCCGGGCGACGGCGGCGGCGGTGGAGCTCAGCGAGCGCGCCGCCGCCGGCGCGGAACGGCTGGCCCGCGGCCTCCTGAGCGGCAACGTCACCGAGTCCTTCGTCGCCGCCATCCCGCAGATCGAGGGCGCCGGCAGCGGCCGTTTGGAGCTGGCCTCGGCCGAGGCGACGGAGATCCTCAGCCGCGAAGAGGAGCGCCGGATCCTGTGGGACCGCATCTCCCTCGGCACCACGGTGAGCGAGATCCGGGTGCCGGTCACCTACCGCTACCACCTGCGCCTCGACGATCCCTGGCGCCTGGAGGTGCGCGACCAGCTCTGCGTGGTCTACGCGCCCGAGATCCGCCCCACCCTGCCGCCGGCGATCCACACCGACCGGATGGAGAAGCGGGTCGAGGAGTCGTGGTTGCGTTTCGACGGCGACGACCAGCTGGCGGCCCTCGAGCGGTCCCTGACCCCCACCCTGTCGCGGCAGGCGGCGGATCCCCGGCACCTCCAGCTGGTGCGGGAGCCGAGCCGCCGTACGGTGGCGGAATTCGTCCGCACCTGGCTGCTGCGCGAGGGACAGTGGGGGGAGGATCGGGTGCGGGCGATCAAAGTCCTCTTCCCCGACGAGCGGACCGTCGACCCGGAGCGCATCGGCGCCAGCGTCCTGGTCGGGGATTGAGCGCCGCCGCCGGTGGTAGAGTCCGCAGCAGTCCGCCCCCGGAATGCGCAACGTCCTGGTACACGTCTATGCCAGCGTCGATCCGGAGCTGGTGCATGCCGCCGCCACCGCCGGACCGGCCTACTTCGCGCGCTTCGCGCACGAGATCAGCGCCTGGCCGGCCGCGCCCGATCGGCGCTAGCGCCGGCGGGTTGGCGGATGAGGGTCGAGGAAGGCTCGATCCGCCGTCGCCGGCTCATCCCGCGATGCGGTCGGCGAAGAGGGCCAGGCCGGCGGCGGCGATCAGGGCCGACGCCGGCAGGGTCAGTCGGCGGCGGTACCAGGGGCGGTGACGGGCCCAACCGACGGCGAGGAAGGCGAGGGCGACGACCGCCAGCTGGCCGAGCTCGACGCCGGCATTGAAGGCCAGCAGAGCGGTGGCCAGCTCCTGCCGCGGCAGACCGAGCTCGGCGAGGACGCCGGCGAAGCCGAGGCCGTGGAGGAGGCCGAAGGCGAAGACCACCAGCGGCCGCCAGGGACGGAGCTCGCGGCTGACGACGTTCTCCACCGCCACCCAGGCGATCGACAGGGCGATCATCGGCTCGACCACCCGCGGCGGCAGGCTGAGCAGGCCGTAGGACGACAGCGCCAGGGTCAGGGTGTGGGCGACGGTGAAGGCGCTGATCTGCCACAGCAGGGGGGCGAAGCGGGCGCTGAGGAGAAAAAGGCCGAGGACGAAGAGGACGTGGTCGAGGCCGGCGGGCAGGATGTGGAGGAAGCCGAGCACCAGGTAGCGGCCGGCGACGGTGCTGCGGTCGAGCTCCTGGGCGGCTTCCCCCAGGCGGTAGGGCGTGCTCTCCGCCCCCTGCTCGAGCAGCTCGCGGCGGCCGCCGGCGGCCGCCTGGTCGAGGATCGTCAGGTGGACGGGGGGGAAGGCGCGGGAGGCCTGGAAGGTGATGCGGGTGGCCCCCACCGGCAGCTGCCCCTCGAGGCGGGCGACGAGCCCCAGCAGGCTGGGCTCGACCGCCGGCGGCCGCGGCCCGCCGTACTGGGGGAAGCGCACCCGCAGGGGGATGGGCCGGCCGTCGGCGCGCAGGCGCAGGCGGCGCTCGAAGAGCCCCTCGAGGCGCTCGAGGCGCGCCGCCAGTTCCTCCGCCGGCAGGGCGCCGAGGGCCGCCGCCAGCTGCGCCGAGTCGGCGCTGGCGGCGGCGCCGAGGGCCAGCGCGTCGAGGTCGGCCTTGACGTCGACCACCACCCGGCCGTCCGCCGCCACCACGATCAGCACGTCGGTGACCGTCAGGTCGTGGGCCGCCGCCGGCAGGGCCGGCAGCAGCAGCAGGAGGAGGAGCGGTAGGGGGGATCTCATGCCGGACGTCGCGTGCCGGGGGCAGGATAGCATGGCGCCGCGGGGTGGCGCGAATAGAGCGCCGGCGGTTACCGTAGAGGGGGTGGTGAACCGACCAGGAGGCATCCATGCACGATTCCAGCTTCGGCCGCGTCTTCGCCGTTCTCTTCGCGCCCGCCAAGACCTTCGAATCGATCGCTGCGCGACCGACCTGGCTGGTACCGCTGCTGCTGTTCTCGCTCCTCGGCCTCGGCTCGTCGTTCGTGATCGGCTCCAAGGTCGACTTTCGGGAGGTGATCGTCGAGCAGATCGAGAGCTCCCCCGCCGCCGGCAATCTGACCGAGGAGCAGAAGGAAAAGCAGATCGACTTCGCCGAGAGACTCGGCACGGCGGTGCTCTACGGCGCGCCGACGGTCGGGCCGTGGATCGTCTATCCGATCGTCGCCGGGATTTTCTGGCTGCTGTTCAAGCTCCTCGGCAGCGGGATCGACTTCAAGCGCAGCCTGGCGGTCGTCACCCACGGCGTGATGCCCTTCGCGGTGTCGGCGGTCCTCACCGTGCCGGTGGTCATGGGGCAGGAGGCGATCGACCTCGAGGCGCTGCAGAGCGATACCCTGCTGGCCTCGAACGCCGGCGCCTTCCTGCCCGCCGACGCCAGCGCGACGCTCAGGGCCCTCGCCACCAGCCTCGATCTCTTCTCCCTGTGGACCATCGCCCTCCTCATCATCGGCTATCGCGTCGTCGCCAAGGCGTCGCGCGCCAGCGCCGCCGCGGTGGTGATCGGCCCCTGGCTACTCTGGGTGCTGGCCAAGGTGGGTCTCGCCAACCTCGGTCAGGCCTTCGGCGGCTAGGAGGATTGAGGACGTGAAACGATCGCTGTTCATCATCCTCATGGTGCTCGCCCTGGCGGGCGTGGTGGCCGCCAGCATCCTGCGCAACGACGGCGGCAAGCAGAAAGGGGTCAAGGTCTACGCCGAAGAGGTGACGCGGCGCGACGTCACCCAGGTGGTGAAGGCCAGCGGCCAGGTCGATCCCCGGGTCAAGGTCGAGCTTTCGGCCCACGTGGTGGCGCGGATCGAACGCCTCTACGTCGAGGAGGGGGACGACGTGGTCGCCGGCGAGCCGGTGGTCGAGCTCGAGCGCGAGGCCTTCGAAGCGGCTTGGGAGCGGGCCAATGCGCAGCACAAGATCGCCCTCTCCCAGGTGCGCCAGGCGGAGATCGACCTCAAGAACGCCGACCTCAAGCGGCGGCGCTACCTGCGGCTGGCGGAAGAGGGCATCGAGTCGCGGGAGCGGCTGGAGATGGCCCAGCTGGAGTACGACTCCGCCGCCCTGCGCCTGGAGCAGGCGCAGGAGGAGGTACGGCGCACCCTGGCCGACGTCGAGAAGGCGCGCGACGACCTCGAAAAGGTGATCATCTACGCCCCGGTCTCCGGGCGGGTGATCGAGCTCAACGCCGAGGCGGGGGAGGTGGTGGTCTCCGGGACGATGAACAATCCCGCCTCGGTGATCGCCACCATCGCCGACCTGTCGGAGATCCTGGTCGAGGTCGAGGTCGACGAGACCGAGATCGTCTACCTGCGTCCCGGCCAGCGCGCCCGGGTGGTGGTCGACGCCCTGCCGGAGGAGGTCTACCACGGCCGGGTGGTGGAGATCGGCAGCTCCGGCACCAAGGACCCGCGCCAGGGGGACGTCACCTTCTTCAAGGTCAAGCTGCTGCTCGACGAGCCCGGCGAACGCCTGCGCCCCGGCATGTCGGCGCGGGCCGAGATCGAGGTCGCCACCCACCGCGACACCCTGGTGGTGCCGATCCAGGCGGTGGTCTACCGCCCGCCGGTCGACGCCGGCGTCGAGGCCGGGCCGGAGGCCGCGGCCGAAGAGGCGGACGAGGTCCAGGTGGTCTTCGCCGTGGTCGACGGCCGCGCCGAGCAGCGGCCGGTGGAGGTCGGCATCGCCGACGCCACCCACATCGAGATCCTCGCCGGCGTCGACGAGGGGACGCTGGTGGTCACCGGTCCGTATAGGACGTTGCGCGACCTCGAGCACGGCGATGCGGTGCGCGTCGACCGGCCGCGGGCGGCGGAGAAAGACGGCGAAGGAAACGACGGCTGATGGCGTTGATCGAGCTTCAGGACGTGGCCAAGGTCTACGAGATGGGGGCCGAGCAGGTGCGGGCCCTGGACGGCGTCGACCTCGAGGTGGGACGCGGCGAGTACGTGGCGGTGATGGGCGCCTCGGGCAGCGGCAAGTCGACCCTGATGAACCTCCTCGGCTGCCTCGACACGCCGACCCGGGGCCGTTACCGGCTCAACGGTGTCGCGGTCGAGACCCTGGACGACGAGGAGCTGGCGCGCATCCGCAATCGCGAGATCGGCTTCGTCTTCCAGACCTTCAATCTGCTGCCGCGGGCCTCGGCGCTGAAGAACGTCGAGCTGCCCTTGGTCTACGCCGGCAGCCCCCGCGCCAGCCGCCGCGAAAAGGCGCTTCAGGCCCTCGAGCGGGTGGGGCTCCTGGACCGCGCCGACCACCTGCCGAACGAGCTCTCCGGCGGTCAGCGCCAGCGGGTGGCGATCGCCCGGGCGCTGGTCAACGGCCCGTCGATCCTGCTCGCCGACGAACCGACGGGCAACCTCGACTCGAAGACCTCGGAAGAGATCATGGCCCTCTTCGACGCCCTCCACGCGGCCGGCAATACGGTCATCCTGGTCACCCACGAGTCGGACGTCGCCGGCCACGCCGAGCGCGTCGTCACCCTGCGCGACGGCCGCGTGCTCTCCGACGTGCGCTCGCCGCGCCGGGGAGCGGGGAGCCGCTCATGATCGTGATCGAGAACCTGCGCATCGCCCTCGAGGCCCTGCGCGCCAACGCCATGCGCTCGATCCTGACCACCCTCGGGATCATCATCGGCACGGCGGCGGTGATCGCCGTGGTGTCGATCGTCCAGGGCCTGCAATTCATGATCACCAAGCAGCTGCAGGGGGTCGGCGCGACCTACGTCATGGTCTTCCCCGACGCCGGCAGCCAACAGGGGCCGGGGGTGGTGGCGCGGCCGGTGCGGCTCACCTGGGAGGACGGCCAGGCGATCCGCCAGCAGGTGCCCGGGGTGAGGATGATCACCCCGGTGGTGGCCGGTACGCAGCCGACCAAGTACCGCGATCGCCACCACACCCCGAGCTTCGTCCTCGGGGTGTCGGACGACTACCCCGAGGTCGACAATCACACCGTCGACCGCGGCCGCTTCTTCAGCCGTCTCGACGTCGAGCGCCGGCGCAAGGTGGCGGTGGTCGGCGTCGAGGTGGTGGAGGAGCTGCGTCTGGGGCGCGATCCGATCGGCAAGGAGATCTACGTCGGCCCGATCCCGGTGACGGTGATCGGGGTGATGGAGGAGCGCGGCCAGTCCCTGGGGCAGAACCAGGACGACCTGGTCTTCCTGCCGTTTGAGACCGCCCTGATGCTCTTCGGCCGCCGCGCCGGCGAGCAGGTGCAGCTGCGCCTGCAGGCCGAGAGCGCCGAGCTGGCGCCGCAGGTCAAGGACGGCATCCGCCGCCTGCTGCGCCAGCGGCACAAGATCCCCGAGGGCCAGGCCGACGACTTCCAGGTCCTGCTCCAGGACGAGTTGCTGGAGACCGTCGGCTCGATCCTCGGCACCATCACCGGGGTGGTCGGCGCGGTGGTCGGCATCGCCCTCCTGGTCGGCGGCATCGGCATCATGAACATCATGCTGGTGTCGGTCACCGAGCGCACCAAGGAGATCGGCCTGCGCAAGTCGGTCGGCGCCCGCCGCCAGGACGTGCTGCTGCAATTCCTCATCGAGGCCATCACCCTCTCCCTGGTCGGCGGCGTCATCGGCCTCGCCCTGGGCTACGGCGCCGGCGCCCTGGTGGCCAACCTCCTGCCCGGCGACTGGCCCCCCGCCCACGTCCCCCTGTGGGCCGTCGCCCTCGCCTTCGGCTTCTGCACCGTGGTCGGCGTCGCCTTCGGCATCTATCCGGCCTCCAAAGCCGCCCGTCTCGACCCCATCGAGGCCCTGCGCTACGAGTAGGGCACCTCTGCGGCGCGGCTTCGTGCCGGCGCGATCAGCAGGCGGGACCGTGCGCCTCCGCCTTGGCTACGACGACCCGATCGGCCGGCCGGGCGCTGTTGACTCGTTTGATTTGTCGCTTGGACGGCCGCATCGTTTCCCGTATGAAGACGACCATGGATCTTGCCGACTCTCTATCCCGAAGTTCCCAGCTCAATAGCCCCTAATTCCGCTGTAAGCCTCTCGCTTCTAATGAGTTAGGGGAATACGTGTCTATATGTATGTACCCATGTAATT
>RFGL01000208.1 GCA_003697015.1 Acidobacteriota bacterium | reverse complement strand
GTGGCGAGGAGCGCATCGCCGAGGAGGTCAATCGGGCGCTTCTGGCGCGGGCCGAAGAGGAGGTCGCGCGGGGGGTGAAGCGCGAGCTGCTCGAGCTCACGGCCTGAGCCGTCTCGCCGAGGAGCAGGGGCCTCCCGCTCAGCGCTCCGTCGCCGGGGCGAAGGCGAGGGGGACGCCGGCGAGGTCGGTTCCGGGCCAGCGCAGGAGGAGGTCGCCGGAAGAGGTGCGCTCGACGATGGGACGGGCGTTCGACGGGCGGGGGACGGAGGCGCGGCGGGCGACGGCGCCGGACGCATCGAGCTCGGCGACGGTCCAGTGGCGCGGCACGGCGGTCTTGTAGAGCACCAGGGGGGTGCCGCGGTCGTCGATCAGGGTGGGGAAGACGGTGCCGCGGCCACCGATGATCCGCGGCGGGGTGAAGGTGCCGTCGCGGTAGCGCGCCAGGTTGATGCGGTAGTCGTTGCCGTCGTAGCGGCTCCACACCACCAGTACGCGGTCGCCGATCGCCCGCAGGTGGGGGGTGACGTCGGGCACGGCGTTGTTTTCCGCCAGGCGCGCCGGCGCCGACCAGCCCCGGCCGCGGAAGCGGCTGAAGACGATCTCGTCGTCCTCGCCGTCGAAGGCCGACCAGACCAGGATCAGCTCGCCGTCGGGGAGGGCGGCGCCGCTCAAGGCCAGCTGGCTGCCGGCCCCCGGCGGCGCGACGGTGACCGCCTCCTGCCAGCGGCCCTCAGACCGGTGCGCCACCTTCACCGCCAGCCGCTCGTAGCTCTCCCCCTCGAGCCAGGCGACGGCCTCGAGGTCGCGGCGCGCCAGCACCACCGGGGAGAGGATCCACGGCGCCGACGTCGCGGGCGCCGGCAGCGGCCGCGCCGTCGCGCCGCGGCCGGCGAGGAGCACCAGGCGCGGGCCCTCCTCGCTGCGGCCGACGCCGGCGGCGTACCAGCCCTCGCCCGCCGCCGCCAGGCTGGTGAGCTCGACGCCGGGGTCGAGGGCCAGAAGGCGGCGGTTGCCGGCGCTCTCCAGCCAACTCCCTCCGTCGCTCCGAACCAGCACCACGTCGCCCGCCAGGGTATGGGTCTTGAGGGCCTCGCCGCGGGCCGCGGCGGCGCCCGCCTGAAGCGCCAGGAGCGCCAGGAGCAGGCCCCGGGCGGCGATGGCGGCGGAGGTTTGCGGTGCGCGCATGGGGGGATCGTACGATCCGGCGCGCGCGCCTGTCAACGCGGCGGCGCCTCGGCGTCGGCCTCGCCGTCCGCCCCGGGCTGCGGCGTTTCCAGGCGGTCGATCGCCGACCACAGAGCCTCGAGGTCGAGGGCGAGCCCCGGGCAGCCCGGGACGCTCTCGAGGGTGCCCCCGGTCGCTCCCGCGGCGTGGGCGTAGCGGCCGTCGGTGCCGAGCTCGAGGATCTCCAGGCTGCGCAGCTCCGGGTCGACGATCCAGTAGTAGCGGATGCCGAAAGCAGCATACCCGGCGACTTTCTCGAGCCGGTCTCGGCGGCCGTCCCGGGGCGAGGGGGAGACGACCTCGACCGCGATGGCGGGCGCCGTGGTGATCGGCCCGCGGCGGGGCGGCAGGGGTTGATCGGGCAGGAATACGCAGGCGTCGGGTTTACGGCCGTGCCGGCGGTCGATCACCAGCTTCGCCTCCGAGGCGGTGACGAAACCGCCCGCGGGAAAGGCCCAATTGCCGAGCGCGCGGATCAAGAGCGCGACCAGCACCTCGTGCACGAAGTCGGGCGCCTCTTCCTCCTCCAGACGGCCGTCCACCCGCTCGCCGGGCTCGTCCTCGGGCAGGGCGAGCCAATCGTCGAGGGAGAGGCCTTCCCTTTGGCGATCGTCGCGCTCAGCGCTTCCTGGCTCACGCCTCTCAGTGTAGCACGGCCGAGCCGTCGCCGGCCGGCGGCGGCCGGCGCGCCGCAGGGCGCTTGCCCGCGCTCCCGGGGCCGCCTATGATCAGCCCCATGGACGCCGCCATCGTCGCCGTCGGCTCGGAGCTCCTGGGGCCCGAGCGCCTGGATACCAACTCCCTGAAGCTCACCCGCTGCCTGGAGCGCCACGGCGTGGCGCTGGCCGAGAAGGTGGTGGTGGGGGACGACGAGGAGGCCATCGCCGGCGCCCTGCGGCGGCTGGCGCCGGCGGTCGACCTGGTGCTGGTCGGCGGCGGCCTCGGCCCCACCGCCGACGACTGCACCCGCGCCGCCGCCGCCCGCGCCTTCGGCCGCGAGGTCGCCGTCGACGAGTCCCTGGTCGAGGATCTGCGCGCCCGTTTCGCCGCCTTCGGCCGCGACATGCCGGAGGTCAATCGCCGTCAGGCGGAGGTGATCGCCGGCGCCGCCGTGCTGCCCAACCCCTACGGCACGGCGCCGGGGATGCGCCTGGAGGAAGGCGGGGCGACGATCTTCCTCTTTCCCGGCGTGCCGCGGGAGCTCGAGGGGATGATCGAGCGCTACCTCGAGCCCTGGCTTGCAGCCCGGCAGGGGGACGCCGGCAACGCCGTCGAGCGCCGCACCTTCAAGATCGCCGGCCGCGCCGAGTCGGACGTCGAGGGGCGTCTGGCGCCGCTCTACGAGCGTTTCGGGCGGCGGCCGATCGCCGTCCTGGCCAGCCCCGGGGAGGTGCGGGTGGTGCTCACCGCCCGCGGCCCGAAGAGCGAGCGCCGGCAGCTGCTGGAGGCGATGAGCGCCGAGCTGCGCGCCCTGCTCGGCCGGGCGATCTTCACCGACCGCGAGGACGGCACCCTGGAAGAGGTGGTGATCGACCTGCTGCGCGCCGCCGGCCGCACCCTGGTCACCGCCGAGTCCTGCACCGGCGGCATGGTGGCCGAGCGCCTGACCCGGGTGCCGGGGGCGAGCGACGTCTTCCTCGGCGGCGTGGTGAGCTACGCCAACCGGCTCAAGCGACGGCTGCTCGGCGTCGACGCCGCCCTGCTCGAGCGCCACGGGGCGGTCAGCGAGCCGGTGGCGCGGGCGATGGCGCGCGGCGCCCGCGAGCGTCTGGGGGGCGACTTCGCCATCGCCATCACCGGCATCGCCGGGCCGGGGGGCGGCAGCGAGGAGAAACCGGTCGGCACCGTCCACGTGGTGGTGGAGGGCGACGGCGACGCCGTCCACCGGCGGGTGCGTCTGCCCGGCGACCGCCAGCGCATCCGCCGCCTCACCACCCAGATGGCCCTCGAGCTGCTGCGCCGTGCCCTGGCCGGGCGCGGCGCGGCGGCGGCCGAGGGAGGGACCTAGGCCATGGGCTTGCGGCTCTTCGTCGCCTTCGAGCTGCCGGCGGAGCTGCGCCGGGCCCTCGCCCTCGAGGCCGGGAAGCTGCGCCCGCGCCTGCCGGCCGGGCGCTGGGTCAAGCCCGAGGCGATGCATCTCACCCTGGCCTTTCTCGGCGATACCGACCGGGCCCTGGTGCCGGAGCTCGACCGCGCCCTGGGCGATGCCTTCGCCGGCCACCGGCCCTTCGAGCTCCATCTCGCCGGCGCCGGCGCCTTCCCGCCCCGCGGCCGCCTGCGGGTGGCGTGGGTGGGGGTGGAGAGCGACGGCGCCCTCGAGGCGGTGCAGGCGAGCGTCGCCGGCGCCCTCCGCCGCCTGCTGCCGGGCGCCGCCGACGACAAGCCGTTTCGCCCTCATCTCACCCTGGCGCGCTGCAATCCGCCCTGGCCGCGGAGCGCTCTCGCCACCCTCGAAGAGCTCGCCGGCCGCCTGCCGCGGCGGCCGGTCGCCCTCACCGCCGGCACCCTCTTCGCCAGCCAGCTCAAGCCCGGCGGTGCGGTCCACCGGGCGTTGTCGCGCTATCCCCTGGCCGGAGGCGGCGGATGACCGGCTGGGCGGGGCTGATCCTGCTGGCCTACCTCCTGGGGAGCATCTCCCCCAGCGTACTGATCGTCAGGCGCCTGACCGGCCGCGACGTGCGCCAGCTCGGCAGCTTGAACCCCGGCACCACCAACGTGCTGCGCCTGCTCGGCCGGCGGGTGGCGCTGCTGGTGCTGGCGATCGACGCCGGCAAGGGGCTGGTGCCGGTGGCGCTCGGGCGCTGGCTGGGGGCCCCGGGATCGGTGATCGGTTTGGTGGCGCTGGCGGCGGTGGCCGGTCACATGGCGCCGCTCTACCACGGCTTTCGCGGCGGCAAAGGGGTGGCGACCGCCGCCGGTGCCCTGTCGACCCTGGCGCCCGTCCCCGCCCTCCTCTCCTTCGGCGTCTTCGTCCTGGTGCTCTACGCCAGCCGCTACGTCGCCCTGGCTTCGGTGTCGGCGGTCGCCGCCTTCCCGCTGCTGGCGCTGGCCTGCGGTCGCCTGGGGTGGGCGCCGCCGGCGCCGGCGTGGCTCCTGGCCAGCGGCGCGGCGATCGCCGCCCTGGTGATCGTCCGCCACGGCGGCAACCTGGCGCGCATCCGCGCCGGCACCGAGGGGCGCATCGGCGAGCCCCCCAGCCCGCAGGAGACCCTATGACCATCGGCGTCCTCGGCGCCGGCTCCTTCGGCACCGCTCTGGCGGTGGTGGAAGGGGCTGCCGGCCGCGACGTGGTGCTGTGGGCGAGGCGGCCGGAGCTGGCCGAAGATCTCGGCCGGACGCGGGTCAACCCGGAGTACTTGGGGGGCGACGGCGAGCCCCCGCGGCTGCCGCCGCCGGTGACGGTGACCAGCGACCTCGCCGCCCTCGCCGCCTGCGAAGTGGTGCTGGCGGCGGTGCCGTCCCACGGCTACCGCGAGGTGCTGCGGCGCTTCCTCCGGGTGCTGCCGGCGACGGCGTCGCCGGCCGTCGTCTCGGCCATCAAGGGCATCGAGACCGACACCTTGGCGCGGATCTCGGAGGTCACCTTCGAGGAGGCGGTGAAGGCCGATCGCGAGGTGCGCTTCGCCGCCCTCGGCGGTCCCTGTTTCGCCGCCGAGCTGGCCGCCGGAACCCCGAGCGCGTCGGTGATCGCCTGCCGCGACGCGGAGCTGGCGGCCCGGCTGCGCGACCGGTTGGCGACCCCCACCTTCCGCCTCTATTCGACCACCGACGTGACCGGCGTCGAGATCGGCGGCACGGCCAAGAACGTGGTGGCGATCGCCGCCGGGGTGGTCTCCGGCCTCGGCCTGGGGCACAACACCCTGGCGGTCCTGATGACCCGCGGCCTGCACGAGATCTCCCGCCTGGCCCTCGCCAGCGGCGGCCGCTCCCGCACCCTCGCCGGCCTCGCCGGCCTCGGCGACCTGGTGCTGACCTGCACCGGCGGTCCGTCGCGCAACCGGCGGCTGGGCACCGAGCTGGCCGCCGGCCGCAGCCTGGAGGAGATCTCGGGCAGCACCTCGATGGTCTTCGAGGGGGTGCGCAGCTCCCTGGCGGTGGTCCGCCTGGCGGCGCGCCAGCGGGTCGAGATGCCGATCGCCGAACAGGTGGTGGCGGTGCTCTACCACGGCCGCTCGCCGCGCGACGCGATCGAGGCGTTGATGTCCCGCGAGCTCAAGTCCGAGCCCGAGCTCTGAGGGGCGGTCGGATTCGGCGGGGATTCGCGGGTATTGAACCGGCGGCGAGATTCTGGTAAGCCCTGAGGATGCGACGAGGCGTCTCCCGAGCCCCTACCAACGGTTCCAGGTCTTCCGGCGGCTCGACGGCGGTGGCGGCGAAGCCGCCGGCGGCCGAGCCGGCCTCGGTCGAGGGCGGCCATCAGAGCGTCCTGATCCTCGACTTCGGCAGCCAGTACACCCAGCTGATCGCCCGCCGGGTACGCGACCAGGGGGTGTTCTGCGAGATCCATCCCTTCGATCTGCCGGTGGAGCAGATCCAGCGCCGGCAGCCGATCGGCATCGTCCTCTCCGGCGGCCCGCAGAGCGTCTACGAGGCGTCGGCGCCGCAGCTCGATCCGGCGATCTTCGACCTCGAGGTCCCGATCCTCGGCATCTGCTACGGCATGCAGCTCATCGCCCACCACCTGGGGGGCGAGGTGGAAGCGGCGGCGGCGCGGGAGTACGGGCGGGCGGAGATCGAGATCGCCGAGCCCGGCGTGCTGTTCAAGGACCTCGAGCGCCGCCAGCCGGTGTGGGCCAGCCACGGCGACCGCATCACCGCCCCGCCGCCGGGATTCACCGTCTCCGCCGCCACCGGCAACGCTCCGATCGTCGCCTTCGAGCACCGCCGCCGGCGCATCTTCGGCATCCAATTCCACCCCGAGGTCTCCCATACCGCGGCGGGGGGCGAGATGCTGCGCAACTTCCTCTTCCTCGCCTGCCGGGCGCGGGGCGACTGGCGCATGTCGTCCTTCGTCGACGAGGCGAGCGCGGCGATCCGCCGCCAGGTGGGGGAGGGGCGGGTGGCCTGCGCCCTGTCGGGGGGCGTCGACTCGACGGTGATGGCGGTGCTCCTCGCCCGCGCCCTGGGGGCCGACAAGCTGACGGCGATCTTCGTCGACAACGGCCTGCTGCGCAAAGACGAGGCGCGGCAGGTGCTGGACAGCCTGCGCCAGGGGCTCGACCTGCCGGTGCGCCTGGTCGATGCGCGGCGCGAGTTTCTCGTCGCCCTCGACGGGGTGATCGACCCGGAGCTCAAGCGGCGCATCATCGGCCGGCTGTTCATCGAGATCTTCAAGCGCGCCACCGAGGACGCCGGGGAGGTCGCCTTCCTGGCCCAGGGAACCCTCTACCCGGACGTCATCGAGTCGACCTCGGTCAAGGGGCCGTCGGCGGTGATCAAGAGCCACCACAACGTCGGCGGCCTGCCCGAGGACCTGGGGTTCGAGCTGGTCGAGCCCCTGCGCTTCCTGTTCAAGGACGAGGTGCGCCGGCTGGGGCGGGAGCTGGAGGTGCCGGAGGAGCTGCTCAAGCGCCACCCCTTCCCCGGCCCGGGGCTGGCGGTGCGCATCCTCGGGGCGGTCACCGCCGAGCGCGTCCGCATGCTGCAGGAGGCGGACGCGATCTTTATCGAGGAGCTCCACCGCGCCGGCTGCTACGACCGCGTCTCCCAGGCCTTCGCCGTCCTGCTGCCGGTGCAGAGCGTCGGGGTGATGGGGGACGAGCGCACCTACGAGCGGGTCATCGCCCTGCGCGCCGTCGACACCGTCGACTTCATGACCGCCGACTGGAGCCCCCTGCCCTACGAGCTCCTGGGGCGGGTCGCCAGTCGCATCGTCAACGAGGTTGCGGGGGTCAACCGGGTGGTCTACGACGTCACCAGCAAACCGCCGGGAACCATCGAATGGGAATGAGCCGGGAGGGCCCCGGCCGCTGCGCCGGCCTCGAGATCCCTCCCGGCTCCGACCCGCCGTCCACCACGAGGAGAACCCGAAGCATGGCGGATCACTATCAGCGCGTACGACGTTACCTGCTCGAGCTCGAGCTGCGGATCCTCCACGAGGACGAAGCGAGCTCCGTCTGCCTGGTCGAGGACGAGGAGAACGGCATCAAGAATCTGGTGGTCGACTGCGAGGAGCCGATCCTGGTCCTCGAGCAGCTGATCTTCCGCCTGCCGGAGAACGCCGGGGCACCGCTCTTCAAGCGCCTGCTGCAGCTCAACCGCACCCTGGTGCACGGCGCCTACGTGCTCGACGAGGCGGGGGAGCGGGTGCTGTTCCGCGACACGTTGCAGCTGCCGACCCTCGACCGCGACGAGCTCGAAGCGTCCATCCGCGCCCTCTCCCTGGCCCTCGCCGAGCACGGCGGGGAGCTTCTCGCCCTGGCCCGCGGCCGGTCCGGATGATCCACCGCTTTCGAAGCGGCGGGTCGCCGGCGTCTGAAG
>RFGL01000207.1 GCA_003697015.1 Acidobacteriota bacterium | reverse complement strand
GGAGGTAGTTGGCGCGGCGGCAGATGGCGGCGGCGATGGCGTGGAGGGCGGCCTGGTCGAGGGCCAGGGGCTCGATCGCCTGGGCGAGGATCTCGGAGGTGGTGAGGAGCTCGACCTCGGGGAAGAGCTGCCGCGCCACCTGACGCTGGCGGCCGTCGTCGGTGGCCAGGGGCAGGCGGTGGGTGACCGCCAGGGTGAGGGCGGCGGCATCGGCGTCGTGCAGGTGCTCGGCGCAGCGCACCAGGACGTCGAGGGACTCGCGGGCGATCGGCTCGATGCGCAGCCGTCCGGCGGCCTCGAGCTCGCGGAGATCGATCGGCTGGCGGCGGAAGCGTTCCTGCGGATCGTCCGAGCTGAGGTAGAGGGGCTCGGCGGTCACCTGCGGCGGCACCACCAGCACCGCGTCGAGCCCCTCGAGCAGCTCGACCGCCCGGCCGGTCGCGACCAGGTTGAGCAGGCACGACGCATCGACGACGATTTCCCGGGCCATGGGCTCCTCTCCCCTCAGATCAGGGTCACGACCTCGTCGGAGAGCCGCAGCTCGACCTCCGAGCCGTCGTCGAGAGCTTGGAAGCACCACTGCTGGTAGAGACCGCGGACCGAGAAGCGATCCAGCTCGAGATACTCGGCCAGCTCCTTCTCGCTGATCAGCTTGCGCTCGTAGGCGGCGAGGGCCAGGGTGACGTAGCGCATCGGGAACTGGCTCGGCTTGCGCCGGTCGACGTAGGCACGGCGTACGCCGGTCTCCTCCGGCCGCAGCTTGTCGCGGGTCAGGCGCTCGTAGGTGCCCGGCGGGAAGAAGCCGAAACGCTCCAGCTGCTCGGTCATGATCTGGAAGGTGACGGCATAGAGCCTCGCCATCCACAGGATGTCGGCGACGGTGAAGTGGCCGCCGTTGGCCCGGCAGCGGTCGGCGAACTGCTTCGACACGCTCATCTTGGGCATCAGAAAGGCGCGGGTGAAGCTGGCGGCGAAGGCGTCGGCGTCGGTGTGCTTGTGCCAGCCGGCGGTGGGCAGGATGTTGCCCGCCTCCGGGTCGCGCAGGAAGTGACCGACCTCGTGCACCAGGGACCAGCGCCGGCGGCCGCGGCTGTGCCGGCGGTTGATGCCGATGCACGCCCCCAGGTCCTTGCCCCAGATCACCAGGCCGGCGATCGACGGCGGCAGGTCGTCGATGAAGAAGATGCGCATGCCCGCCTCGACCTCGAAGCGTTCCGCCAGCCCCACCGCCGGCCCGTTGCCGACCCCGAGGACGTTGCGGATGTGGGCTGCGGCGTGCTCGCCGGCGAGCTCGGGATCGAGGCCCGGACGATGGGGCGAAGCGCGGTAGATCTCGATCGATTCGAGGGACGTCGCCGGCCGGTTGATGCCGAGAATGCGCTCCAGCTCGACGAACTTGGCCGCCAGGGCGGTGACCCGATCGACCGCCGCCCGCGCCTCGCGCAGGCCGACCTGACGCGCCAACCGAAAGCTCGGGGTGACCTCGGTGCGGGCGCGGGAAGGGGCGAGGAGCTCGTGGACCTGCCGGCCCAGCACCTCCGAGATGCGGGTCAGCTCATAGCTCGTCGGTCGACGCTCGCCCTTCTCGATCGACGCCATGCGCTCGGCGTCGATCCCCACGCCTTTGGCCAACTCCGCCACCGTGAGCCCGCGCTCCTTGCGGAGCTGAGCGATGCGTTCGCCGAGAAGCTTGGGATCCAATGCTGCCCTCCTCCCGCCGCCGTAGGAGCTGGAGCGACGTTGGCTGTCGACGCCGGCCGCGCCCTGGGTGTGGCTCATTTCACGGCGATTCTAACCCGGACCGCCCGAGCTTACACGCCACCGCTCCGGCGGTAGACCTCGAGCTCGGCGCCCAACAGGCTGAGGCGCAGGAAGAGACGGGCGGCGACGAAGAGCTGGGAGAAGGCGAAGGCCGCGGCCACCGCCAGGAGCGTCGACTGGCCGGCTGCCGGCGCCAGGCGGGCGTAGAGGGCGAGGAGGAGCAGGCTCAAGAGGCCGACCCCGGCATAGACCCCGGCGGTGCGCAGGGGCCGGGCGGCGACGAAACGCAGCCCCTGCCACAGAGCGACGACCGACAGGGGCTGGTCGTCGGCGACGGTGGCGACCTTGGCGTAATCGAATACCAGCCGCACCAGGTTGAGGGCGGCGATCAACAACAGGCCGCCGATCACCGTGGCGACGAAGATCCGTTGCTCGCTGCCGCCGTCGCGGAAGGATTCGTCGAGGCGGCCGAAGAGCCAGCGCGCCAGCCGGTAGATGGCGAAGTAAATCGCCAGGCCGATCAGCGCCAGCTGCAGCAGGCGGCCGTAGAAGCGGCCGCCGTCGGCGATGAAACGGCGCGGGTTGAAACGCGCTCGCGGAGCGGAGAAGTGGGCCAGGGCGCCGCCCTGCAGGAAGACGAAGAGCAGACCATAGAGCACCGCGATGCCGGCCACCGCCGGGGAGCCGGCGAAGAGATCGCCGCCGAAGAAGGCGTCGAGGTTCTCGTACACCACCCCTTTGCCGGTGCGGCTGGGCTCGAAGGTGGCGGCGAGGCCGCGGGCGCGCAGGCGGTATTCGGCGTACCAGGCGGTGTCGAAGCCGGCGCGCAAGGAGTGATGGAAGCGGCTGGCGCCGACGTCGGCCTCCAGGGCGTCCGCCACCACCCAGGCGGCGGGCAGGGCGACCAGCAGGTTGGCGAGCCACAGCAGCAGCACGAGGGCCGGCGCACCCGCGGCGCGGCGCAATCCGTGGGCGATGGCGCGGTAGGCGTTCATCAGAGAAAAAAGGTCACGGTGGTGAGCAGATCCTGCAGCCAGATCATCCACTTCGAGGCCCACTTGCGGGCCGGGAAGGCGGCCTCCGGCGCCCGCAGGCGGCTGTTGTTGGTGTAGTCGAGATCGAGCAGCAGGACGCGCTCGGGATCGATCACGGCGTAGGCCAGCTTGCTCGGCCGCTCGTCGACGAAGAGCCGCCAGCGCTCGCCGCCGTCCCACGCCCGGCGCGCCTCGCTGCCGTCCTCGAAGACCATCAGCAGCTCGACCGGGAAGACGCCGCCGCCATGGCGTCGCACCACCACCTCATTGCGGTAGATCGTCGCCTCCTCACCCGCCTCGCCCGCCTTCTTGCCGTCGCGATAGACCAGCTCGCCCCCCTCCCCCTCGACGTAGCCGGTGACCGCCGCCGGCCGGCTCGTCACCTTGGCGACGGCATAGTCGAACTGCACCGAGTCGTAGTAGACCTGGTCGAAGAACCAGCCCAGATCCTCGCCGGTGACCTCCTCGAGCACGGCGAAGAAGTCTTCCGGCTTGGGATGACGGAAGGCGAAGCGACGGTAGAACGCCGCCATCGCCGGCTGCAGGCGCTCCCAGCCGAGGTAGTTCTCCAGGGTGTGGAGCCACATCGCGGTCTTGTGGTAGCTGAGGCTGCCGGCGCCGGCGGGGTAGGCCAGGAAGGTGGGCACCGACATCGGGTCCATGGTCGGCCCCTCGGAGGCGATGAAGCGGGCGAAGCGGCTGCCGTGGATGGCGCGGCTCTCGAGGACGTCGTCGAAGAGCACCCGGACGAAGCCCCCGGGGCGCCCCCCGGGCGGGTTCAGGTAGCTGCGCCGGAGCTTGGTGCGGCCGTAGACGACGTCCATCACCCGGGCGGTGGAGAAGGTGTTCAGTCCCTCGTCGAGCCAGGCGTGCTCGATCTCGTTGTTGCCGACCACGCCGTACCAGAATTGGTGCCCGGCCTCGTGCACCGTCACCCCCTCCGGCGAGCCGCCGCCGAAGGGGTTGATGATCGCCGAGCCGCCGGTGAAGAGGGTCGGGTACTCCATGCCGCCCGCGCCCAGGCGGTAGGGCGGGTCGACGATGGTCAGCTGGCGGTAGGGGTAGGGGCCGTACCAGCGGCCGTAATGCTCGAGGGCCGCCTTGGTGGCGTGGAAGTAGCGCGACGCCTGGGCCCGGTGCTCGGGCTGGATCAGGAGCCGCAGGTCGACGGCCGGCAGGCCCTCGACGGCGAAGCGATCCTCGCGCACCAGGTAGCGCGGGCTGGCGGTCCAGGCGAAGCCGTGGACGTCCTCCTGCAGGTAGCGGTAGCGCACTCTCCCCGACCCCACCTCGTCGCGCGACGCCAGGCGGCCGGTGGCTCCCACCACCAGGCCGTCGGGCAGCTCGAGGGTGACGTCGTAGACCCCGTAGTCGGCGAAGAACTCGGTGGCGGCATGGAAGTGATGGCAGTTCCAGCCCGCCGCTTCGTAGACCCCGAGCTGGGGAAACCAGTGGGCGATGAAGTAGTCGTCGCCGCGGTAGCCGGTGCGGGCGAAGGTGCGGGGGATCCTCGCCCGCCAGGTGAGCTCGACGGTGACGCTCTCCCCCGGCGCCACCGGCTGGGGGAGGGTGAGGACCATCACCGTGCGGTCCTCCTCATTGCCGTTGTCCGGCGCGGCGTAGCGCCGGCTCGGCATCAGGTCGACGCCGTTGCTGGTCGCCGTCTCCACCTCCAGATAGCCCCAGTCGTACTCGCGCACGTCGTCGCCGTGATCGCTGCGACCGCGCATCACGTCCTCGCGCATGAAGGTGCTGTGGTCGTTGCGCCAGGCATTCCACCAGAGGTGGAAGTAGAGCTCGTCGGTCGGGGTCTGCTGGAGGTTGCGCCAGGTGGTGGTCTGGCGGCCGCTCAGGGTCTTGGCCACCGGATCGAGGCTGACCTCGATGACGTAGTTGGCATTGCGCGGCGACAGGGCCTTGCCGGGCGGCTCCTGGGCGGCGGCGAGGGTCGCCAGCAGAGCGGCGGCGAGGGTCGCCGGGGTTGCACGTCGGCGGGGCATCGGGATCTCCACCTGCGATGAGCGGCCGCGGGGGCTCGGCGCGAGCGTTGAGCAGCGCTCTGGAGCTCGTTCGGTCGGGCAACCATACCGCGTAGCGGGGCGCCCTGCCAAGGGGGCAGGGCGCCCGTGCTGCCGCCGCCGGCCGCGGTCACGGGGTGGCGGCGGGGGTGATCGCGGGCAGCGGCGGGCAACGCTGGATGAAGACCGCGTACTTGCCGAACTCGCAGAGGGCGTGGAAGATGTCCATGCAGCCGTCGCGGTTGACGTCTTTTTCATCTCCATGCCGTTCGGCGCATCGAGATCGGGGGCCAGCACCAGACGGGTACTGGTCTGGTCGCTGAAGCGCAGCCAGGGCAGGGCGATGGGCTCGGCCTCCTGCACCTGCACCTGCGCCGCCGCCGCCAGCGGCAGCAGGACGATCGCGACGCACGCCCCTCCCCTTCCCCGGCCCGCCGGCCGCGCCGCCGAGCTCGCTCGATCGAAACGGGTTTTCCCCGCCCGGATGAGGGGCGGGACGACCGGAGCACGGATCGCGAAAGCGCTCGTGTTCTAGTACGTAACGTCCCGAACGCCGCCGTTTCGGCTCAGCGCGCTCGACGCGGGGCGCGCCGGCGTCGGCCGGCGCCAATCGGCCGATCGGCGTCCTGCCGGCAGGCGGGCCGGCCGCCCGATCACTCCCCCGTCTGCTCGGACGGCCACAGGCGGGCGGCCTGCGCGACGAGCGCGACGAGCTCGGCGACGTCGCGGTCGCCGGCGAAGTGAGCGGAGACCCGCTGGGCGCGGCGCAGGACGTCGTCGAGGTCGCCTTCCCGGGCCCAGAAGCTGTGCTTCAGGATCTCGCCGAATTCGGCCACCAGGGAGGTGAGCTGAAGGGCCGGGGAGGCCTCATCCCAGCTGCGGGCGAAGTCGGCGCCGGTGACGGTGCGCTCCTCCTCGACCATCTCGCCGCGGGCGATGGAGGCGTAGCGCAGGCGCAGGGTGGCGACGCGGTCGCGGCGCTTGAGGGCAGGGGGCTGGAGCTTGATCTCGTAGAGCACGGTGACCGTGTGGCCGGCGCCGATCTCGCCGGCGTCGACGGCGTCGTTGCGGAAGTCGCGGTCGGCGACGTCGCGGTTCTCGTAGCCCACCAGGCGGTAGCGCGCCACCACCTCGGGGTTCCACTCGACCTGGGCGCGGGCTTCGGCGGCGATGGTCTGAAGGGTGCCGCTGAGATCCTCGACGAAGACCCGCCGCGCCTCTTCCAGGGTGTCGACGTAGGCGTAGCGGCCGTTGCCCTGATCGGCCAGCTGTTCGAGCAGGACGTCGTTGTAGTTGCCCATGCCGACGCCGACGGTGGTCAACTCGACCCCCTGCTCGGCCGCCGCCCGCACCCGCGACAGGATGGCGCCGGCGCCGGTGTTGCCGGCGTTGGCGACGCCGTCGGAGAGCAGCACCACCCGGCGGATGGCCTTCTCGCGGCGGCCGCCTAGAGCGAGCTCGTAGCCGAGGACGAGGCCGGCTTCGGCGTTGGTCGAGTCCATCGGCACGAGGCCGTCGATCGCCCGCCGCAGGGCGTCGTGATCCGAGGTCAGCCCCTCGACCACCCAGGCGGTGGAGCTGTAGGCCACCAGCGCCAGCCGATCGTCCGGCCGCAGCTGGTCGACGAGCAGATGGAGGGCGTCCTTGACCAGCCCGAGGCGGTTGCCGCGCCGCATGGAACCGGAGACGTCGACCACGAAGACCAGGTCCGCCGGCGGCCGCGAAGCGGCGTCGACGTCGCGTGCGCGGACGTTGAAGCGCAGCAGGTAGTAGCGCTCCCCCTCGCCGAAGGGCGACGGCGCGCCCTCGGCGTGGAGGGCGAAATCGCCGCGTTCGGGGGGCGGATCGCGGTAGTCGAAGTAGTTGATCAGCTCCTCGACCCGCACCGCCGCCGGCGGCGGCAGGTGGCCGTCGCGGAGGAATCGCCGCACGACGGCGTAGGACGCGGTGTCGGCGTCGAGGCCGAAGGTCGACAGCGGGTCGTCTTCGACGTCGACGAAGGGGTTGGTGCCGTAGTCCTGGAAGTAGACCGCATCGTAGGGCGCGTCGTTGGGCGGCTTGAGGTCGTCGGGCGAGGCCACCATCGGCGGCTCGGGGCGGACGTGGAGCTTCGCCGACTCCTCGGTGACGCCCCCCGCGGCGGCGCGGTCGTCAGGCCCGGCGACGCCCTGGGCGACGATCGACTCGAACGCGCTCTGCGGTTGCTGCGGCTCGGCCGCAGCCGGCGCCTCTTGCTCGGGGCGGCGGCCGGCATAGGCCTTCTCCTCGCCCACCAGCTTTTTCTGCGGCGCGGGCTCCGCCGGCACCGGCGGCACCGCGCTCCGGGCGGGGCGCCGGCGGCGGTCGCGAGCCGACGGCGGGCCGCTCTCGCCCTTCTCGCCCCGGGGTGCCGGGGTGGCATCGAGACCGCGCCGGCGTTCACCGCCGGCGATTGCCGGCGCCTCGGTCGCCAGATTGCTGCGCGACTGCGGCGGCGGCGCCGGCGCCGCCATCGCATCGACGGGCCGGGGCACGTCCGCCCGCGGCTTGGGCACCTCGCCCGGGTCGAGCCGCCCGGCCGGCGGCGGGGTCAAGGCCCGCGCGGCGGGCGGGCGCGCTTCGCCGGCGACGCGCGACGCCAGCTCGTCCTCGGCCGTAGCGTCGGTCTCAACCTCCGCCGGCGCATCGGCTCCGGCACCGGCCGGGGACGCTGCCGGGGCGGCGCCCTCCGGCGCCGGGCGTTCCCCGAACTGCGACGCCACGGCGCCGTCGCCGTACGCCTCCGCCGGCGACGGAGGCTGGCGCATGAGGCGGGCGGTGAGGAGCCCGCCGCCGATGACGGCGGCGAGCATGGCGGCGAGGGCCCAACGCTGGCGCCGCCGGTTGCCGGGCGAAGCGGCCCCGGTGGCGGGCAGCTCCAGGTCGTCGGGGATGTCGGCCTTGAGCCGCGCCAGCAGATCGGCGGGCGGCACGGGGGTCTCATCCGGGGTGAGAAGCGCCTGGACGTCGCGTTCGTCGAGCTTTCTCATGCTGCGTCCTCCTCGAGCTTCAGGCGCAGGATGCGCGTCGCTTTCTTCAGTCGTTTGCGGATCGCAGCGCCGGTGACCGCTTCCTGGCGGGCGATCTCGGCCACCGGCAGCTCGCCCCAGAACCGCGCCGTGACAGTGAAACGCAGCTCCTCCGGCAGGCCGATCACCGCCCGCCGCAAGCGCGCGCGAACCTCGCTGCGGCGCAGCTGCTCGTCCTGCCCTGGGCCGGGATCGGCGAGGCGGAGCGGACGCTCGTCGTCGCTGACCACGCGCCGCGGCCGGCGGACGTGGTTCAAGAACGTGTTGTAGGCGATGCGGTAGAGCCAGGTGCCGAACGCCGCCCGGCGGTCGAAGCGGGCCAGGGACTGCCACGCCTTGCGGTAGGTGTCCTGGGTGAGGTCGGCGGCGAGGTCCTCGTCGCCACCGGTCAGGCGCAGCAGGGCGGCATAGATCCGCTGATAGGTCTGCTCGACCAGCTGCTCCGCGGCGTGTCGGTCGCCGGTGGAGAGGCGGGCCAGGAGGCTGCGTTCGTCGCTCGGCTCCGGCATCGCGGTCCTCCGGGGGAACGTCGGGACGGCTCGGGGTGCACCTTTCGCGATCATGACATGCCCTTAGACACGCCACCCGCGCCGGATGCAACCGGCTGCGCCCGATCCCGTCGCGCCCCCGCCGCCACCAAACGCCGGCGCCGGTGGACGCGACGGCCGGCTCAGAGCCGTCACCCCGGCGCAACCGAACCTCGATGGGCCTACCCCGACCGCAACGCCGCCGTTTCACCACGCGATCCGACGGCGCTGCGCCCGCCCTTGCGCGTCCGCCGCCAACGGCTCAGCCACCAAGTGCCGCCGGCCGGTGGACGCCGCCGTAAGGTGGACCGTTACGGCGATGGGCTATGATGAAGCGTTGGAATCCGTTGGTTCCGCTGCTCGGGACGCGATCAAGGGGGGTGCTCTGCCGGACGTGGCAGAGCGGATTGGGGGCTTGGATGGACGATCTACGCAACCGCTTTCATCCCGGCATCGCACTCCTGCTGTTGGGGCTCGCGGCGGCCCCGGCGGCGGCGGTGGTGCGCGACTTCCAGGTCAACGTCGGCGAGTGCGACGCCGAAGAGCGCGTGTCCAACGCCAACGTCGACGTCAAAGACAAAGACCTCAACCTGACCGCCGACGGCAACAACGCCCAGCTGGTCGGCATCTGCTTCGACGACGTGCGCATCCCGCCGGGGGTCACCATCACCCGGGCGGTGCTCGAGTTCGAGACCCGAAAGGTCTCCACCGGTGCCGCCGCCATCACCATCCGCGGCGAAGACGCCGACAACCCGCCGCGTTTCGCCAAGGCCAAGAACAACATCTCGAACCGCGCCACCACCACCGCCGCGGTGGGATGGAACCCGCCGGATTGGAACGCCGTCGGCCAGCACCATCAGACGCCGGACATCTCCGCCGTCGTGCAGGAGATCGTCGATCGAGCGGGGTGGGCGAGCGGCAACCGCATGGCCTTCATCTTGAGCGGCACCGGCGAACGCGAGGCCCAGTCCTTCGAGGGGGCGGCGGGCGGCGCACCGATCCTGCGCATCGAGTACGACGGCTTCGAGCAGATGCCCGGCGGCGCCCTGTGCTACGGCCTGGCCGACGGCGGCGACGAGTTCGTGCTCATCAACTCCAGCAACGGCACCATCGACACCGATGTCGGCGACGCCGGCGTGCCCAACATCGAAGCGCTGGCGATCGACCCGGACGACTTCGCGGTCTACGCCGCCGACGCCGGCCAGCTCGGCCGCATCAACGTCTTCACCGGTGAATTCGTCCGCCTGCCCGAGCCTTTCGGCACCGGCTCGGGCGCTGCCGGCAACGTCGCCTTCGACGACGTCGACGGTCTCACCTTCAACCCCGCCGACGGCACGATGTGGGGGGTGCAGGCGCGCGTCGGCGCCCCCGACGCCCTCTTCCGCATCGACCCGCAGACCGGCGCCCACGTCCCCGACGCCTTCGGCGCCGGCGTCGACTACGTGCTGATCACCGGCACCAACGTCGGCGACGTGATCGACGACGTCGCCATCGACCCGACCAGCGGCATCCTGTACGGTTCGGATACCGCCAACGGCCAGCTGATCACCATCAACCTCGCCACCGGCGCCGCCACGGTGGTCGGCGCCTTCGGCGGCACCACCGACATGGAGGGGCTGGGATTCCGCTTCGACGGCACCCTCTACGGCACCTCCGGGCAGCAGTTCTTCAGCATCAACAAGACCACCGGCGCCGCCACCCAGATCGGCACCGGCAACAGCTTGAACGTCGGTACCGACTACGAGTCCTTCGACTGCCACTTCACCGCCAACACCCGCGCCCACGTCGCCCGCCTCGGGGCCTACGAAGACGGCCGCGGCACGGTGGTGACGTGGGAGACGCGGGCGGAGGAAGGGACCCTCGGCTATCGGCTCTTCCGCCTCGATGCCGGCGGACCGGTAGCGGTCGGCGAGATGGTGCCGGCGCTGCGCGGCTGGCCCCAGGGCGGGCGCTACCGCCTGCGCGACGACGGCGCACCGGCCGGCGCTCCGGCGCGTTACGCCCTGGTCGAGGTCGAGCTCGACGGCGACCAGCTGATCCACGGGCCGTACGAGCTCGGCGCCCGCAGTCCGCGGCCGCCACGCAAGGCCCTGGCCGAGGGTGCCGTCTGGGATGCTGCGCCGCACCGCGTGCCGGCGCCGCCGGCCGTTCGCCCGCGGCCGGCGGCGAAGAAGAAACCCCGCGGCGGGACGCCGGCGGTCAAGATCACCGTGGCGGGAGAAGGGCTCTACGCGGTCGGGGTCGAGGCGTTGGCGGCGGCCTTCGCCCTGCCGCAGGACGACCTGCGCCAGCGCCTGCTTAAGGGCGACGTGGCCTTGAGCCGGCAGGGGGAGGAGGTGGCCTGGCTGGCGGCGGCGGACGGCGGCACCCTCTACTTCTACGCCCCGCCCTTCCGCAGCCTGCTGAGCCTGGAGGACGTCTACCGCCTGGAGCTCCACCGCGGCCGAACGATGAAAGAGAAGAGGCTGAAGGACGCCGCGGCGGACGACGACGGCTTCTTCCCCAGCACCATCGACCTCGAAGAGGACCGCTTCCCCGCTCTCGCCATCGCCCCCGATCCGACCACCGACTACTGGTTCTGGCAGGTGGTGATCGCCGGCCATCCCGCCTTCGGCCGCCAGCAGATCGCCATCGACGCCGTGGACGTGGCGCCGGTCCTGGTCGAGGGCAGCCTGAGCCTGCGCCTGCAGGGCGGCAGCACCACCGGTCTGGCCGGCGAGCATCGGGCGCGGGTCGAGCTCGGCGGCGTCGAGCTGGGGACCGTCGTCTGGCGCGGCCAGGTGGCCCATGAGGCCACCCTGAGGGTGCCGCCCGGGCTGGTGCAGGAGGGCGCCAACACCGTCACCATCACCGGCGAGCTCGGCCCGGGCATCCCCCTGAGCAGCTTCTTCGTCGACGGCGTCGCCCTCACCTATCCGCGCCGACTGCGCGCCCGCGACGACCGCCTGCGCTTCGTCGCCGGCGACGACGGCGCGCTCGGCGTCAGCGGCTTCAGCCGCCCCGAGGTCGCCCTCTTCGACCTTTCCGAGCCCCACCGCCCGATCCTCCTCGGCGCCGGCGCGGGCGGCGTCTTCGGCGCCACCGCCACCCCCTCGGCGGACGGCTACCGCCTCGACTTCAAGCCCAAGGCCGGCGCCGGCTACCTGGCCCTCACCCCGGCCGCCGTCGCCGCGCCGTCCGCCGTCACCCCGTGGACCACGACCGCCATCCCCCTCGACGACCGCGACAACCGCGCCGACTACCTGGTGATCGCCCCCGCCTCCCTCGTCGCCGGCGCCGAGCGCCTGGCCGACTATCGCCGGGGGAGCGGCCTGGAGACCCGGGTGATCGAGCTCGAGGCGATCTACGACGCCTTCGCCGGCGGCCTGCCCGACCCCGAGGCGATCGCCCGCCTGCTGGCGGTGGCCGTCGAGCGCTGGCAACAGCCGCCGCGCTTCGTGGTGCTGATCGGCCGCGGCACCTGGGACTACCGCGACCTCTTCGGCTTCGGCGACGGCCTGCTGCCGCCGCGGCTGCACCCCGGGATCAGCGGCCTCTTCAGCACCGACCCCACCCTCGACCCGGCGGCCCTCGAGACGCCGTCGCTGGTGGTCGGCCGCATCCCGGCACGTACCGCGGCCGAGCTCGAGGCCTACGTCGACAAGCTGATCGCCTACGAGTCCGCCGGCGGCGGCGACTGGGCGCGACGGCTGCTGGCGATCTCCGACCAGTCCGGACCGGGGGGCGCCTTCAGCGGCGACGCCAGGCGCCTCGCCGCCCTCGTCCAGCCGCCGCTCATCGCCGAGCAACTGGCCTTCGACGGCCAGGGCGCGGCCGCCGCCCGCGCCGCGCTCCTCACCGCCCTCGACGAAGGCGCCGGAATCGCCCTCTACCTCGGCCACGGCAACGTCGCCCAGCTGTCGAACAGTGCCCTGTTGACCGTCGCCGACGCCGCCACCCTGGCGAACGCCCCGCGTCTGCCGCTCTTGGTCTCCCTGACCTGCCTGACCAACCGCTTCGAGACCCCGGGATTTCCCTCCTTAGGCGAGCGCCTGGTGCTGGCGCCGGAAGGCGGCGTGATCGCCGCCTGGGGGCCGTCGAGCGTCTCCGCCCATGCCCAGGCGGTGCTGCTGGGCGAAGACCTCTTACGCGCCCTGGCCGCCGGCGACGCCCACACCCTGGGCGACCTCCTGCTGGCAGCGCGCCAGCGCTACGCCCGGCGCCAGGGCAAGGAGCTCGTCCTACGCTTCTTCACCCTCCTCGGCGACCCTGCACTCGAGCTCAAGGCCCTCAACTGAGGCGGATTCTTGGGCCCGCATGGGCCACGAAAGACCGGCCTCGACCGGCTCCGGCCGCGCTGCGGGCGAGCCTTCTCGGCCGACTCATCGTTGCGAACCGCCGGCGAGTCCCGAAAGCGCCTGCGGACTACCGCCCTGCTTCGGCACGGACCTCTCCACCCTCGCGGGCGGCCGGCTTTCGCCACGCCCCGCTAGGCCAGCTTGGCGCCGTCGGGTACCTTTCGCTCGGGTAGCGCCAGCACCACCGCGCCGTCGTCGCGGTAGAAGCCGGTGAGCAGAAACTCCGAGCGCATCGGCCCGATCTGCTTGGGCGGTAGATTGACCACCCCGATCACCTGCCGCCCGAGGAGGTCCCGCGGCGCGTAGAGCTCGGTGACGCGGGCGCTCGAGCGCTTGACGCCGATCTCCGGCCCGAAGTCGACCGTCACCTTATAGGCCGGCACCCGCGCCTCGGGGAACGCCTCCACCGCCACCACCGTCCCGGCCCGCAGCTCCACCGCCTCGAGCTCCGCCCACGAAATCGTCCGCATCGTGCTCATGCGGCCGATGGTACTAGAGCCTCAAGCCCTCGATCGGCCCCCGGGCGGGATGGAGGTGGCGCAGGAAGTCGTCGCCGGGGAGGCAGAGGACGCCGTCGATCCGCAGGCGGTCGGAGCCGCGGTAGAGGAGGAGGGGCGTGCACTCGGGGTAGTCACCGTGGAAGGTCTTCAGGGGGCGCAGGTCCCGGGGGCGGAGGCGGGCGGCGTTCTTGACCTCGATCGCCCAGAAGCCGTCGCCGCCGTAGAGCACGAAGTCGACCTCGGTGCCGCGCGGCGTGCGCCAGTAGTAGAGCTTGCAGTCGCTGCCCGAGTAGGCGATCCAGGCGCGCAGGTGCTGGGCGACGAGCCCTTCGAAGGTGGCGCCGTCGATCTCGGCGGCGCGGTCGAGGGGGCCGCGCGGGCGCAGGGAGCGGTAGACGCCGGCGTCGAAGAGGTAGAGCTTGGGGTGGGCGACGGTCCGGCGCCGCGCGCGGCGGCTGAAGACCGGCACGCGAAAGGCGAGGAGGAGATCCTCGAGCACCTCGACGTAGCCGGCGACGGTGCGCCGGCCGACCTCGCATTCGCGGGCGACGTGGCTGACGTTCAGGACCGTGCCGTGGGAGAAGCTCACCGTCTCGAGAAGCGCGCGAAATGACCGGCGTTTCGCACCCAGCCCTCCTGCTGCACTTCTTCGTCGAGGTAGAGGGAGGCGTAGGCGCGCAGGGTGCGCTCGGGCTCGGGGGCGGCGCGCACCAGGGGCAGCATGCCGAGATCGAGGGCGGCTCCGAGCTCGAAGCTCGGGGGCATGGGGGCCCGGGCTTGAGCGCCCGGGCGGGGGACGACTCAGATCGCGCGGGCGGCGGAACCGGCTCTGACGGCCGGGACGGAGGGACCGGCTCAGATCAGGCTGGCCGGGCGGGAGAGGGCGGCTCGGACCGCACGGTCGAGATGGCTCAGACCGGTTCGAGGGGCGGGGCCGGCGGCGGTGGGAGCTCGAGGCGGATGGGGTCGCCGGGGCGGACCTCGCCGCTCTGGCGGACGATGGCCATGACGCCGGCTTTGCGGATCAGCTTGCCGTCCCGATCGCGACCGAGGGTGGCCTGCATCAGGCCGGGTTGGATGCGGTCGAGCTGGGCGCAGGGGTTGCGCAGGCCGGTGAGCTCGACGACGGCGGTGGCGCCGAGGTGCAGCAGGGTCCCCGCCGGCAAGGCGAGGAGGTCGAGGCCGCGGGTGGTGACGTTCTCCCCCAGCTGACCGGGCTCGATCTCGAAGCCGGCGGCGTGGAGCTCGTCGAGCAGCTCGGCGTGGATCAGGTGCACCTGGCGCAGGTTGGGCAGCTCGGGGTTCTGCCGCGCCCGCGAGCGATGCTGCACCGTCTTCCCCAGATGGACGTCGCCCTCAACCCCGAGGCCGGCGAGCAAGCGGATGCTGGCGCAGCAGCGCTTCACCGGCCCGTGGCGCCGACTGCGGCTCACCGCCGCCACCGTGCCGGCGAGCGACGCCACGGGGACGGCCGAGCCCCCGGCGGGGGTTTCGGCGGCGGCGCGAGAACGGCCGGCGGTGCTGGACGGGGACGCGGCCATCGATGCCGATCTTACAGCGCCGTCACCGCCGGGCGGCCGGCGGGTTGCGGATCGGGATAGACCGGGAAGGGCTTGTCGCGCAACTGGACCCGCACCGCGCTGCCGACCGGTTGGGGATCGGCCGACAGACGGCGCACCTGCAGTGCGGCGCCGTCGTCGAGAACGACTTCGTCGATCAGATCGTGACCGTAGAAGGTGCGGCGGGCGATGTGACCGGGGAGGCCGCCGGGGGCGTCGGCGGGGGCGAGGACGAGGTCTTCCGGCCGCACCAGGAGGAGGCCGGGCCCGGGACGGGCGCCGTTCGAGGGGACGGTGCCGAGGGAGGAGCGGGCGCGGTGGCCCTCGACCTCGCAGGCGATCAGCTGGCCGTCGCCGAGGAAGGCCGCCACCGCCAGGCTGGCCGGATGACGGTAGACCGCATCCGGCGACCCGACCTGCAGCACCCGCCCCTGCCCCATGACCACCACCTCGTCGGCCACCGACAGGGCCTCCTCCTGGTCGTGGGTGACCAGGACGGCGGTCATCCGTGCCCGCTCCAGGATGGCGCGTACTTCGGCCCGCAGGTGCTGGCGCAGGCCGGCGTCGAGGCTGGCGAAGGGCTCGTCGAGGAGGATCAGACGCGGCGACGGCACCAGGGCGCGGGCCAGGGCGACGCGCTGCTGCTCGCCGCCGGAAAGCTCGTCGGGGTAGCGCTGGCGCAGGCCGGCCAGGCCCACCAGCGCGAGGGCGCGCTCGACGCGCTCCACGTCCTGCCGCCGTCGCAGGCCGTAGCACAGGTTCTGCCACACCGTCAGGTGGGGGAAGAGGGCGCCCTGCTGGAAGACCATGCCAACCCGGCGCTCTTCCGGCGGCACCCAGATGCCGGGGCCGGCGACCGGCCGGCCGGCGATCCTCACCGTGCCCGCCCGCGGCACCTCGAAGCCGGCGATGGCGCGCAGCAGGCTGGTCTTGCCGCAGCCCGAGGGGCCGACGACGGCGGTCAGCTTGTGGGCGGCGACGTCGAGGTCGACCCCCTTGAGCGCGGCGTGGTCGCCGTAGGCCACCACCAGATCGCGGATCTCGACCAGCGCCATCGCCTCATCCCCCGTTGCGGCCGGCGAGCACCGGCCGGATGGTCAGCAGGTAGAGCGGCGGCGCGGTCACCGCCAGGAGCACCAGGGCGGGCAGCGCTGCCTGACCGTAGATCGCCTCCGAGGCGTAGCTCCAGATCTCCGTCGCCAGGGTCTCGAAGCCGATCGGACGCAGCAGCAGGGTCGCCGGCAGCTCCTTCATCGCGGTCAGGAAGACCAGGCTGCCGCCGGCCACCATGCCGGGCAGCACCAGGGGGACGGTGACGGTGCGCAGCACCGCCAGCGGCCGCCGGCCGAGGCCGCGTGCCGCTTCCTCGAAGGCCGGCGTCACCTGCGCCAGGGCACCGCGGGTGGCGCTCAGGGCCTCGGGCAGGAAACGGATGACGTAGGCCAGCACGAGGAGGGGCAGGGTCTGGTAGAGAGCGGGCAGACGGCGGGCGGCGAAGAAGACCAGGGCGAGGGCGATGACCAGGCCGGGGAGAGCGAAGCCGGCGTAGCTCAGCCGTTCGACGAAGACGGCGAGGCGGCTCCGGTAGCGCACCGACCAGATGGCGATCGGCAAGGAGAGCACCACCGCCGCCAGCGCCGCCACCAACGCCGCGACGAGGGAATTCCCCGCCGCGGCGAGGAGTCCGGCGACCGCGTCGCCCCGCAGCAGACCGCGCACCCCCCAGAAGCCGAGCACCGCCAGGGGCAGGCCGAGGGTGACGAGCGCCAGGCCGCCGACCAGGACCAGTGCCGGCCAGCGCCAGGCGCCGAGGGCGAGACGCGGCGCCGGGCGCGACGGCCGCTGGCGGCTCGGTCGCAGGCCGGCGGCCAACCGTCCTTCGGCGGCGATCAGCACCACCGTCAGGAGCACCAGGACGGTGGCCAGGGCCGCCGCCGTGGTGCGGTCGAAGAGGCCGCGGTAGGCGTTGTAGATCGCCAGGGTGAAGGTGTTGTAGCGGGTGATCGACACCGCGCCGAAGTCCGAGAAGACGTAGAGCGCGACGATCAGCCCGCCGCCGTAGAGCGCCGGCTTGAGCTGCGGCAGGACGACGGTGAAGAAGCTGCGCCAGGGACCGGCGCCGAGGGCGCGGGCGCTCTCCTCCAGCGCCGGGTCGAGATCGCGCAGGGCCGCCAGCACCGGCAGGTAGACGTAGGGGAAGGTGAAGAGCGCCAGGGCCAAGAGGGCGCCGGGGTAGCCGTAGGCCAGCGCCGGCAATCGTTCGACCCCGAGGGGCTCGAGCAGCTGCTGCAGGTGGCCGCGGGGGCCCAAGGCGGTGACCAGCACCAGCGCCGCGACGTAGGACGGCAGCACCAGGGGCAGGGCGCCGAGCACCGCCCACAGGCGGCGCCCGGGCAGATCGGTGCGCGCCACCAGCCAGGCGACGGCGAGCGCGAGCAGGACCGCCAGCGCCACCACGCCGGCGGCGAGAGCGACGGTGCGCAGCACCAGCGCCCCGACCAGGGGCGTCCAGATCGCCCCCAGGTAGGCCCGCCAGCCGTTCTGGGCGGCGCGCAGCACCAGGTAGATCAGCGGCAGGAGCACCAGGGCGACGGTGGCGAGGGCGGGGATCGCCCACAGGGGGGGCGCCGAGCGCCCGCGGCGCCCGGCCAGCCGCCCTGCGATGCTCGCCACGCCGCCGCCGGTCATTGCAGGAGCCCGCTGGCCGCGATCGCCTCGAGGGTGGGCTCAAGCTCCTCGGCGATGCGGGCGAAGTCGATCTGGTTCTCGAGCTGCTCGGGGGTCAGCGGCGCGAGGTCGACCGGCGGCTCGATGCCGGCGACCAGCGGGTACTCGTAGGTCCGCTGGGCGAAATAGCGTTGCCCGTCGTCGGCCAGCAGGTACTCGACCAGCTGCACCGCCGCCTCGTTCGACGAGGTGACGCCGGCGCCGGCCAGGTTGAGGAAGGCCGCGGTCGGATCGGGCATGGTGAAGTTGCGCCCCGGGGCCGCGGGATCCTCCGCCAGAGCGCGCCACAGGTAGTAGTGGTTGACCAGGCCGAAGTCGACCTCGCCGCGGATCACCGCCTCGACGATGGCGCTGTTCTTGGGGTAGCGCTGGGGCTCGTTGGCGACCATGGCGTCGAGCAGGGCGGCGAGGGCGTCGGCTCCCTTGACCGCCCGGTAGTAGGCCATGTGGGCCTGGAATGAGGCGTTGGCCGGCGCCACGCCGAAGCGCCCGCGGTAGCGCGGATCGCCGACCTCTTCCAGACTCTTCGGCAGCTCCTCCTCCGCGATGCGCTCGGGGTTGTAGACCACCACCCGGGCCCGGCCGGAGATTCCCACCCAGTCGCCCTGGGGCGAGGCGAAGGCCGGCGCCACCCGGCCCAGCACCGCAGCGGGCAGCGGCTTGAGCATCCCGGCCTTGGACAGCTCGCCCAAGGAGGCGGCATCCTGGGCGATGAAGACGTCGCAGGGGGTGGCGGTGCCCTCCTCGAGCAGGGTCGCCGCCAGCTCGGCGGTGCCGCCGTAGCGCACCTCGGTGCGGATGCCCTTCTCGCTCTCGAAGCGCTCGAGCAGCGGTCCGATCAAGCTCTTGTTGCGGCCGGAGTAGACGACGACGGAGGCTTCCGGCTCCGGCGCCGAGCAGGCAGCGATCAGCGGCAGGAACGACAAGGCGGCGGCGACCAGGGCGAGCTGGAGGCGGAGCGGCGAACGGTGGGGATCCTTTCGGTTTTTCATGCGGTCGGTCGTCCTCGTTATTGAGATTAAGTCTCGATAACCCTCGATCTATTCTGGACGGATCCGGTCCACTTTGTCAACCGGCCGCGCCACCGGCCTTCGGCCGGGCCTCGGCGCGCAGCGGGGGGCCGGCGCGGGAAGCCGCTAGCCTCGCCGGTCGAGGGGCACGTAGGGACGCAGCTTGGGGCCGGTGTAGATCTGCCGCGGGCGGTTGATGCGGGTCTTGGGGCTGTCGCGCCCCTCCTTCCACTGGGCGATCCAACCGGGCAGGCGGCCGAGGGCGAAGAGGACGGTGAAGAAGCGGGTGGGGATGCCCATGGCGCTGTAGATGATGCCGCTGTAGAAGTCGACGTTGGGGTAGAGCTTGCGCTCGATGAAGTACTCGTCCTCGAGCGCCACCCGCTCGAGGTTCTTGGCGATGTCGAGCAGCGGGTTGTCGATGCCGAGCTCGTCGAGCACTTCGTCGGCCACCCGTTTGAGGATCTTGGCCCGGGGATCGAAGTTCTTGTACACCCGGTGGCCAAAGCCCATCAGCCGGAAGGGATCGTTGCGGTCCTTGGCCTTGTCGACGTACTTCCTGTAGTCGTTGCCGTCCTCGTAAATCCGCGCCAGCATCTCCATCACCCGCTGATTGGCGCCGCCGTGGAGCGGCCCCCACAGGGCGCAGACGCCGCCGGCGATCGAGGCATAGAGATTGGCGTCGCTCGATCCGACCATGCGCACGGTCGAGGTGCTGCAATTCTGCTCGTGGTCGGCATGGAGCACCAGGAGCAGGTTGAGGGCCCGATCGAGCACCGGCGACACCGTGTACTCCTCGGCCGGCACGGCGAACATCATGTGCAGGAAATTGGCGGTGTAGGAGAGGTCGTTGCGCGGGTAGACCACCGGTTGGCCGATCGACTTCTTGTAGGAAATCGCCGCCAGGGTCGGCGCCTTGGCCAGCAGGCGCATGATGTTCAGGTCGACGTTCTCGTTGGCGTGCGGGTAGTAGGTGGCGAGGGAGACGATCATCGACGACAGCACCGCCATCGGATGGGCGGTGGGAGGGAAGCCCTCGAAGAGCTTCTTCATGTCCTCGTGGATCATGCTGTGGTAGGTCAGCTTCTGGACGAAGGCGTCGAGCTGCGAGCGCTCCGGCAGCTCGCCGTGGATCAGCAGGTAGCAAACCTCGGCGAAGGTCGCCTGCTCCGCCAGCTCCTCGATCGCATAGCCGCGGTAGCGCAGGATCCCTTTCTCGCCGTCGATGAAGGTGATCGCGCTCTCGCAGCTGCCGGTATTGCCATAGCCGTAGTCGAGCGTGATGGCGCCGGTCTCTTTGCGCAGCTTGCTGATGTCGATGCCGACCTCGTCTTCGGTGCCGACCACCGTCGGCAGCTCGAGGACCTGACCATCGAGGGTGAGCTTGGCAGTACCCATGGCAACATATCTCCTGATCTCACGGCCGGCGGGCCGGCGGAGGTGGTCATTCGCTGGCTCGGACGCGCGGGGGAGTACGGCCGGAACGGCCCGTCGGATCAGCAGGCGCCCGCGCGCGAATCGGCCCCAGTGTACCCGCTGCCGGCATCACCAGCAAGATGGCATAGGGTGGCGCACCGGTCGCCGGCGCAAAACGATAGGCTCTCGCCGCTAGGAGGAACGATGTCCCAGCCCGACCCGACGGACCCCTACTCGCGCCTCGACTACCGGCGGCTGATCGCCTGGCCGGCGCGCATCGAGCGCGAGTGGCCGCTGCTTGAGGCGGTGCTCGAGGACGCACCGTCGCGCCGCGTCCTCGACCTCGGCTGCGGCACCGGGGAGCACGCGCGCTTCCTGGCCGAGAAGGGCTTCGAGGTGCTGGCGATCGACCGCTCGGCGGCGATGATCGAGGCGCTGCGGGAGGTGGGAATACCCGCTGGATTGACCTGCATGCACGGCGATCTCACCCACCTCGGCGAGCTCCTCGACGACGATTTCGGCGCCGCCATCTGCCTCGGCAATACCCTGCCGCACCTGCTCAACGAGCTGCAGCTCGGGCGGATGCTCGACGGGCTGCGCCGCCATCTCCTGCCCGGCGGGGCGTTTCTCCTCCAGCTGCTGAATTACCGGCGCATCGCCGACCAGCAGGTCCGCCACCTGCCGCTCAACTTCCGCCCCGACCCCGACGGCGACGGCGAGCTGGTCTTCCTGCGGCTGATGGAAACCCGCGACGACGGCATGGTGCGCTTCTGCCCCACCACCCTGCGCTACCGCGGCGATCGGGACCCGCCGGTCGAGCTCCTGCGCTCGCGCAACGTGCTGCTCAAGGGCTGGCAGCCGGCCGAGGTCGACGCCGCCCTCGCCGACGCCGGCTTCGCGCAACGCGACTACTTCGGCGGCGTCGACCGCCAGCCCTTCGATCCGGCCGCCTCCCACGACCTGGTCGCGATCGCGCGCTGACGGCGCGGCCGCAGAGGTGCCCGCCCGCGGCAGTGCGCGGGCGGGCGGCGACGGCGTCGTGCGTCGGTCAGGGGCAGGTGGCGAAGGAATCGGTATTCAGAATCGGCGGGAAGGGCGGCCCGAAGGGCTTGAAGTAGCCGCGGCTGAAGCCGGTCTGGGTGTCGGTGACGGTGACCGTGACCTCGACGTTGGTCAGCCCCGCAGCGAAGACCCAGAAGGTGTTGAAGTTGGGGTTGTCGCAGCCGTCGAGCACCTTGACGAAGAGCTCCAGGTTCTCCGGGTTGAAGAACCAGAAGGAGGTGGTGTGGGAGGTCAAGGGCACCGGCACCCCGTCGCCGTTCCGGCCGTCGGGCAGGGCCCAATTGGCGCTGACCTGGAAACGGCCGTCGCGCAGATAGACCGCCGTCTCCGGGCAGGCCGCCTCGCGGATGCGGCGGCCGTCCTGGCTGCCGACCATCACCGCCGGGATGGTGATCGACGGGTCGTCGCCGCCCATGGTGAAGAAGCCGCGGCCGGCGTTGTTGGCGATGATGGCGCCGATCGCCCCCGCCGCCTGGGCATTGGCCACCTTGGTGGTGAAGGGGCAGGAGCCGCGATCGATCAGGGCGATCTTGCCCGCCAGCTCCTGCGGATTGGTGGCCTCGGTGCAGCCGTTCAGATAGGAGACGTCGGGCACGCCGTCTTTCATGCAGGCGATCTCGCCGGAGAGGCCGGCGGCGGTGAGCGGCGGGCCGAAGTTGGCGCCGCCGACCTCGATGGTGCCGGCGATCGACGCCGGGGCGTTGATCATCAGCTCCGGCACCCCCGGATCGAGCAGGTTCTGGGCCTCGGCGTTGGCCTGGGCGCCGTTCCACACCACCTGGCGGAAGTTGACCGCCGACGCGCGGCGCTCCTCGTCGGTCATCTGATCCCAGGTCTTGCCGGTGGTCAGATCGAGGGTGAAGACGTCGAAGATGCCGGGCAGCCCGGCGACCAGGCCACCGCTGGTCTCGTCGGTGAAGTTCGAGAAGCCCAGCCCGTGGCCGATCTCGTGCAGCACGGTCGGCGCCTGGTCGACCAGATTGGGCGGCGGATTGCCGTCGAGGCCGTAGTAGTAGCCCGTACCCGGGCCGAGGCATTCGTCGTCGATGGCGCTGTTCATCAGGACGAAGACGTCGCCGCCGTCGATGTTGCCGCTCTGGTCGACCGCCGGCGGGCCGGTGACGTCGGCGCCGGCGAAGGCTTCGGCCAAGGCGGCGTGGTACCAGACGTCGGCCAAGGGCAGGATGCCGGTGTCGTCGTTGAAGATGAAGGTGGTGCCGGCGGCGGCGAGCACCGCGCCGACGCCGGCGGTGCAGGGCAGCGGCAGCCAGAGGACGATGACGTCGACGTCGACGTCGGATTCCAAGGTACCGCCCCAGGCGCCGAGGACCGCGTTGAAGAGATTGGTCCGCGCCTCGCCCAGGGTGGTGGCGTTATTGCCCGGCGCGCCGGGGAAGTCGCGCTGGTCGTCGAAGCCCGTGCCCGGCGGATCGAAGCTGAAGATCTGGACGGTGGACGTCCCCTCCTGCCAGCCGATGTCCCACATCTGCCCCGGGGTGACGTCGAGGTCGAGGAAGGGCAGGTCGGGGTTGATGGCGGGCTCCATCAGGAGATTCGGAAAGGCCGACGGATCCCAGTGGGAGATCGACGAGCCGGGCTGCACCGGGTCGGGGGAGAAGAGCAGCAGCTGGCCGTTGGCGGCGGTCCCCTGCAGGCGGTTGTCGTTGAGCTTCATGGTGCCGTCGACCTGGGCGGCGAGGGGGGCGGCGGCGAGCAGGAGCAGGCCGCAGAGGAGGGCGAGGGGAGCTCGGCAACGCATTACCGCTCCTCCCCGTCCTCGCGCAGCGGCGCCGCGAGGGCTTGCCGGGCCGCCTCCGGGTCGTCGGTGCAGGCGGCGACCAGCTCGCCGTCGCGACCGACGCGCACGAGGGCGACGTTGATCATGTCGGGGGTGGCGCGCAGCCGGCGCATGCCGTTGGGCAGCACCTCGACTTCCGCCTTCTTGGTCAACGGCAGCTTGCCCGCCGCCGCCTTCTCGGCCAGCAGCGCGGCCAGCGCCTGGGCGAGGAGCGCATGCTGCTCCGCCGACGGCGCCTGGTACTGCTTGCGGCCCGGATTCCAGGTGATGGTGGTGCCGTTGACGACGTAGGTGCGGCTCGCCGCCGGCTCCGCCGCCGGCGCGTCGTCGCCGGCGGCCGGCGGCTCCGCCGCCAGCGCCGGCATCGCCAGCAGGATCAGCCCCGCCAGTGCGAGAAGGGTTCGACCTCGTTTGCGCATCGGTAACTCCTTTTGCGTGAATTCGCTCCTAAATGGATTTCAACGAACGCCAACCCTCCCGGTTGGCTGCTCGGCTCGTGCTTGCGCGCGGCCGTGCTCGATCCGCTCGTTCCTTGCGAAACGGTCCTGGATGATGCTGCGAGCATACCACGAATCGGCGGCCGGCAGGGATCGCCTGCACGGCGGGACGCCGGCCGCGCTGCGGGCGCCGCGCGGCCGCTCGTCGCTTGACTCCGCCGGCGGTCCGCTCAATCGGCCTTCGGCCGGCCGGGGAACGACGCCAGGGCCTCGAGGCAGAGGTCGATGTCGGCGGCCTTGTGATCGGCGGAGATCTGAAAGCGGATGCTCTCGTCGCCCCGCGGCACCACCGGGTACTTGAGGCCGGTGGCGAGGATGCCGTTTTGGAAGAGGTGGTCCACCAGGGCGATGGTCTTGGCGGTGTCGCGCACCATCACCGGGGTCACCGGGTGGGGCCCGGGGATGGTCTCGTAGCCGAGCTCGACGAGGCCGCGCTCGAAGCGCCGGGTCATCGCGCGCAGGTGCGCCAGCAGGCGCTTGCCCTCGCCGCTGTCGAGGATCGCCAGCGCCTGGATGGCGGCGGCCGCCTCGGCCGGGGTGATCGGGTTGGAGTAGATGTAGGTGATGGCGGTCTCGCGCAGATAGCGCAGGATGAGCTCCGGGCCGACGACGTACCCGCCGTTGACCCCCAGCGCCTTGCCGAGGGTGCCGATCAGGAGATCCGGCCGCTCGTCGCCGCGGCAGCGGGTGTGCTCCTCGGTGCCGCGGCCGCTGGTGCCGAACGCGCCGACGCCGTGGGAGTCGTCGATCACCACCAGCACGTTGTCGGGGAAGCGCTCGTCGTAGCGCCGCGCCAGCCGCATGATCTCCTTGAGCGGCGCGAAGTCGCCCCGCATGCTGAAGACCCCGTCGCTGACCACCAGGGCCCGCCGGCTGCCGGCGCCGGCGGCGGCTTCGAGCTTCGACTTCAGGTCCGCCAGGTCGTTGTGGCGGTAGATGTGCTTGGCCTGGGGCCGCGCCAGGCGCATGGCGTTGATGATGCAGTTGTGGTTGAGCTCGTCGCTGATCACCGCGGTCTCGCCGTCGATCAGCGGCACCAGCACGCCGAGGGTGGTGGCGTAGGCGGAGCTGAAGATCATCCCCGCCTGGCGCTCGTGAAAGGCCGCCAGGCGCTCTTCGAGCTCGACGTGCTGGACGTAGGTGCCGCTGATGAAGCGCACCGCCCCGGGGCCGGTGCCGAAGGCCCAGGCGGTCTCGTCCTCCGCCGCCGTCACCTCCGGGCGCAGGGACAGCCCGAGGTAGTTGTTGGCGTTCATCCGCATGAAGAGCCGGTCGCCCTCGCCCGCCAGCCGGTAGCGCGAGCCGATCTCGTCGTGGCCGGGGATCACCTTGGTGATCACCTGCTCCTTGCCTTTGAGGGTACCGCGGGCGGCGAGTTCCTCGAGCTCGGCGGTCAGGGTGGCGAGCAATCGGTCACAGGGCATGACGTCTCTCCTCGGCCGCCTAGCCGGCAGCCTCCAGCTTGGGGCGTAAGTGGGCGATCATGTCGCGGGTCAGACGCTTCAGGTCGTACTCCGGCCGCCAGCCCCACTCCCGCCGCGCCGCGCCGTCGTCGATGCTGTCGGGCCAGGAGTCGGCGATCGCCTGGCGCACCGGGTCCACCCGATAGCTGACGGTGAAGCCCGGGATCTCCTCGGCGATCGCCGCCGCCAGCTCTTCGGGGGTGATGCTCATGGCGGTGACGTTGAACGCGTTGCGATGCTCGAGACGCGCGGCGTCGGCTTCCATCAGCTCGATGGCGGCGCGGATGGCGTCCGGCATGTACATCATGTCGAGACGGGTGTCGGGACGCAGGAAGCAGGTGTAGCGGCGATGGCGGATGGCCTCGTAGAAGATCTCCACCGCGTAGTCGGTGGTGCCGCCTCCCGGCGGCGCGGCGTGGGAGATCAGGCCCGGGAAACGCAGCCCGCGCGCGTCGACGCCGAAGCGGTGGAAGTAGTAGTCGCAGAGCAGCTCCCCCGCCACCTTGGTGACCCCGTACATGGTGGTCGGACGCTGGATCGTGTCCTGCGGCGTGCGCACCTTCGGCGTCGTCGGCCCGAAGGCGCCGATCGAGCTCGGGGTGAATACCGCGCACTCCTGCTGGCGGGCCAGCTCGAGCACCCGGTAGAGGCTCCCGAGGTTGACCTCCCAGGCCACCTGCGGCTTTTCCTCCGCCACCGCCGACAGCAGGGCCGCCAGATGGAAGATGGCGTCGACCCGGTGGCGGGTCACCACCTCCTGCAGCTGCAGCTGGCGGGTGCAGTCGAGGTGCTCGAAGGGCCCGTCGGCGATCTCCTCCCGCGACGGCATGCGGATGTCCGAGGCGACCACCTGCCGGCGGCCGTAACGCGCCCGCAGGGCGGCGACCAGCTCGGTGCCGATCTGCCCGAGGGCGCCGGTGACCAGGATCTTCTTCATCGGCGGCGCTCATCCTAGTGGTACGGGCGCCGGAGAGCAATGCCGTCGACGCCGCAGGCGACGGATTCGGCCCGCTGCCGGGCATGCGGTAAGATGAGCGATCCGGCACGAGGAGGTGAAGGCGATGCCCGAAATCACGTTCAGCCTGAACGGCCAGCAGACCACGGTACCGTACGAGGAGGGAATGCACTTCCTCGAGGTGCTGCGCGAGGTCTGCGGCGTCACCTCGGCCAAGGATGGTTGCGCGCCGCAGGGCTACTGCGGCTGCTGCAAGATCCTGGTCGACGGCCGGCCGACCCTCTCCTGCCTGCGGCCGGCGGCGCAGATGGCGGGCCGCGAGGTGGTCACCCTGGAGGGCGTCGACGAGGCCAAACGGAAGCTCTTGGCGGAGGCCTTCGTCCAGGACGGGGGCATCCAGTGCGGCTTCTGCACCCCGGGGATCGTGGTCCGTGCCGCCCACCTCCTCGATCGCCCCGGCCTCGACCGCGAGACGGTGGCCAAGGCCCTCTCCGGTCACCTCTGCCGCTGCACCGGCTACGCCCGCATCATCGACGCGGTGCAGTCGGCGGCCGAGGCCTGGCAGGCGGGCGGGGCGGTCGCCCACCGGCCGCGCCGGCCCTGCGTCTTCGACGGCGCGCGGCCACGCAGGTCGAACGGCAACGGCCACGGCGTCGGCTCCTCCAGCCCGCGCTACCGCGGCCACGACCACGCCGTCGGGGCCAAGCCCTACGTCGCCGACATGACGGTGCCGGGGATGCTCCACGCGGCGGTGGTGCTGAGCGAGCACCCGCGGGCGCGGGTGCTGTCGATCGATCCCTCCCCGGCCCTCAAGATGGGTGGGGTGACGCGGGTGCTGACCGCCGCCGACGTGCCCGGCGAGCGCTGCGTGGGGCTGATCAAGAAGGATTGGCCGACCTTCGTCGCGGTGGGGGAGATCACCCGCTGCGTCGGCGACGTGCTGGCGCTGGTGGTGGCCGACAGCCGTTTCCGCGCCCGCCGGGCGGCGGCGGCGGTGGAGGTCGGCTACGAGGTGCTGGAGCCGGTGACCGACCCCTTCGACGCCCTCGCCCCCGGCGCCCCCCGCGTCCACCCCGGGGGCAATCTGCTCGAGGTGTGCCGCTTCGCCCGCGGCGACGTCGAGGCGGCGCTGGCGCAGTCGGCCCACGTCATCGAGGAGACCTTCACCACCCAGCGCATCGAGCACGCCTTCCTCGAGCCCGAGGCCTGCCTGGCGGTACCCGGGGAGGACGGCGGCGAGCGCCGCCTGACGGTCTACTCCCAGACCCAGGGGGTGCACGACGACCAGGTCCAGATCGCCTCGGTGCTGGGGCTCGAGCCGCGGCGCATCCACGTCGAGCTGGTGGCGAACGGCGGCGCCTTCGGCGGCAAGGAGGACCTGTCGATCCAGGCCCAGACCGCCCTCGCCGCCCACCTCCTCGGCCGGCCGGTGAAGACCGTGCTGTCGCGCGACGAGTCGATCCGCCTGCACCCCAAGCGCCATCCGATCACCCTGCGCTACGTCGCCGGCGCCGACGCGGAGGGCCGGCTGACGGCGATCAAGGCACGCATCGTCGGCGATACGGGGGCCTACGCCTCGGTGGGGATGAAGGTGTTGGAACGCGCCGCCGGCCACTCCTGCGGCCCCTACCGGGTGCCCAACGTCGACGTCGAGGCCAAGACCGTCTACACCAACAACCCGCCGTGCGGCGCCATGCGCGGTTTCGGCGCCAACCAGGCGGCGTTCGCCATCGAGGGCATCATGGATCGGCTGGCGGAGAAGGTGGGCATCGACGGCTGGGACGTCCGCGCGCGCAACGTCCTCCGCCCCGGCGACCGCTTCGCCACCGGCCAGCGGATGACCGCGAGCTGCGGCGTGCGCCAGACCCTGGAAGCGGTGAAGGAGATCTACAAGAAGGCGCGCTACGCCGGCATCGCCTGCGGCATCAAGAACACCGGCATCGGCAACGGCATGGACGACTCGGGACGGTTGCTGCTCCGCGTCCTCGACGGCGGGCGGTTGGAGATCCTCACCGGCTACACCGAGATGGGGCAGGGGCTCTTCACCATCCTGCGCCAGGTGGTGTGGGAAGAGGCCGGCGTCGACCCGGAGCTCATCGACGTCCGCACCGCCTCCGATCCGCGGGTCCTCTGCGGCATGACGACGGCCTCGCGTGCCACCGCGCTCCTCACCGCCGCCGGCCAGCGCGCCGCCCGCCGGCTCGCCGCCGACCTCGAAGACGCCCCCCTCGCCGAGCTCGCCGGCCGCGAGTACCTGGGGGAGTACGTCTGCGACTTCACCACCAAACCCGGTGAGGACGCCGCCGAGCCCAAGACCCACATGACCTTCAGCTACGCCACCCAGGTGGTGATCCTGGGCAACGACGGCAAGCTCGAACGGGTGGTCGCCGCCCACGACGTCGGCCGCGCCATCAACCCCCTGCTCTGCGCCGGCCAGATCGAGGGCTCGTTGCACATGGGCCTGGGCTACGCCCTGTCGGAAGACCTGCCGACCACCGGCGGCGTCCCCGACTCGCTCCTGCTGCGCGACCTCGGCATTCTGAAGGCCAAGGACACGCCGCCGATCGACGTCATCCTCGTCGAGGTGCCCGACGAGGTCGGCGGCTACGGCGCCAAGGGCGTCGGCGAGATCGGCCTCGTCCCCACCGCCGGCGCCGTCGCCGCAGCCCTCCACGCCTACGACGGCCGCTACCGCACCGCCCTCCCCATGACCGACGCCCCCGCCGCCGCCCCGTCCGTCCCCAAGTCGCGGCGCTAGCGCCGCGACTTGCAAATTAGAAATCCGATTCTATAATGCAAGAATGCGGCCGCGGCTCGTCCATTCTCTGCTCCGCCGAAGACTCGCAACGTCGCCGGCGGTAGCCCTCATCGGCCCTCGCCAGTCGGGCAAGACCACCCTGGCGAGGTCCCTGAGCGACGTCTACTTCGATCTCGAGCAGGAGTCGGAACGATTGCGTCTCGACCTCGAGTGGTCGCGGGTGGTGGCCGGGCGGGAGCTGGTGATCCTCGACGAAGCGCAGGCAGGGCCTGAGGTTTTTCCTCGCCTCCGCGGCGCCATCGACCGGGACCGGCGGCGCAACGGGCGATTCCTCCTCCTGGGCTCGGTGTCGCCGGCCCTGATGACGCGCGTCTCCGAGTCCTTGGCCGGGCGTCTGTCGTTGATCGAGCTGACGCCGTTTCTGTGGAGCGAGGTGCCGCCGGCAGCCGTGCCGGAGCATCTCTGGCTCACCGGCGGGTTTCCGGACGGCGGCATCCTGGATGCCACAGCCTTCCCACGCTGGCAGGCGGATTATCTCCAGCTCCTGGCGTTGCGCGATCTACCGGAGTGGGGCCTCACGGCCCGTCCGCAGCAGACCTTGCGCCTGATTCGGATGCTCGCCGCGCTCCACGGCCAGACTTGGAACGCCTCCCAGCTCGGCAGGAGCCTAGGGCTCTCGTACCACACGGTGGATCGCTACGTCGACTACCTCGAAGGCGCCTTCCTGGTGCGCCGGCTGCCGTCGTTTCACGCCAACGTCAAGAAGCGCCTGGTCAAGAGCCCGAAGATCTTCTGGCGGGACAGCGGGGTCCTTCACTCCCTGCTCAACGTCGCCGATCGCTCCTCGCTCCTGGTGCAGCCCTGGGTCGGCGCCTCTTGGGAGGGCTTCGTCATCGAGCAGATCCTCGGCCACCTGAGCGCTCTTGGAATTCCCCATCAGGGTTACTACCTGCGGACCCGCGATGGCTACGAGATCGACCTGGTTGTGGAGACGGAAGGTGAGTTGTGGGCGATCGAGGCCAAGTTGACCGCCTCGCCGAGCCTCGCCGACCTGAGCCGCCTGGACAAAGTGGCCGACCTCGTAGGGGCGACCCGACGATGGCTGATCACCCAAACGCCCCGGTCCGCCGGCGACGAGCGGCGGGCAGCGGCCGATCTCGGCTGGGCGATCGAGCGCTTGCGACGTGGTCGCTGAGGCGCGGAGCGAAGCCGTGCGCGTGGGCATCTCACCCAGGCCTACGCCGCCGATGGCGAGCTTTCCGCCAGCGGATCAGCGAACAATCGCGGCGGCGGCTCGCCGGGGATCGGTTTCGCCGGCGGGCCCGGGGGAGTCGGGGTAGAATGGCGGCAACTACGAGGTAACGATGGCGGAGCTTGAACCGATTCCCTTTCCCGACCTGGTGCGCCGCATGCGGCGTGAGGCGGAGACTTCGCGCTCGATCTTCGATCTGCCGGTGAAGAAGTGGTGGATCCCGGATCCCGAGCTCGACTTCTCGGTCAGCCACTTCGGCCGCCGGGCGGCGACGCCGGTGGGGCCGGCGGCGGGTCCCCATACCCAGCTGGCGCAGAACATCGTCCTCTCCTGGCTCGCCGGCGGGCGGATCATCGAGCTCAAGACGGTACAGATCGACGACCGGCTGTCGATCCCGCGGCCCTGCATCCACGTGCCCAACGTGGGCTACAACGTCGAGTGGTCGCAGGAGCTCACGGTGGAGCAATCGATCGTCGAGTACGCCAAGGCCTGCTACCTGATCGAGATCTTGAAGGCGACCCGCGCCTTCGGCCTCTTCCCCGAGGGCAGCGAGGCGGGCTTCGACACCATCTACGACATCAGCGTCGGCTACGACCTCGAGGGGATCCGCTCGGAGAAAGTGACCGGCTTCATCCGCGCCCTGCAAAAGCCGCAACTCCACTTCCGCCGCCTGCGCGCCCAGCTGCAGCAGGACCTCGAGCCCTACCGCCGCATCAAGATGCCGCGCTCGATCTCCGACTGCGTCACCCTGTCGACCTTCCACGGCTGCCCGGCGGACCAGATCGAGGCCATCGCCCGCTACCTGCTGGAGGAGCTCGGCCTGCACACCATCATCAAGCTCAACCCCACCCTGCTGGGCTACGACGAGGTGCGCGAGCTGCTCCACGAGCGTCTCGGCTACCGCCACCTGGAGCTCGACCGCGCCGCCTTCGACGTCGACCTCCAGTACGACGACGGCCTCGCCATCCTGCGCCGGCTGCAGCCGCTGGCCGAGGAGCGCGGCTCGACCATCGGCGCCAAGTTCACCAACACCCTGGTAGTTCGCAACGACGCGGAGATCTTTCCCACCCAGCGCGACCCCTACATGTACCTCTCGGGCCAGCCGCTGCACGTCATCGCCATGACCTTGATGCAGCGTTTCCGCGACGACCTCGGCTTCGAGATCCCGACGTCCTTCTCCGCCGGCATCGACGCCAAGAACTTCCCCGTCGCGGTGGCCTGCGGTCTGGTGCCGGTGACGGTCTGCACCGACCTGCTGCGCCAGGGCGGCTACGGCCGCCTGCCCGCCTACCTGCGCAACCTCGGCCGGGCGATGAAAGAGCTGGAGACGAGCAGCCGCGACGCCTACGTGCTGTCGGCCTACGGTCACGGCGGGGAGGCGATGTGGGAGACCTTCGGCGCCGTGCCCGGGGCCGACTACTTCCAGACCGACCGCCAGGCCTGCGAGAACCTGGCGGCGTTGAAGGATCCCCTCCCCTTCGTGCTGCGCAGCTTCGCCGCCGGCAGGAACATGCCGCGCGACGTGTTGCTGATCCACGCCACCCGCGTCGCCGGGCGGCTCAACGGCCGCGACGTCGTCCGCGACCTGGCCGACGACCCGCGCTACCACGCGGCGAGAAACGCCAAGACCCCGCGCCGCGTCGAGCGCACCCTCGGCCTCTACGACTGCATCAACTGCGATCTGTGCATCACCGCCTGCCCCAACGACGCCATCTTCGCCTACCGCGCGAAGCCGGTCGACGTCGCCACCGAGGTGCTCTACGGCGGCGACGGCGGCGAGCTCGAGCGCGCCCCCGGCGCCGGCTTCACCCTCGGCGACGCCCACCAGCTGGCGGTGCTCGAAGGGGCGTGCAACGAGTGCTCGAACTGCGAGGTCTACTGCCCGGAGGACGGCGCCCCCTTCGCCGTCAAGGAGCGTCTCTTCGCCAGCCGCGAAGCCTTCGACCGCGAAGCCCATCTCGACGGCTTCTACCGCGACAACGGCACCCTCCACGCCCGCCTCGCCGGCGTCGAGATGCGGCTCAAGGTCGAGATCGGGCTCAACCGCGCCGCCGTCACCGGCGACGGCCTGCATCTCGAGCTCACCTGGGAGCCCCTGGAGGTGGTCAAGGCCCACGTCAGCGGGCAGCTCGCCGGCTTCGACACCGCAACCCTGTGGCGCATGAAGACGGCGTGGGAGTCGATCTACCGTGCCGACGTCCCCAATCCGGTGAACCCCTCGCCGCGCTGAGGTGCCGGCGGGTGTAGTCGAGAGGAAATCCATGCGCCAGCGATTCGTCAATCTGCGGATCCCCGATCACGGCAACGACGTCCGGGAGGCGGAGATCCTGGTCGACGGCGGCCGCATCGTGGCGCTCGCGGCGCCGGCGGACGGCGACGGCGGCGACGAGGAACGCATCGACCTCGGCGGCGCGCTGGTGCTGCCCGGGGTGATCGACGGTCACGTCCACTTCGACGATCCGGGATTCACCCACCGCGAAACCTTCGCCAGCGGCACCCGGGCGGCGGCCGCCGGCGGCGTCTCCTGCGTCGTCGACATGCCCTGCACCACCCTTCCGCCGGTGACCCGCGGCAGCGCCCTCGACAACAAGCTGTCGGTGATCCGCCCCAAGGCCCACGTCGATTTCATGCTCTGGGGCGGGGTGTGCGAGAACTCGATGGCCGAGCCCGACTGGCGCGAGCACCTGCGGGAGATCGCCGAGGCCGGGGTGGGATCGATCAAGGTCTACATGCTCTCGGGCATGGACACCTTCCGCGACCTCGGCCGCGAGCAGCTGCGGGCGGTGCTGGCGGAGGCGGCCAGACTCGGGGTACCGGTCGGGGTGCATGCCGAAGACCGGGAGCTGGTCCACGCCCTGACCGAGCGCCTGCGCTCCGCCGGCCGCGAGCGCCCCCTCGACTACGCCGCCTCGCGCCCGGCGGAAGCGGAGATCAACGCCGTGGCGACGATGCGCCAGCTGTGCCGCGAGACCGGCGCGCGGGTGCACATCGTCCACGTCGGCACCGGCCGGGCGCTCGACCTCATCGCCGGGGCCAAGGAGGAGGGCCTGCCGATGTCGGGGGAGACCTGCCCCCATTTCCTCGCCTTCACCGACGAGGACCTGGCGGCGCAGGGGGCGGTGCTCAAAACCGCGCCGGTGGTCAAGTCCGCCGCCGACCAGAAGCGCCTGTGGCAGGGGGTGGCGAGCGGCGAGCTCGACTACGTCGCCACCGATCACGCCGCCGGTCAGTGGCCGGAGGAGAAGCACACCGGCTCGATCTGGACCGACTACGGCGGCGTCCCCGGGGTCGAGCTGATGCTGCCGTACCTCTACTCCGAAGGGGTGCGCAAGGGCCGCATCACCCTCGAGCGCCTGGTCGAGGTCACCGCCTCCGCCCCCGCCCGCTTCTTCGGCATCGAGCGCCGCAAGGGCCGCCTCGCCCCCGGCCTCGACGCCGACCTGGTGGTCTTCGATCCGGATGAGACCTGGACCGTGCGCGCCGGCGAGCTGCACAACCTGAACCGCTACACCCCCCACGAAGGCCAGCTGTTGACCGGCCGCGTCCGCGCCCTCTACGTCCGCGGCCGGCTCGCCTACCAGCGCCGCGCCGGCGGCGAGCACTTCGCCCCCCCCGGCACCGGCGAGTGGGTGCGGCGCGAGAGTCGCTGCTGAGGAAGCTCCTGACCCGCGATGACGCAGACGACCACCCTGCTGGCCAACGGCACCGTCGTCACCCGCCTGGCGGGGGGGCGGGTGATCGCCCGCGGCGCGGTGGCGTGGACGACCGAGCGCATCGTCGCCGTCGGACCGGAGGAGGAGCTGGCGGCGCGCTTCCCCGCCGCGGCGCGGCTCGACGCCCGCGGCGGCGTCATCCTGCCGGGCTTCGTCAACCTCCACCACCACCTCTACTCCGCCCTCGCCCGCGGCCTCGACCCGGGGGCGCCGATGCGCAACTTCCCCGAGGTGCTCGACCGCCTGTGGTGGCGCCTCGACCGCGCCCTCGACGCCGAGACCGTGCGCATCTCCGCCGCCCTCGGCGCCGCCGAGTCGATCCGCTGGGGCAACACCACCATCTTCGACCACCACGCCTCGCCGTCGGCGATCGACGGCAGCCTGGACGAGATCGCCGCGGCGATCGAGGAGGCGGGGCTGTCGGCGGTCTTGTGCTACGAGGTCACCGACCGCAACGGCCGCCGGCAGGCGCGGGCGGGGATCGAGGAGAACCTGCGCTTCCTTGAGGCGCGGCGCCACCACCCGCGCATCCGCGGCGTCTTCGGCCTCCACGCCAGCTTCACCCTGCGCGACGAGACCCTGGAGGAGGTCGCCCGCCGGCGCCCCGCGGGGGCCGGCTGCCACGTCCACCTGGCGGAGGATCCGGTCGACGTCACGGCGACCGAAGACGCCTTCGGCATCCGTCCGGTCGAGCGCCTGGAGCGCTTCGGCCTGCTCGACGAGGGCGCCCTCCTCGCCCACGGCATCCACCTCCGGCCGGCGGAGTACGAGACCATCGCCCGCCGCGGCGCGACGGTGATCCACAACCCGGAGTCGAACGCCAACAATGGCGTCGGCCGTCTCGACGTGCCGCGCGTCGCCGGCCTCGGCTGCCGCGTCGGCCTCGGCACCGACGGCATGTCGTCGGCGGTGCAGCGCGCCCTGCAAGCCGCCTTTCTCCTCCACCG
>RFGL01000019.1 GCA_003697015.1 Acidobacteriota bacterium | reverse complement strand
GCTGCGGCTCGGCGGCCCGGCGCCGGCCGCCAGCGCCACCGCCATCAGCGCCACGGCGGCGCCCGCCGCGGTCAGCGCCCGGCGCACGCCGCGGCGCTGCAGGTGGCCGGCGAGCCACACCAACAGCGCCAGGGCGACGATGGTCAGCTCGACGAAGAAGAGATGGGCGGCGTCGACCTGAGCACCGAGGACGTAGAGCAACCAGACCGCGGCGGCGGCGAGGAAGAAGCCGAGGACGCCGCGCAGGGTGACCATCCACGGTCCGGGCCGCGGCAGCAGGCGGCCGGCCGCCGGCACCGCGGCGAGCAGCAGGTAGGGCAGGGCCAGGCCGACGCCGACGGCGGTGAAGACGGCGAAGATCGTCGCCGCCGATTGCGCCAGAGCGAAGCCCACCGCGGTGCCGAGGAACGGCGCCGAGCACGGCGTCGCCATCAGGGTGGCGAGGAGACCGGAGGCGAAATGGCCGGGGATGCCTTCGCGGCCGCTGCCGCCGGCCTGGGCCAGGGCGCGCGGCAGGGGAATCTCGAAGACCCCCCACATGTTGAGCGCGAAGAGCACCATCACCACCGCCAGGAAGGCGACGAAGCCGGGCTGCTGGAAGTGCACTCCCCAACCGACCGTCGCCCCCGCCGCCTTGGCCGCCACCGTCAGGCCGGCGAGCAGCCAGAAGGAGGCGAGGATCCCGGCGGTGGTCGCCAGGGAGCCCACCACCAGGTGGCTGCGCCCCTGCTCGGCGCTCTTCATCATGCCGAAGATCTTGAGCGACAGCACCGGCAGGACGCAGGGCATGGCGTTCAAGATCAGGCCGCCGATCAGCGCCAGGACGAGCATGACGGCGAGACGCCCGGCGCCCGCGGCGGCGGCGGGGACGCCGGCGGCGGAGGCGGCGCCGGCAGCGGCGAAGATCTCCGGATGAGCCAGCGAGCCGCCGTCGCCGACGTGCAGCACGAGGGTCTGCTCGGTGGTGGTCGGCGGCAGGCATTGCTTGTCGTCGCAGGCCTGATAGCGCAGCCGGGCCGGGACCTCGAGGCTCCCCGGGGCGACGTCGGCGGGCAGGTCGAAGGTACCGCGGATCGTCACCTCCCCCTCGTAGACCGCCACCGGCTGCGGCGCGAACTCGAATTTCAGCAGCTTGGCCTCGGGATAGGTGAGCCGCGCCGGCGAGGCGCCCTCCGGCAGCTCGAGGGTCAGCTCGGTGGGGATCAGGTAGTCGAGGGTCGGCGTATTGCTGTTGACGTGCCAGCGGTCCTCGATGCGCACCTTGGCCGCCACCTGCACCGTGGCCCCGGGCGGGTAGGCGGTACGGTCGGCGAAAAGCTCGAAGCTTGCTTTCTGCGGCACCTGCAACTGGCCGCTCACGGCGCCGGCGACGGCGGCGCTGGCGGCGAGGAGTGCGAGTCGATGAGCTCGGGTCATGGCTTACTCCAGCGAAGACGAATCGGCGCGAGCGGGGACGTCCTGCCGGCGGACGTCCCTCGCGGCCGCGACCGGGTCGCGGATAGATTCGTAGCCTACCGTCCGGCGGATCGCCGCGGGCGCCCGCCGCCAGCAATTTTTCCGCTTCGTTACAGACCGGGCAAGCCCGCCTCTCCCGCCTCCCTCTCCCGCCGGCCCGGCGAAACGAGCGTACGCGGCCGTCGATGCCACGCCCGCCGGCGGCGCGACGGCGCGGCGGCGCGAGCGACCACCAGCCGACCGGCGGTCCCTACCAGTTGCCGTAGTGGTACCAGCTGGCCATCGCGAGCACCGGGCCGACGGCGAGGGCGACGATCTGCGGACGGCGTCGCCAGTCGACCGTGAAGCGGGGGCGCCCACCGGCGGCAGCAGCACCTAGGCGCCGAGGAAGCGCGGCATCGATGACAAGATAAGGGCGCGGCCCTAGGTGAAGACCAGGTAGAGCACCCAGGCACAGCCGGCGGCGGACGCCGATCGGACGAGGCGGCCGATCGGTAAGGGCTCCCTCAGGGTTCCGGGTTCTCGAAAGCGGGTGGCCACGTCCATGACCCGTCCTCCTCTCGGCTGGTGGATGCTGCTGGCGCCGTCGACCTGCCCGGGAAGACACGTCCGACGGCGCCATCTTCTCTCCTCGGTCCACCGCGGGTGCGTGCTGAAAGTCACGTTCTGCTCAGCGCCTGGGGTGGAAGGGCCCTCCTGGTGCCAGGTGCGGTACCAGCTGGGCACGGGGGGGGACCAGGTGCTGCTGAACCAGGTGCCAGGGCCTTCGCACCTCGTTGATCTGGGAGCGGGTCGCCCTCTACCGGCTTCCGTGCGAGCGCCGGCGCGATTCCGTCCAACCGACACGCTCAGGTGACGATCGACCCCGGATTCCCAGCCATCCACGGCAGAAAGGGGTATTCCCCTCTTGCATGCGCTTCGGATCGGTTGCTATGGTCGCCCAAGACGATCTGCCATCCTAGGCATAGGTGCTGCTCGTGCCGATCCGTTCCTTTTGCGATCAGATGTGCTGACCGGCAGTCGCTGCCAAGCCGTCCGATCGCCAACTACGCTGTGGGAGATTTCAATGAAAAGCAAACTAGTCTACCTTGCACTGGCGGCGCTCACTGTCGCCGCCGTTACCATCTCGATCACCTTCACGCCAGAGGCCAACGCGCTCAATGGTTGCCTGTGCGTACAAGCGCAGTCGACGACCGTGATGACCGGAAACGGCGTCGGCTGCTCTGCTGCCCAGGCCGACCTCTTTGCCGCGACAAGCGCCGCGGCCGGTTGCGACAGCTTCTGCTCCAGGAGCCTCGTGATTACCAAGCCCTGCTACAACAACGAGCCGAACAACCCGACTTGGAAAAAAGTCGACGGCTACCTTCGCTACCAGTGCGAGATCTGCCCTGACGAGCGCATCTGAGCGCCGTTGATTTCGCCGAAACGCGGTAACCCGTAGAAGTAGGCTCGGCACGAGGATGGCAGATCGTCGCCTCCGCCTGCTCGACGGGAACGATGCTCGATATCTCAAACTCGCGTTGGCAGATCCCTGCTCGGCCGTCGCTGACTGTTGTCCTTTTCCTCAACCGTTACTGAGGGATCTGCCGATCAGGTCCCGGCCGTGAGGACGACAATCTGCGGTCGCCGTCGCCGAGCTTTTACCGCACGCGCACGATCGCTGGCGATAGCCCGCCCCCTCCCAATCGATGGCTCGGCGAAGATCCGCGGTAGACTCGCGGCGGGGGGTTGCGGATCGCCACCCGCTCCGGAGCAAGCGCGATGCGAGACTGGACGTTCGGCCATGAGCCCGCCCTTCGGCTGGGATTCTTCTTCGGCGTCTTCGTGGTGATGGCGGTCTGGGAGTCGGTCGCTGCACGCCGCGAGCTGCGCCAGTCGCGGGGCGGGCCTTGGCTGATCCAGACATGAAGTTCGAGCGCCAGACCCCGCCCCGCGGCCCCCGCCGGCCGCTCTCCGCCGCACCGATGATGGATCGGACGGACCGGCATTTCCGCTATCTCCTGCGCCGCATCACCCGCCGCACCCTGCTCTACACCGAGATGGTGACCACCGGCGCCGTGCTCCACGGCGATCGCCGGCGGTTGCTGGCCTTCGATGCGGCCGAGAAGCCCCTGGCACTGCAGCTCGGCGGCGACGATGCGCAGGCCCTGGCGCGCTGCGCCCGGCTGGCCGCCGAGATGGGCTACGACGAGATCAACCTCAACGTCGGCTGCCCCAGCGACCGGGTGCAGCGCGGCCGCTTCGGCGCCTGCCTGATGGCCGAGCCGCAGGTGGTGGCCGATGCGGTGGCGGCGATGCGGGCGGCGGTCGAGCTGCCGGTCACCGTCAAGCACCGCATCGGCATCGACGGCCTGGAGCGCTACGAGGACATGCTGCGCTTCGTCGACGCGGTGGCGGCGGCGGGCTGCGACCGCTTCACCGTCCACGCCCGCATCGCCGTCCTCAGCGGCCTGTCGCCGAAGGAGAATCGGGAGGTGCCGCCCCTGCGCTGGCACGACGTCTATCGCCTGAAGCGCGAGCGCCCGCAGCTGGTGATCGAGATCAACGGCGGCATCCGCACCCTCGATCAGGCGCTGGCCCAACTCGAGCGCGTCGACGCCGTGATGATCGGCCGTGCCGCCTGGGACGATCCCTACCTCTTCGCCCTCGCCGATCGATCGGCGTTCGGCGCCACGGAGCCCCCGCCGAGCCGCCGCCAGGTGGTGGAGGGGATGTTGCCCTACGTCGAAGAGCAGCTGCGCTCCGGCGTCCCCCTGCCCCGCCTGACCCGGCCGCTGCTCGGACTCTTCACCGGCCAGCCCGGAGCGCGCGCCTGGCGCCGTCACCTGAGCGAGAACGCCCATCTGCCCGGCGCCGGCAGCGAGGTGCTGCGCGACGCCCTCTCGCGGGTGCCGGAGACGGTCCTCGACCACCTCCCCGCCGCCGAGCCCACCGCCGTCGCCTGAGCCGGATCCTCGCGTCACCGCTCCTCGGGAGCAACGCTCCTCGAGAGACCGGCCCCGTTACACCGCGACTTCGACGTCGTCGCCGACCACCCGTACCGGGTAGGTGGCGACGTCTTCGCAGGCCGGCTCGCAGAGGACCTTGCCGGTCTTGATGTTGAAGCGCGCCATGTGCCAGGGGCACTCCACCTCGTCGCCTTCGATCTCCCCTTCCGACAGCGGCCCCTCCTCGTGGGTGCACTCGTCGGCCAGGGCGTAGATCTCGCCGCCGAGGTTGAAAAGAGCGACGCTCTTGCCCTCGACGGTGACGCAGATGGCGCCGCCTTCCGGGATCTCCGACTTCTTCGCCACCGGGTGAAACTCTGCCATCGCTAGTCCTCTCCCTGCCTGGACTCTCGCCGGCGACAGGACGCCGGCCGGAGGTTGTCGGTTGACGACGCCGGCGCGGGCCGGGCGTCGCGCGGATCATAGCCGATCGCGGCGCCGCGGGAGGCCGTCGGCGAACCTCCGGCGGGCCTCCAGCGGGCCTCCGGCGAGCCTCCGGCGGGCCTCGGGCGGATGCGCTAGAGTGGGGGGAGTTTTCTCGCCCCACCGATCACGGCACGCGGCGCTGGTCGACGTGCCCGTACCAGGAGGCTCGCCATGGCCCGGAAGAAGAAGATCATCATCGGCATCCACGGTCTCGCCAACAAACCGGAAAAGAGCGTCCTCGCCAGGTGGTGGCGCGAGTCGCTGGTCGAAGGGCTCGACAACGTCGGGATGAAGAAGCCCGATCCACCGTTCGAGATGATCCACTGGGCCGACCTGCTGTACAAGAACCCCGTGCACCGCGACGAGCTCTTCAACTTCGACGCGCTCTACAATCGCGAGCCCTACGTCCCCGCCGCTCCGGGGACCCTGGTGGACTACAAGGACAGTTGGACCGACGCCGTACGCTCCTCCCTCCTCGACGTCGGCGGCGGCCTGCTCGACAAAGCGCGCGCCAAGTTCGACTCCGACACCCTCGGCAAGTGGCTGCTGGGCAAAGCGATGAAAGACCTCGCCTTCTACTACGACCCGGAGCGCCGGATCGGCGACCGTTCCAAGAAGCCCCGTCTGGCGCGCGAGGTGCTGAAGGACGAGCTCAAGTCCGCCGTGCGCAAGCACAAGGGCAAGTCGATCATGATCATCGCCCACTCCATGGGCACCATCATCTCCTACGACGTCCTGCGCGATCTCGGCCGCAGCAAGAAGGCCGCCGACACGGGGCTCGAGATCGCCCGTTTCGTCACCATCGGCTCCCCCCTCGGCCTGCCCTACGTCAAGGGCAAGATCGACGCCGAGCGCGACTACGACAAGAAGAATCGGGTGCGCACCCCGACCGTCGTCGCCGGTCGCTGGGTCAACTTCGCCGACCCCAAGGATCCGGTGGCCCTCGACCTCCGCCTGCGCGACGACTACCTGGAGAACAAGCGCGAGGTGCGGGTGGAGGACGACCTGGTGAAGAACGACTACCACACCGTCGAGGACGGCGAGGTGTGCTACAACCACCACAAGTCCTACGGCTACCTGCGCACCCCCGAGCTGTCGCGACTGGTGCGCGACTTCCTGGAGGGTTGAGCAGGGCCGTCGCCACGTCCACCGGCCCCGCGGGGAATGAGCCGTGCCGAGCCCAGCGCCCCCCAGCTCCCGCCACGCCGAGCTTCTGGCGCGCCGCCGGCGGCTGCTCGGCCCCTCCCTGAGCCTCGCCTACCGGCGGCCGCTCCACGTCGTGCGCGGCGCAGGGGCCTACCTCTACGACGAGCGCGGGCGGGCCTTTCTCGACTGCGTCAACAACGTCGCCCACGTCGGCCACTGCCACCCGGCGGTGGTGCGGGCGGTGGCCGAGCAGACGGCGCGGCTCAACACCAACACGCGCTACCTCCATCCCACCGTCCTCGACTACGCCGAGCGCCTGCTCGCCACCCTGCCGGACTCCCTCTCGAGGTGCTACTTCGTCTGCTCCGGCAGCGAGGCCAACGAGCTCGCTCTGCGCCTGGTCCGCGCCCATACCGGGCGCCGCGACGTGGTGGTGGTCGGCGGCGCCTACCACGGCAACACCTCGAGCCTGGTCGCCATGAGCCCCTACAAGTACCGGGGGCCGGGGGGGAGCGGCCCGGCCCCTTGGGTGCACGAGGCGGCGATGCCCGACCCCTACCGCGGCCCCTATCGCCACGGCGACCGCGACGCCGGACGCAAGTACGCCGCCGAGGTCGAGCGGGCGGCGGCCCGCGCCGCCGCCGCCGGCCGGCCGGTCGCCGCCTTCTTCTGCGAGCCCCTGCTCGGCTGCGGCGGCCAGATCGTCCCCCCGTCCGGCTACCTGCGTCGCGCCCGCGACGCCGTCCACGCCGCCGGCGGGCTCTTCGTCGCCGACGAGGTGCAGGTCGGCTTCGGCCGCACCGGCAGCCACTTCTGGGCCTTCGACGCCCAGGGAGCGGTGCCCGACGTCCTCACCCTCGGCAAACCGATCGGCAACGGTCACCCCCTGGCGGCGGTGATCACCCGCGCCGACGTCGCCCGTTCCTTCGCCAACGGCATGGAATACTTCAACTCCTTCGGCGGCAATCCGGCGTCCTGCGCCGCCGGCCTGGCGGTGCTCGAGGTGATCGAGGGCGAGGGCTTGCAGGACAACGCCCGCCGGGTCGGCGAAACGCTGCGCCGCGGCCTGCTCGAGCTCGCCCGCCGCCACCCCTTGATCGGCGACGTTCGCGGCATGGGCCTCTTCCTCGGCCTCGAGCTGGTGCGCGATCGGACGACCCTCGAGCCGGCGGCGGCGGAGGCCGCCGAGGTGGTCGAGCGGATGAAGGAGCGCGGCGTCCTGCTGTCGACCGACGGCCCGCTCCACAACGTGATCAAGATCAAGCCGCCCCTCGTCGTCTCCGCCGCCGACGCCGACCTGCTGCTCAACGAGCTCGACGCGGTGCTGGCGGAGCTGCCGCCGGCCTGAGGCGCTGCGGCCCTCGGACCACGGCCCAATCCCCCGCCGCGCAGCGCAGCACCAGCCGGCCGCCGCCCTCGAGCTCGAGATCGAAGAAGTCCCCCTCCGGCTGGCGCCAGCGCCGCCGCACCGCCGCCACCCGCCGTCGCTCCCCCGCCATCACCACCCACCGCGGCTCCTCGTCGCCGCGCTGGCCGGCGTAGGCGATCACCTCGAGATCGTCCATCTTCCCGGCCTCCGTAGGGCCCGAGGGTTCAATCGGCCTGGCGCTGGCGCAGGTACTCGAGAAAGCTGGTGCCCAGGCGCCAGCGCCGGCCGGCGGCGGGGCGCAGGATGCCGGCCTGCTGCCAGCGGTCGATCTCGCTCGACAAGCTGCGCTCGTCCGCCATGCGGGTGATCCGCTTCAGCTCGTCGCGGCTCAGCACCGCGTCGCGCGAGGGCTCGACGCCGGCCCGCTCGAGGGCTCGCAGGGCGATCTCGTGCGGCACGTTGGTCGACTCGACCAGCCGGTAGGTCCGCGTCCGCGGCCGATGCCAGACCAGGCCCTTCTTCTCCAGCCGCACCAGGTGCTTCTTGGTCTCGTCGAAGGACTCACCGAGCCGCCGGGCGAGCTTGTCGACCGACGACCTGCCGCCGACCTGGCGCAGGTGGACCAGGTACTTGCGCTCCTCCGGCCGCAGGCCGAAGGGACCGTAGGCGGCGAGCCAGGCCTGGGTCAGCTCGTCGTAGATCGAGCGCGTCGACAGGCGGACGATGAAGGTATCCGCCACCTCCTCCAGCTCCGGCACCTCGAGCTCCACCTGGCGCATGGCGCCGAAAATGCGCCGCATCCCCTC
>RFGL01000206.1 GCA_003697015.1 Acidobacteriota bacterium | reverse complement strand
GTCCACCACCCGCCGGGTAGCCTCCCCACCGGCGACGATCGGGAACGGGCCAACGCCCTCAAAGACCGCCTCGACCTCTACAACCAGGGCGGCGGCTGCGACTGACGCCAGCGCCAGGCGCAGGGAAGGACTCTCGGCTGCTAGAATCCAGGCATCGACGCCGAGACGAGTGATTTCTGAGCCATCCGCAGAACATGGACCCGACCGGCCGCGGTGACTGTGGACCGCGGGCGATCGGGACGCGCCGCCGAGTGGCCCGGTTCGTCCGCCGCGTGATCGACGATGAATCTGCGTCGCAAGCTGTTGTGGATCGACGGTCTCGGTGCCCTGGCAGCCGGGGTTGCGGTGTTGTCGCTGAGCGCCTGGCTGAGCTCATGGTACGGTCTGCCGCGATCGTTCTTGATCTTCCTCGCCCTGGTCAATCTGGTCTATGCGTCCTTCTCGCTTTCCCTGGCGGCGCGGTGGAGACGGCCCATGGGCCTCATCCTGCTGCTGGCTTTGGCGAACCTGACCTGGGCCGTGCTCTGTTGGCGCTGGGCGATCGTCTGGCGTGAGGTCGCCAGCCCGTTCGGTCTCGCGCACCTGGTGGTGGAAGGGCTCTACGTCGGCATTCTGGGAGGTTTGGAATGGCGCTGGCGAGAGCTGCTGCAGGTGAAGCCGCGGTTGCCTTTGCGGGTGGACCTGCTCCACGTTCTTGCCTGCGGGAGACGGAGGGCTTGGTGGGCCGTGTAGGTCTCGAACCTACGACCCGCGGATTAAAAGTCCGCTGCTCTACCAACTGAGCTAACGGCCCAAGGAGGAGGAGTATAGCCGAGGGCGGGGGCCGGAACAAACTCGACGGCGGACCCGAAACGACATCTGCGGGAGAGGAGATTCTTTGCGCCGGCGCCGGCGATCCGGCCTCCGAGGCCGGTCGGGAAAGGTCGATGGCGGAATCCCTGAGGCGGGGCGGCGGCGGCTCAGGGGCCGTCGCGGTGGGCGCGGACGGCGGCGTAGCGGTCGCCGAGGAGGCGCTTGAGCTCCGGGTGGTCGAGGAGGATGGTCTCCTCCCGCCGCGGGCCGCTGGAGATCAGGGCGACGGGGGCGCCGACGGCCTGCTCGAGGAAGACGACGTAGGAGCGGGCGGCGGCGGGGAGGTCGGCGAGTTGCAGGGCGCCGCGGGTGTCCTGGCGCCAGCCGGGGAGGGTCTCGTAGACCGGCTCGAGGCGCGCCAGCTCGGCGGCGGCGGCGGGCAGCTCCTGGATCTCGCGGCCGCCCGCGCGGTAGGCGACGCAGACGCGGATCTCGTCCAGCTCGTCGAGCACGTCGAGTTTGGTCAGGGCGAGCAGGTCGACGCCGGAGAGCAGGCGGGCGTAGCGTGCCGCCACGGCGTCGAACCAGCCGCAGCGCCGCGGCCGGCCGGTGGTGGTGCCGCGCTCGTTGCCGCGCCGGCGCAGGTGCTCGCCGATGCCGTCGTCGCCGTCGTCGAGCTCGGTGGGAAAGGGGCCGCCGCCGACCCGGGTGGCGTAGGCCTTGACCACCCCGAGGACGCCGTCGATGCGCCGCGGCGGCACCCCGGCGCCGACCGCCACGCCGCCGGCGGTGGTGGCCGAGCTGGTTACGTAGGGGTAGGTGCCGAAGTCGAGGTCGAGGAGGGCGCCCTGGGCGCCCTCGAAGAGGATCCGCTTGCCCTCGCCCTGCCAGCGGTCGAGGAGCACGGCGACGTCGCAGGTCCAGGGCGCCAGCCATTCGGCCTGCTGGCGGCAGGCGGCGAGGAGGGCCGAGGGCTTGGGCGGCGGTTCGGCTCCGAGGTTGGCGAGCTCCGGGGCGATGCGCTGGTGCTGGGCGCGCAGCAGCTCGATCAGATCGTCGGAGTCGAGATCGGCGATGCGCACCCCGCAGCGGCCGGCCTTCATCTCGTAGGCCGGGCCGATGCCGCGCAGGGTGGTGCCGATCCTGGCTTCGCCGCGCGCCTCCTCCCGCGCCCGATCGAGCAGCACGTGGGTGGGCAGGATGACGTGGGCGCGGGCGGAGACGAAGAGCCGCTCCCCCACTTCGATGCCCTGTCGCTCCAGTCCCTCGATCTCCTCGCGCAGGGCGTCGGGAGCGATCACCATACCGTTGCCGAGGACGCAGGAGACCTGCGGCCGGACGATGCCCGAGGGCAGCAGGTGGAGGGTCAGGTGACGCTCGCCGAAGCGCACCGTGTGGCCGGCGTTGTGACCGCCCTGAAAACGCGCCACCACGTCGAAGGCGGGGCTCAGCAGATCGACGATCTTGCCCTTGCCCTCATCCCCCCACTGCAGGCCGACGACGATCATCTGGCTCATGTGATGCGAATCCTCGTGACGTCTCAGGCGGCCGCTACGACCGGACCGGCGGAGGGTAGCAGACCCGGCGGCCGGCGGCAATTTCCGTCCGCATTACCGCTGCCGTCGTAGTCCGTCGCGGGGTTCCGCCCGGGGTTGAGAGCCCGAGCTACCGCGGTGCGTTCCCGCGGGACGCGGGAGGGGCGGCGGCGATCGGGCACGCCCCGGCGGATTGACCACCGGCACCGGGACAGACGGATGCTAGACTGAGCCGCCGCCGACGCGCCGTCCCGTCCGCCAGGCCGGCGGCGGATCGGCCGGGGGAGTCGCCTTGGATAGCACGCTCGCGATCGCCAACCTCATCCTGCCCCTCGCCTACCTGGTGGTGACGGCGGCCTACGGCTACCACTTCTTCGCCGGCCACCGCGCCGCCGAGCGCCTGGCGCCGCCGCTCCTGCGCGTCACCCTGGCGCTTCACCTGGCCTACCTGGTGCTGCTCGCCGCGCGCTGGAACCAGTTCCCCGCCGCCACCCTGTCGCAGGCCGCCTCGGCGGTGGCCTTCGCGGTGGCGGTGGTCTACAGCTTCGTCGAGTGGCACGGACGCTCGCGGGCCACCGGCTTCTGGCTGACGTCGATGGCCTTTCTCTTCGAGCTCTTGTCGGCCCTCACCCGCACCGCCAAGGCGCCGGACCTGGAGATCTTCCACAACCCGCTCTTCGCCGTCCACGTCTCCCTCGGCCTCTTGGGCTACGCCGGATTCGTCGTCGGCGCCAGTTACGGCTTTCTCTTCCTGCGCCTGTACCGCGAGCTCAAGCGCGGCAGCTTCTCCCTCTTCTTCGGCAAGCTGCCGCCCCTCGAGGTGCTCGAGCGGATGATGCTCGGGGCGCTGGTGGCGGGCTTCGTCGCCCTCACCGGAGCGGTGGTGTCGGGCGGCGTGTGGGCCGAGCAGCTCTACGCCGGCGACTGGCAGCACGACCCGAAGATCATCGCCACCCTGCTCACCTGGGCGTTCTACGGCGGCGTCCTCCTGCTGCGCCGGCTGCGCCGCTGGCAGGGGCGGCAGATGGCGGTGGCGAGCCTGGCGGGCTTCGCCGCGGTGCTGTTCTCGATGGTGGCGGTCAACCTCTTCTTTACCGAGCTCCACGTCTTCACCTGATGCGCGTCGTGGCCCACCTCCCACAGCAGCTCGCCGCGGCGAGCGAGGCGCCGGCGGAGCTGTTGCTGATCGGCGTCGACCACAAGACGGCGCCGATCACCCTGCGCGAGCAACTGGCCTACGGTTCGGACGACGCCGCGGCGCTGCTCGCCGAGCTGCGCGGCGAGCCGTCGATCGCCGAGCTCTGTCTGCTGAGCACCTGCAACCGTACCGAGCTCTACCTCTGCGGCCGCGACCAGCCCGCGGCGTACCGCACCGCCTTCAAGCGCGTCTTCCTGCGCCGGGCGCCGGCGATCGAGGAAGAGGGGCGGTTCTACGTCAAGCGCGGCAGCGAGGCGGCGCGTCATCTGCTGGCGGTGGCCGCCGGCCTCGAATCGATGGTCTTGGGTGAGCCCGAAATCCTCGGTCAGGTGCGCCAGGCGGCGGTGCAGGCGGCGTCCTGCGGCGCCAGCGGAGCGCTCCTCGATCACCTGCTGCGCCAGGCGATCGCCGCCGGCGGCCGGGCTCGGCGAGAGACCGCCATCGGCGCTGGCGCGGTGTCCTTCGGCTATGCCGTAGTCGAGCTGGCGCACACCATCTTCCAGCGCCTGGAGGACTGCGCGGTGCTGGTGGTCGGTGCCGGTGAGACCGCTCAGCTGGTCGCCCGCAGCCTGGTCGAGCGCGGCGCCCGCGAGCTGCGGGTGAGCAATCGCGGCGAGCGCCGGCTGGCCGAGTTCCGACAGCTTTTCCCCCAGGCCGTCACCGTGCCCTTCGCCCGGCGTTACGACGGCGTGCGCGGCGCCGACGTGGTGGTGGCGACCACCGCCGCAGCGGAGCCGGTGCTGGATCGCGACGGTCTTGCCGAAGCCATGGCCGAGCGCCGCGGCCGGCCGCTCCTGGTGGTCGACCTCGGTCTGCCGCGCAACGTCGAGGAACGCGCCCGGGAGCTGGAGAATCTCTTTCTCGAAGACATCGACGCCCTCGAGGGATTGATCGCGCGCAACCTCAAGCGCCGGCGGGCGGAGGTCCCGCGGGTGCAGGAGATCGTCGATCAGGAACTCGATCGCTTCCTCGCCTGGCATCGCGCTCGGCAGGCCGAGCCCCTGATCGCCCAGCTGCAGCGCCGCGCCGAGGACATCCGCCGGCGCGAGGTGCAAAGCGCCCTGCGCCGCATCCCGGCCGAGCACCACGAAGCCCTGGAACGCCTGACCCGGGCGCTGGTGCGCAAGATCCTGCATCACCCCAGCCAGTACCTGCGCGCCGCCGGCGAGGACGAGCGGATCGCCGCCATCGCCGTCCTGCGTCGGCTCTTCGACCTGCGCGAGGACGGCGGCGGATGAGTGCTGCGGTCCTGCGTCTCGGCACCCGGCGCAGCCGGCTCGCGCTCGCCCAGTCCGGGCAGGTGGCGGCGGCGCTGGAGGCCGCCCACCCCGGCCTGCGGGTGGAGCTGGTGCCGATCGTCACCCGCGGCGATCGCCTGCGCGGCGATCTGGCGCGCCACGGCGGCAAGGGCCTCTTCACCGCTGAGCTCGAGCGTGGCCTGGCCGACGGCAGCCTCGACCTGGCGGTGCACAGCCTGAAGGACCTGCCGGTGAGCCCGCCGCCGGGGTTGGTGGTCGCCGCCTACCCGCCGCGGGCCGATCCGCGGGACGTCCTGGTCAGCGAGATCGCCGGCGACCTGGCGGGGCTGCCCGCTGGCGCCGTGCTGTTGACCGGCAGCCTGCGCCGCCGCGCCCAGATCCTCGCCTGCCGCCGCGACCTCGAGGTGCGGCCGCTGCGCGGTAACGTCGACACCCGCCTGCGCAGGTGGCGCCGGAGCGGCGCCGGCGGGGTGATCCTCGCCGCTGCCGGCCTCGCCCGCCTGGGCGTCGGCGACCTGCCCGCCCACCCCCTCGATCCCAGCCTTGTCCTGCCGGCGCCGGGGCAGGGCATCCTCGCCCTCCAGGTGCGCGCCGGCGGCCGGGCGGAGGCGCTTTGCCGCGTCCTCGATCACCCGCCCACGGTGCGCGCCGCGGTGGCCGAACGGCGCATCGTCGCCGCTCTGGGGGGGGACTGCACCCTGCCCTTGGCCGCCTGGGCGGAGGCCGGCGACGGCGGCGCGATCCACCTGCGGGCGCTCCTCGCCACCGCCGACGGCGAGCGCCTGGCGCGGGGGGAGGCGCGGGGCGAGGAGCCGGAGGCGGTGGCTGCCGCCTGCCTCGACGCCCTGGAGCGCGACGGGGCGCGGGCGGTGCTCGAGGCGCTGCGGGCATGAGCGGCGGCAGGCCCCTCGCCGGCCTGCGGGTGGTACTGACCCGCGCCGCCCATCAGGCCGGGCCTGCCCGCGCCGCCTTCGAGGCGGCCGGCGCCACCGTCGAGCTGCTGCCCCTCCTCGCCATCGGCCCGCCGCCGGATGCCGCCGCCGTCGAACGTGCCGCCGCCGACCTCGCGCGCTTCGATGCCGTCGCCTTCACCTCGCAGAACGCCGTCGCCGCCTTCCTCCCCCACCTCGTCGGTGAGGTGCCGCCCCTCGCCGCCGTCGGTCCGGCGACCGCCGCCGCCTTGCGCCGGGCGGGACACCACGTCGCCCTCGAGGCGCAGCGACGCGACGCCCGCGGCCTGGCCCGCCTCCTCGCCGACGCCCTCGGCGCCGGCGCCAGGGTGCTTATCCCGCAGGCGGACGACGCCCGGCCGGAGCTTGCTCGCGACCTGCGCTCCGCGGGTCTTGCCCCCCAGCCGGTAGTGGTCTACGCCAAGAGCCTGCCCGCCGGCGCCGCCGCCCGGGTCCGTCGCCTCTTCGCCCAGGGACCTCTGGGCTGGGTGGTCTTCACCAGCCCGCGCATCGTCGAGCACTTCGTCCGCCTCGTCTCCGACGCTCTCGGCGATGCCTGGCCGCGGCGCCGGCGCGAGCTCCGCGCCGTTGCCATCGGCCCCACCACCGCCACCGCCCTGCGCCGCCACGGCATTGAGCCCATCGTCGCCCGCCAGCCGACGCCGGACGCCCTGGTGGCGGCAGTGATCGCCGCCCGCGGCTGCTTCTTCTTCTTTTAGGCCGAAGTTCCGTTGACGGCAAGACGCTAATCACCTGATTCCATTGAAGAAACGCTGATCGGGGCTGTTCTCGTACTGGCTACATCTTGGCTGGCGAGAT
>RFGL01000205.1 GCA_003697015.1 Acidobacteriota bacterium | reverse complement strand
TCGGTGGGGAAGGGGCCGGCGCCGGGGCCGGTGATGACCGCCGTCAGGTCGCTGGAGATGACTTCGTTGGCGGCGCAGGTGCCGCCGATGCCCGCCGCCGGACAGGCCATGTTCAGGATCGGCAGGCCGGCGCGCGGCCAGCCGGCGGGATAGACCGCGTCGTAGCGGATGGTCGGCTGCTTGACCGTGTTCTTCAGGGTGCAGGTGCCGTAGGGGTTGGCCGCCGTCGGCGGCGACGAGCTCGCCTGCTGGCTCGTGTCCGCCGCCAGGCAGAGGTCGACCTGGGTCACCTGGCTGCGGTACCACTCGGCGCGCCACGGTGCCTCCTGCGCGCCCTTGAGCCAGACGCCGGTTTCCGGGTCGCGGCCTTCCTGGTAGCCGCTGGGCTGGACGTTGACCGCGCCGAAGAGCCCCAGCTGCAGCTGGCCGCCGTCGCCGCCGCCGCCGCTGTTGCCGCCGGCGGAGAGCTTCTGCCAGTCGTCGGCGGTGCTGTAGAGCACCCGCGAGCCCTCGCGGGCGGCGAAGAGCCAGTAGGTGCGGCTGGGCGGCGCGTCCTGCTCGAGGCCGGCGCAGGGGTCCGGGGTGCCCTGGGGTTTGACCAGGCTGTTGCAGTTGTTGCCCACCCACGAGCCGTCGTCCTCAGGCCCGCGCAGCCAGTTCAAGCCCTGCACGTGCACTCCCACCGAGCGGGTGTTGGGGGCGCGGTAGGAGATGATGTTCTGACCGCCGCCCTCGTGGATCGCCGGATCCCCCGGCGGCACGTTGATCGGATTCTGCCGCCCGGGGTTCAAGAGGTTGGTGAATCGGATCTCCAGGCAGTCGCCCTCGTCGGCGCGCAGGACGATCGGCCGCGGCCGCTTGTTGAAACGCAGCTCGACGTCGCCGGGGGTGCAGGTGGTCTTGGCGCAGCTCGCCGCCCAGGTCTGATCCTGGGGCGCCGTGCCCTTGGGGAAGACGTCGCCGGCGAGGGCGAAGATCATCCCCGCCGGGATGCTCGCTCCTATGCGGTTGAGCCACAGGGGCTGGTCGATCGCCACCACGTGGGCGCGCACCACCCGCTGCTGCGGCCCCTTGCACTGGGACGGGATCTGATCCTCCGGGGTGTAGCCGCTCAGGTGGGAGTCGGCGGCGACCGCGGCCGGCACCAGCAGCAGCGCCGCCAGGGCCAGAGAGTTGAGGGTGCGGGAACGGCTCGTCGTCAAGCTCATGTTCTCAACCTTTCCATCCGTGCCGTCTCGGTCGCGGCCGCGGCGTCTGACGCAGAAGCGAGCGAAGATCGATGGCGGGTACGTCAACAAAGGTAGACCTCTCCCCCTGCGTGCGCCGGCGAGGTCGCACAAAGGGTACGCCCGGCCTCGCAGCGGATCGGCCGCGAAACGGTTGGGTCAGGCGTATGGGGTATCCAGGCTGGGAGTATAGTACACGCGGATCGGATGCGCAAGGATGAATAAGCGAATGCTACCCGCCAAGATCCTGATCTTTCTACCGGCCGGTTGGACGTTCCGCGGTACAACGGTGGAGACGGCGTGAGGCAGGCCCGAAGCTCGTGGGCGATCGGCATCTACGAGGGGCCTTCGCCCCTGGCCCTGGCGCCGGCGGCGGGAATCCACAACCCGGTGCTCACCGCCGCCGACGCCGTCGACGTCGACGCCGGCTTCGTCGCCGACCCCTTCCTGGTGCCCCATGACGGCGGCTGGTACCTCTTCTTCGAGATCAAGCTGCGGCGCGCCGGCAAGGGGGTGATCGCCCTCGCCGAGAGCCGCGACGGCCATGCCTGGCGCTACCGCGGCATCGTCCTCCACGAGCCCTTCCACCTCTCCTACCCCTACGTCTTCCGCTGGCGGGAGGCGTGGTACATGGTGCCGGAGAGCGCCCCCGCCGGCCAGGTGCGCCTCTACCGCGGCAGCCCCTTCCCCCACTGCTGGTCGCTGGCGGCGGTGCTCCTCGAACGCCCCTGCGTCGACGCCTCGATCCTGCGCCGCGACGGCCGCTTCTTCATGTGGGCCTGCACCACCCCGGGGCGTCATGAGCGGCTGGAGCTCTTCCACGCCGAGGAGCTCGTCGGACCCTGGCACCCCCACCCGCAGAACCCCCTGGTCGCCGCCGACGCGCGCCGCGCCCGGCCGGCGGGCAAGCCCTTCCGCTGGCAGGGTCGCCTGCTGCGCCCGGTGCAGGACTGCCACCCCTGGTACGGGCGCCAGGTTCGCCTCTTCGAGGTGCTGGAGCTGAGCACCGGGGGCTACCGCGAGCGCGAGGTGGAGGAAAGCCCGATCCTGCGCCCGGCGGCGAGCGGCTGGAATCGCGACGCCATGCACCACGTGGACGTCCACCGCCTCGCCGGCGGCCGCTGGCTGGCGGCGGTCGACGGCCACGCCGCGATGTAGCGCCGCCGGCCGGTCTTGGAGTAGCGGCTACCGTGGGCCGTCCCCAAGGGACGGTCGCGCAGACGCAGGCGTCGGATTGCAAGGAGATCACCCCATGCCCATGGGGCCGGCCCGTCGCCACCGAGGCGTCCCCCAGGGACGGACCAGGGTAGCCCGGGCATTCATTCCCGGGCGGCCGTCGCCCGAGCATGAGCTTTCGGACGATGGTCTTGCGTCGCTTCGCGCCCTCGTCCCGAGGCCGGCTAGCGCGGGATGATCAGCACCTGCCGCGGCCGGATCAGGTGACCGCGGAGGTTGTTCTGGCTCTGGATGGCTCGCACCGTGGTGCCGTAGCGACGGGCGATGCGGGTCAGGGTCTCGCCGCGTTGCACCACGTGGGTGCGCCGGCCGCTGGGGATCACCAGCCGCTGGCCGACGGCGAGGTGGTCGCCGCGGATGCCGTTGGCGGCGCGCAGGGCGGCGACGCTGGTGCCGAAGCGACCGGCGATGCGCGACAGGTTGTCGCCGCGGCGCACGACGTAGGACCGGGGACGGGCGGCGGCGGCGGTCGCCGACGCCCGCCGTCCGCTGCCGCGCTGCGGCGGGATCAGCAGGGTCTGGCCGGCGCGGATGCGGTGGGCGCTGCGCAGGTTGTTGGCCCGCATCAGGTCGCCGACGCTGGTGCCGAATTTGCGCCCGATGCCGCTCAGGGTATCGCCGGGGCGGACGCGGTAGGTCAGCCCCAGCTGGTGGTCGGCGACGCTCGCCGCCGGCAGCTCGGCGTAGGCGGCGGCGAAGGCGTCGCCCTTGCCCTGGGGCACCCGCAGCTCGTACCCCCGGGGCACCAGCAGGTCGCCGCGCCACACCTCGCGGTGGAAGGCCGGGTTCAGGGTACGCAGCACCTCCAGCTCGACGCCGGCGGCCTGTGCCAGGTCGGGGAGGGAGACGTAGCGTTCGGGGGTGAAGGTCTCCCAGACCAGCTGCGGCCGCGGCTCGACGCCGGGGAAGAGGCGCGCGCGGTTGGCGTAGACCAGGTTGGCGGCGACGAACTCGCTGTAGAAATTGCGTGAGGCGAAGCCGAAACTGCGCGAGCGATAGCGCTCGACGATGGTGCCGAGGTCGCGGGTGCCCAGCATCCGCACCGCCCGTCGCATGCCGCCCTCGCCGTGGTTGTAGGCGGTGATCGCCAGGGGCCAGCTGCCGAGGTCGCGATAGCTCGACTCGAGGTAGGTGGCGGCGGCCTCGGAGGCCCGCAGGGGATCGAAACGCTGGTCGAATTCGAGCTCCATGCGCAGGTACCGCCGGGCGGTGGAGCGGACGAACTGCCAGATGCCGCCGGCGGCGGCGCTGGAGTGGGCGCGGGGGTGGAAGAGGGATTCGACGAACGGCAGGCGGGTGAGGGGACGGGGCAGTCCGCGGGCGTCGAAGATGCGCTCGATCGCCGGCAGGAAGTAGCCGGCGCGTTCGATGCCGTCGGCGAATTGATCCTTGAGGCAGGTCTGCACCCGCAGGCGGCGGATCGCCGCGCGGTACTTGCTGCGGCCGCCGGGCACGCCGGCGAAGAGCCGCTCGATCCGCTCCCCCTCCGCCGCCAGATTCTCGTCCGCGCGCCCCGCCGCCAGGTTGTCGAGCACCTTGGCGTACTTGGCCTCGGCGCGGCGGATGCGCTGGCGGCGCAGCAACCGCCGGCGGGCGTCGGGGAGGTCGGCGAGGTCGGAGAAGTCGAGCACTTCGTAGACCACCTGCAGGTAGAGCTCGTCGTGCAGCAGGGCGTGGTGGCTGTCGTGCTCGCTGTAGACCGCGGTCCAGAAGGCGACGTTGGGCTCCAGGGTCGCGGGTCGCGGGAAGAGCTCCGGGTCGAGGACGTCGTCGAGCTGCGCCCGGCCGGGGGCGGCGAGCAGCAGGAGGCCGAGAAGTAGCGGCGGCCAGAGCCGCCGGCGGCCGGCATCGGCGGTGGATCGGACGGTCATCGAAGCGTCTCTCCCTCGGCGGCGGAGTATACCGCGAAGGGGCGCCGGTCGAGCACCGGCGGCCCGGGCCGGCGGACGAATCGCTGCGCCGGTGGGACGAGTGGAGAGCGGCGAGGATCGCTGCCGGCGGTGCGCGGATCGGGTATCCTTCTACCGGGGGCTGCGCGTACCGCCGAGCGCCGCCCTCGGCCCCGGTCGCCGGAACGCGCCGGCGACGATCGACAATCGGGAATACCGGAGCGAACGATGACCGCCATCTCCCAACGAGGCTATGCCAACCCCGGCGTCCTGGTCTCCACCGACTGGGTCGCCGCTCATCTCAACGATCCCGACCTGCGCATCGTCGAGTCGAACGAGGACCCCCTGGTCTACCGCGCCGGTCACCTGCCGGGAGCGGTGGAGGTCGACTGGGCGCGCGATCTGAACGATCCGGTGCGCCGCGACTACCTCGACCGCGCCGGCTTCGAGGGCTTGATGCGCCGCATCGGGGTGGAGAACGACACCACCGTCGTCTTCTACGGTGACAAGAACAACTGGTGGGCGTGCTACGCCTTCTGGGTCTTCCAGCTCTTCGGCCACCGGCGCGCCAAGGTGATGGACGGCGGGCGCCTGAAGTGGGAGCAGGAGGGCCGCGAGCTGACCCGCGAGGTGCCGAGCTACCCGCCGTCGTCGTACCGGGCGCCGGATCGCGACGACTCCACCATCCGCGCCTTCCGCGACCGGGTTCTGGCCCACGTCGAGGCCGGCGGCGACCTGGTCGACGTGCGCAGCCCGCAGGAGTTCAGCGGCGAGCTCCTGCACATGCCCGACTACCCCAACGAGGGCGCCCTGCGCGGCGGCCACATCCCCGGCGCGCGCAGCGTCCCCTGGGGGCGGGCGGTGAACGAGGACGGCACCTTCAAGAGCGCGGCGGAGCTGCGCGCGATCTACGAGCAGGAGCAGGGGCTGAGCCCGGAGCGCGAGGTGATCGCCTACTGCCGCATCGGCGAGCGCTCGAGCCACACCTGGTTCGTCCTCACCCACCTCCTGGGCTACCCCAAGGTGCGCAACTACGACGGCAGCTGGACCGAGTGGGGCAACCTGGTCGGGGTGCCGATCGAGAAGGGGCGGTGAGCCGCCGGCCATGTCCGCCCCCTACCCCGAGAAGCTGCGCCAGCTGGAGGAGCTCTTCGCCCTCATGCCCGACCGCGGCGACCGTCTCGACCTGCTGATCTCCACCGCCGAGCGCTTCCGCGAGGTGCCGCCGGAGATCGCCCGCCGCCCCTTCCCGGAGGACCGCAAGGTGCCGGCCTGCGAGTCCGAGGCCTACCTCTGGGCCCGGCGCCGGGACGACGGCACCCTCAAGTTCTACTTCGCGGTCGAGAACCCCCAGGGCATCTCCGCCAAGGCGATGGCGGTGATCCTCGACGACGCCCTCTCCGGCGCCCCCCTGGAGGCGGTGGCAGCGGTGCCCGACGACGTGATCTACAAGTTCTTCGGCAACGAGCTGTCGATGGGCAAGAGCATGGGCCTGATGGGCATGGTGGCGATGGCCCGCAGCTCCGCCCGGCGCGCCCTGGCGGGCGCCTAGCCTAGCCATCCGGCCCCCCGCACCGCATCCGCCCGCGGCTGACGGGTGGAGGCGGTAGCCCGGGAACGACGTCCCGGGCTACCGCGGTGCGTCCCTTGCAGGACGCCTCGGCGGCGACGGGCGCCGCGCGCATGGGGGACCTCCACGCGAGGCGACGCCCGTCCTCCGCAGCTGCTGCCTACGGCTGGCGCAGGGTGAGGATCAGGCGCGGCGGCTCGGCGTCCTCCTTGCTGCGCATCAGCCGAACGCCGGTGCCCTGGGCGGTGGTGACGGCGAAGGCGATCGGGCCGCCGAGGGCGGCGTCGACCGCCGGCGTCACCCGGGCGCTGAACGTGTTGTCGCGCGACACGGGCGGCACCGGGGCGAGGAGGTGGGCGGCGTCGATGCCGGGAGCATTGTTCCAGGTGATGACGTCCTCCGACCAGGCGTGCGAGGCGGCGCGGAAGACGTCGCCGCCGCCGGCATTGGCCGTATGCACCCGCAGGCTGAGCTTGGCGTGGAGCAGAGTGCCGCTCACCCCCGAGGCATCAAACCGCAGGTAGACGTCGCGCTCGCCGGCGAGCCACGGATCCGTCGGCGGGGTCACCCACAGCAGGGGGGAGTCGCCGAAGTTGGCGTCGCCCGAGTCGGCGTCGACGAAGGCGTCGTCGGTGGCGTCGAGGGCCACCAGCTGGGTGCCGCCGGGGGCGGCGAACCAGGGCAGGGTGGCGTCGTCGGCGGCGAAGAAGGCGGAGAGGAGGTTCCCCACCTTGGCCTCCGCACCCGGACCGGGGTGGACGGCGTCGTCCTCCAGGTCGCCGCGGCACCAGAGTCGTCCCTGCAGGCTCGGGGACGGCCCGTCGGCCCACAGGTAGGGGCCCCAGAGGAGGAGGGGAGCGCGGTCGGGCAGGGCGTCGTCGGGATCGTAGTTGAGGCTCGGATCGCCGTTGATCTGATCCTCGATCAGCCACTTGGCGGCGAAGCCGGTCTCATAGCTCAGGGGCTCGGAGCGCTCGGCGCGGGCGCTGTAGCCGCCGTAGATGCGGCTGGAGAGGAAGGCGAGGCGGAGGTTGGGGAATCGGTTCTTCAGGATCTGGACGATCTGGCGCAGCTCGTCGCGCAGGTTGATGGCGTGGTCGGGGAAGACGTTGTTGCAGCAGGGCATGTCGTCGGCCCCCTTGATCCACGCCGCCTGCACCTGCAGCGGCGACACGCCGGCGGCCTGCAGGCGGTCCCGAACCAGCGTCCAGTAGTTGTCGTTGGGGTCCTTGATCACGTCGGCGCTCTTGCCCCCCTGGGCGGTGTCGGTGATCACCACCTGGGGGTTGCGGGCGCCGTTCAGGTCCTCCCGGCGCTCGAAGACGGCGAATTCCTGCGAGCCGTTCGACATGCTGACGGCGATCAGGCCGATCAGGCCGTCGGGATCGGGATCGCCCTGGCGGTCGAGGGGCTCGATCTGCTGGGCCAGGGCGACGGCCGCAGCGTGGTGCGCGGGCGGCGGCACGTTCGCTCCCCCGGGGTAGAGTCCGCCCTGGAAGCCCTGGTAGAAGCCCGGCCCCAGATCGTCGAGGGGCACGCAACCGGTGCACGGCGAGCGGATCAGATCGACGTCGCCGGGCGGGCAGGAGCCCTGGGCGAAGGCCCCGCCGGCGATCAGGCCGGCCAGCAGGGCGAGGTAGAGGGTCGGGCGGCCGGCGGCGCCGGCTCGGCGGTACGAATGCATGGATTCCTCCTTCCCGTGGGCGCCGGCGGCGCCGGCCGCGGCTCGTGCGGCGGGCCGCCGGCGCATTGACGTTCCTCAGTCCCAGGGTGGAACCCACCAGCCGCCGATTTCCTGCGCGGCGAGGCAAGACCCGCCGGCGCGGTCCCCTCTCGGCCACGCGAGCATGGACCGGTCGCTACGCCGCCGGCTAGCCCGAAGTTCCGTTGACGGCAAGACGCTAATCACCTGATTCCATTGAAGAAACGCTGATCGGGGCTGTTCTCGTACTGGCTACATCTTGGCTGGCGAGAT
>RFGL01000204.1 GCA_003697015.1 Acidobacteriota bacterium | reverse complement strand
GTGCTCGCTGCCGGGCGGCCCGGGGTCGCTCGGGTGATTGTTCGGGCGTGGGGTTGCGTCGTTGGGGCTGCGCTCCGTGCTCGATGACTGCCGCCGGCCGGGCACGTTCTTGGTTCGCCTCGGGGTGGCCGGCGGAGTGCATCTGCGCGCGGTGCTCGCTGCCGGGCGGCCCGGGGTCGCTCGGGTCGTTGTTCGGGCGTGGCGTTTGCGTCGTTGGGGCTGCCGGCGGGGGGGCTACGCCGGGTCCTCGTCTTGCGGCCAGACGAAGGGCATGGGGTGGAGCTGGCGCAGGGTGAGCTGGCGGCGCTCGCCGTCGAGGTTGGCGACCAGGATGGGCAGGTCGGGGGCGAACTCGGTCAGGGTCTCGAGGCACATGCCGCAGGGCACGGCGGGGGGGGAGACGTCGGTGACCACGGCGATGGCGCGGAAGTCGCGCTGGCCGCGGGCGACGGCGTGGGCGACGGCGTTGCGCTCGGCGCAGATCGCCAGCCCATAGCTGCGGTTCTCGACGTTGCAGCCGCTGGCGATGGTGCCGTCGGCGAGCAGCAGGGCGGCGCCGACGCGGAAGCGGCTGTAGGGGGCGTAGGCCCGCCGGCGGGCCTCGAGGGCGGCGTCGTAGAGGGGTTGCCAGTCCATCGGACGGGCGAGCATAGCAGTTTCGGCGAAGCGGCGGGAACCGCTGTGATACCCTGCGCTCCTCACGCGAACCCCCCACGGCGCGCTCGCTGGAGGGCGCCGCTCATCGCTGCAGGAGGACAAGGAGTTGACCAGCAAGGGAGAGTTCTACAAGCCGCCGGCCGACGGCCAGGAGATCGGCTGGCGGGACGGCCGGCTCGAGGTACCGGATCGGCCGATCGTGCCCTTCATCGAGGGCGACGGCATCGGTCCGGACATCTGGCGGGCGGCCCGCCACGTGCTCGACGCGGCGGTGGTCAAGGTCTACGGCGGCAGCCGGGCGATTCGCTGGATGGAGATCCTCGCCGGCGAGAAGGCGCAGGCGCACGTCGGCGAGTGGCTGCCGCGCGCGACCTTCGACGCCATCCGCCACTACCGGGCGGCGATCAAGGGCCCGCTGACGACCCCGGTCGGCGGCGGCATCCGCAGCTTGAACGTCACCCTGCGCCAGGTGCTCGACCTCTACGCCTGCGTGCGGCCGGTCAAGCATTACCCCGGCGTGCCGTCGCCGGTCAATGAGCCGCAGAAAGTCGACATGGTCCTCTTCCGCGAGAACACCGAGGACGTCTACGCCGGCATCGAGTGGCCGTCCGGCTCGGCCGAGGCGGAGCGCTTGATCGCCTTCGTCGGCGAGCAACTGGGCAAGGAGATCCGGCCGCACAGCGGCATCGGCATCAAGCCGGTGTCCGCCTTCGGCTCCAAGCGCCTGGTGAAGAAGGCGATCGACTTCGCCCTCCGCGACGGCCGCGACAGCGTCACCCTGGTGCACAAGGGCAACATCATGAAGTTCACCGAGGGCGCCTTCAAGGAATGGGGCTACGAGCTGGCGCGCGACGAGTACGGCGGCGCGACGATCAGCGAGGCGGAGCTGTGGGAGAAGCACGGCGGCAAGCTGCCCCAGGGCAAGGTGCTGATCAAGGACCGCATCGCCGACGCCATGTTCCAGCAGGTGCTCCTGCGCCCGGCCGAGTACAGCGTCATCGCCACCACCAACCTGAACGGCGACTACCTCTCCGACGCCCTGGCCGCCCAGGTCGGCGGCCTGGGCATGGCGCCGGGATCGAACGAGGGCGATGGGGTGGCGCTTTTCGAGGCCACCCACGGCACCGCCCCCAAGTACGCCGGCCAGGACAAGGTCAACCCCGGCTCGCTGATCCTCTCCGGGGTGATGCTGCTGCGCTACCTCGGCTGGACGGACGCGGCGGCGGCGGTGGAGGAAGCCCTCGGCCGCACCATCGTGCAGAAGCGCGTCACCTACGACCTGGAGCGCCAGATGGAGGGGGCGACCCTGCTCAAGACCTCGCAGTTCGCCGCCGCGATCGCCGAAAACCTCTGAGGGTGCAACGCCGGGCCCCGCGCTGCGTACACAGGGTGACGGCGGGAACGGCATGAGACGCGATCTGGGCGAAGCACTGATCTGGCTGGTGGCGGCGGCCCTCGCCGCCGCCGCCGTCGCCTGGGCCTACCCCCGCGCCATGCCGCTGATCGACCCCGGGCTGCCCCTCGGCCGGGGGGAGATCCGCACCATCGCCCTCGAACGCCTGCGCCAGCTCGGTCCGCCGGTCGACGATCCCTACCTGGTGGTGCGCCTCTCCACCGACGGCGATCTCGGCCGCCGCCTGCAGCTGGCGGCGCCCGAAGTCGGCGTCGAGCGCCTGCGCCGCAGCCGCCTGGCCGAGACCCTGGTCAGCTGGCAGGTGCTGGTCTACCCGCCGGCGGTGCCGCGCGGCGATTGGAGCTACTTCGCCCGGCTCACCCGCAGCGGCGAGGTCCTCACCCTGCTGCGGCGCATCCCCGACGACGAAGCCGGCACCACCGCCCCGGACGACGACGAGGCCCATCGCCAGGCCTGGGCCTTCCTCGCTGCCCACGGCCTCGATCTCGACGCCCTCGAGCCGGCGCCGCAGGCGCGTCGCGTCGCCCAGGGCGATCGCGTCGACCTGACCCTGCGCTACCCCTTCCGCGAGGCGCTGCTGGGCCCGGGCGTCACCTACGGCGTCGAGGTGCCCTTTCGCGGCGGCCGCATCGCCGGCTTCCGCCGCTTCGACGACGATCCGCAGGCGGCCGCCATCCAGGGCGACCTGCAGGCCCTCGCCCTGTGGGGCTTCGGCGGCCTGCTCGCCGGCGTGCTCTTGCTCTCGATCGTCGCCGTGCCCTTCCTCAAGCTCTACCACGACGGCCAGCTGGGGGTGCGCCGCGGCCTCCAGATCCTGCTGCTCTGCGCCGGCGCCGGGCTGATCACCATGGCGCTGATCGGCCGGGCCCAGGCCGAGAACGTCGGCAGCGACCTGGTCACCCGCCAGCAGATGACCTGGCTCGGCGGCTCCATCGTCTACATCTTCGTCTTCCTGGTGCCGGCCGGGCTGGCGATGGTCGCCTGGTCGGTGGGGGAGTGGCATTGCCGGGCGCGTTGGCCGCAGAAGCTGGCGGCGGTCGACGCCCTCTTCCGCCTGCGCTGGCAGAACGCCACCGTCGCCCGATCCTCCCTGCGCGGTCTCGCCGGCGGGCTGGTGGTGGTCGCCCTGCAGCTGGCGATCGCCCTGGCGGCGATGCCGCGCGCCTGGCTGCCGGCGACCAGCGGCTACGGCGACGTCCTGGGCTCGGCGCTGCCCGCCCTCGGCTGGCTGGCGGGCGCCGTCGCCGCGGTGGTGCCCTTCGCCCTGGTCGCCTACCTCCTGGTGCCGGCGTGGGCCGGGCGGCGCCTCGGACGGCGCTGGGGATTCGTCGTCGCCCTGGTGGTGGCGCTGCTCCTGGCGCGCCCGGACCTGGTGCTGTTGCCCTTGCCGTGGACCCTGCCGGTGGCCTTCGTCGGCGCCCTGGTGCCGTTGCTGCTGGTCTACGCCGGCGATCTCTTGGCGGCGCTCCTGGCGGCGCTCGCCCAATCCCTGATCCCGGCGGCCTTGCCGGCCCTCTACGCCGCCGACGCCGGCTACCAGATCAACGGCTGGCTCGCCCTCCTCGCCCTCGCCGCGCCGCTTCTGGCGAGCATCCGCTACCTCGGCAGCGGCGAGGAGTTCCGCTATACCTACGACGACGTGCCGCCCCACGTGCGGCGCATCGCCGAGCGCGAACGCCAGCGGGTGGAGCTGGAGACCGCGCGCGGCATCCAGCAGTCGATCCTGCCCGAGCTGCCGCCGCAGCTGCAGGGGGTGGAGATCGCCCACAGCTACCTCCCCGCGACCGAGGTCGGGGGCGACTTCTACGACGTCCTGGCGCTCGACGACGGCCGCCTGGCGGTGGCGGTGGGGGACGTCGCCGGCCACGGGGTGTCGAGCGGGCTGGTGATGTCGATGACCAAGTCGGCCCTGGCGGTGCAGGTGACCTTCGACCCGGCGGTCGAGTCGGTGATGGGGACCTTGAACCGCATGGTCTACCAGAGCGCTCGGGCGCGCCTGCTGACCACCCTGTGCTACGCCGTCCTCGATCCGCGGCGGCGGGAGATGCTCTACGCCAGTGCCGGCCACCTCTTCCCCTACCGCTTGCGGGCCGGCGGCGAGGTCGAGCACCTCGAGGCCGGCGCCTACCCCCTCGGCGTGCGCGGCGACATCGCGCCGCGGGTACGCAACGTCAAGCTCGCCCCCGGCGACGTCATCTTCCTCTACAGCGACGGTCTGGTCGAGGCCTGCGCCGACGGCAGCGACGAGCCCTTCGGTTTCGAGCGCTTGGAGGCGAGCCTGCGCCGTCACGCCGGCGAGAGCCCCCAGCGCCTGCGCGACGCCGTCCTCGCCGACGTCGCCCGCTACGCCGGCGCCAGGGCGCGCCAGGACGACGTCACCGTCCTCGTCCTGCGCCTGCCGGACTGAGGGCACAGCGGCGGGAGGCACCGGGATCGCCGGGATCGTGCGGGAGGTCGACCGGCGGGGGCCGGCCTGGTACCATACGCCGGCCACGAACGGGACGGCGGTGGTCGCCGGCCGCCAACGCGCCGCCCCTTCCACAGCGAGGAGATCGATTTGAAGATCCATGAATATCAGGCGAAGGAGATCCTGCGCCGCTACGGCGTGCCGACGCCGCGCGGCGAGGTGACCGACGATCCGGCCGCGGCGCGGCGGATCTGCGAGAGCTTCGGCGGGCGCTGCGTGGTCAAGGCGCAGATCCACGCCGGCGGCCGCGGCAAGGGCGGCGGCGTCAAGCTCGCCGCCTCCCCCGCCGAGGCGGAAGAGATCGCCGGCCGCATCCTCGGCATGCAGCTGGTCACGCCGCAGACCGGGCCCGGCGGGCAGACCGTGCGCAAGGTGCTGATCGAGGAGGCGGTGGCGATCGCCGAAGAGCTCTACCTGGCGATCACCCTGGACCGCGGCCGGGCGCGGCCGATGATCATGGCCTCGCGCGCCGGCGGCATGGACATCGAAGAGGTGGCGGCGAAGGATCCGCAGGCCATCGTCCGCCAGCATTTCGACCCCTTCCTCGGCCTCCTCCCCTTCCAGGCGCGGGCCGTGGCGAGCGGCCTGGGGCTCCGCGGCACGACCGCCCGCCAGGCGCAGAAGCTGCTCTTGAGCCTGGCCCGGGCCTACGTCGAGACCGACGCCTCCCTGGCCGAGATCAACCCGCTGCTGGTCACCGCCGCCGGCGACGTCGTCGCCCTCGACGCGAAGATGAATTTCGACGGCAACGCCCTCTTCCGCCACCCGGACATCGTCGCCATGCGCGACCTGGCGGAAGAGAACCCGCTCGAGGTCGAGGCCGGCACCTACGGCCTGTCCTACATCAAGCTCGACGGCAGCATCGGCTGCATGGTCAACGGCGCCGGCCTGGCGATGGCGACCATGGACATCATCAAGCTCCACGGCGGCGAACCGGCGAACTTCCTCGACGTCGGCGGCTCGGCGAGCCAGGAGGCGGTGAAGAACGCCTTCCGCATCCTGGTTTCGGACCCGGCGGTGAAGGCGGTCTTGATCAACATCTTCGGCGGCATCGCCCGCACCGACCGCATCGCCCGCGGGGTGGTCGGCGCCCTCGCCGAGCTGGGGGAGGTCAAGCTGCCGGTGGTCGCCCGTCTCGAGGGCACCAACGTCGAAGAAGGCCGGCGCATCCTGGAGGCATCGGACTTCGATTTCATCGTCGCCCGGCACATGGCGGACGCGGCGCAGAAGGTCGTGACGGCGGCCGGAGGAGGTGCGTGATGGCGATCTGGGTCGGCGACGACACCCGTCTCCTGGTACAGGGCATCACCGGCAACGAGGGCGCCTTCCACGCCCGCGGCTGCCGCGACTACGGCACCCGGGTGGTGGCCGGGGTGACGCCGGGCAAGGGCGGCCAGGAGGTCGACGGCATCCCGGTCTTCGACAGCGTCGCCGAGGCGCGCGACAAGACCGGCTGCAACGCCAGCGTCATCTTCGTGCCGCCGCCTTTCGCCGCCGACGCGGTCATGGAGGCGGCGGCGGCCGGCGTCGAGCTGGTGGTGTGCATCACCGAGGGGGTGCCGGTCAACGACATGCTCAAAGTCAAGGCCTTCCTCGCCGGTTCCAACACCCGCCTGATCGGTCCCAACTGCCCGGGGTTGATCAGCCCGGGCAAGGCCAAGGTGGGGATCATGCCCGGCCACATCCACCGGCCGGGCCGGATCGGCGTGGTCAGCCGTTCCGGCACCCTGACCTACGAGGCGGTGTGGCAGCTGTCGAACGCCGGGCTCGGCCAGTCGACCTGCGTCGGCATCGGCGGCGATCCGGTCAACGGCACCAGCTTCATCGACGTGCTGGCGGCCTTCGCCGAGGACGACGACACCGCCGGGGTGGTGCTGATCGGCGAGATCGGCGGCAGCGCCGAGGAGGAGGCGGCGGCCTGGATCGAGCGCCACTACGAGCGGCCGGTGGTCGGCTTCATCGCCGGCCGCACGGCGCCGCCGGGGAGGCGGATGGGCCACGCCGGGGCGATCATCTCCGGCGGCACCGGCACCGCCGCCGCCAAGATGGAGGCGCTGCGCGCGGCCGGGGTGACGGTGGTCGAGTCGCCGGCCGAGATCGGATCGACCATGGCGCGGGTGCTGCGCCGGTGAGGCTGGCGCGTCCGGCCGGCGACGGCTGGCTGGTGCTGATCGGCGGCGGCGAGCTGACCTTCGGCGAGACCGAGGCCGCCGACCGCGCCTGGATCGCCAAGCTGCCGCCGGCCGGGGAGGTCGGCTTCGTGCCCGCCGCCAGCGGTTCGGCCGACTACGGCCGCCACTTCGCCATCTACCTCGACGAATACTTCGGCCGCCGCGCCGAGATCGTGCCGATCTACCGCCGGCGCGACGCCCGGCGGGGCAAGAACCGCCGGCGCCTGGCCGGCGCCGCCGCCATCTACCTCGGCGGCGGCGTCGCCGAGCAGTTGATCGGCGCCCTCGCCGGCAGCCCCTGCCTGGAGGCGATCGAGGAGCGCCTGCGCGACGGCGGCGTGGTGGTGGCGATCGCCGCCGCCGCCCAGGCCGCCGGCAGCGTCGTCCGCAGCCTCTACGGCGGCGCCACCCTGGCCGGCTTCGGCTGGCTGGCCGGAGGGGTGGTGGAGACCAATTTCGAGCCCGGCAACGACCGCCGCCTGCGCCGTCTGCTGGCGCACCCCGGGGTCTCCTGGGGCTTGGGGATCCCGGCCGGCCGGGCGGTCCTCCTCGGTCCCGCCGGCCGCCTCGAGACCGCCGGTCGCAGCTACTGGCTGGGCAGCGCCGGCGGCGACCTCGAGCCCCTCGGCGACGACGGCGAGGGGGAGGGCGACGGGCGGGATGACGCCGGCGCCCCGATGGCGTAGGATCCGGCGCCGACCGGCGCCCAGGCGCACCGTCCCGCCGCGCCTCGCCGCGGCCCGGCGCCGCAGCGCCCGCAACGTACGCACCATGCCGCCCCCTCGCGGGGCGTTGAACCCGAGGAGTACCGACCATGTCCGACGTCACCCTGACCATCATCAAGCCCGATGCCGTCGCCGCCGGCGCCACCGGCACCATCCTCGCCCGTCTTGAAGCGGAAGGCTTCACCATCCGCGGACTCAAGAAGCTGCACCTGACCCCGGCCCAGGCGCGGGCCTTCTACGAGGTCCATGCCGGCAAAGACTTCTTCGACAGCCTGGTCGCCTTCATGACCTCCGGCCCGGTGGTGGTCGCCGCCCTCCGGCGGGAGAACGCCGTCCAGCACCTGCGCGACGTCATGGGCCCGACCGACGCCACCAAGGCACCGGCCGACACCATCCGCGGCCAGCACGGCTCCTCGATCGAGAAAAACGCCATCCACGGCAGCGACTCCGACGCCAACGCCGCCCTCGAAACCGCCTTCTTCTTCGCCCGCGCCGAGCTCGTGGCCTGAGCAGGGCGCCGTCACGTCCTACCTCCGGCCCGCCGCCGCGGGCCGGAGGCCGCCGCAGACCGCAGCGGCGCCGCCGTGTCAGCCGAAGAGGATCTTCGCCAATCGAGCGCTCTCCTCCCTTCCTTCGACGGCCCAAGGTACGCCTTCGATCATCGCCCGCTGCCACGCGCTGGAGCTGACTCCATACAGCGTGAACGCCAAGCGATCAAGTTGTGCACGGGCGTGCAGAAAACGCTCGTAGGCGTTCTCGCAGACGGCCTGACCCCGCGCGATCAGATCGAGAAACCGGGGAACGTCGCTCTCTGCGGGTAACAATTCTTCGTGCTGCACCCGGTCAAAGGACCGATTGAGCTGCCCGAGGAGCAATGTCAGAGTTTGCTGGAGGTCACCATCATCGACCGCCTCGAGCTCGCCACTGCGCAGCAGACGAGAAACCTTCCAGCCGTGGTGCTCGGGTCGGGTCAAACGCCGGCGCCGGATCATGACGTCGATGCTGGTGGTGCGGAGGCCTGATCTGCGCAAGAATGCAGGTCCATCGAGGGTGATCTCGGACAGCCAGAGTCGGGCGCTGTGGCTTTCGAGTTGCCGGTGGAGATTCTCGCCAGCTCGTTGGAGCGCTTCCGCGGCCTCCGCCAACGCGGCCAGTTCCCGTTCGCCAAGGGGCGGGACCGGCGTGCGCAGCAGCTCGTTGGTAGTGACGTGGGCATTCGTCGAGAAGAGCTGCAAGACGTAGCTCGAAACGACGCTGGTGAGCAGACCGAAGACCGCTCGCACCAGCTCGTTGTCAGCCGCCGTGGAGGCATAGCCGATCTGCAGGGTGTGGTCGAGAAGGAAACGGTGGTCCGGGCTGCGCGTATACAGAGCGCCGCGGATAGGCCTTACAGGCTCCATGCCGACGTTGTCTTTGAGACAAAAGACGGCTTCCTCGTGGTCGAGCTCGCGGACGCGCTCGATGCGCTCGGCCCGCTCGCGCAGGGCGTCCCTCAGCCGCTGTCCGGTCAAGCCGGCGGCCTTGGGATCGATCGTCGGATCGATGAATGCGTCGCGCTTCCATGGACCGAAATCCACCACCTGCGAGCCGCAGGTGATCGGCAGACTGTGCTCGCTTGCCGCTTGGCGGCGGAAAACCCTGGTGCGAGTCTTGTTCACGTCACCCTGCTGGAACACGATGCGGCCGCGGGCCAGACGCTCGACGTCCGTAACCACGCGCCGGCGCAGCTGGTGCCAGATGCGGTAGTGAATCTCGGCCGGCACGCAAAGCCAGGAGCGTTTCCAACGCCCGTTGAGCTCGTCGGGTGAGGCCTTGGTGACGTCGTCATAGCGTGCCTGGAAGCTCGACCTTCGGACCTCACTCACTGTGGTACCACCGCGCAAATGAACGACCTCCGGCTTCGTTCGAGAGCGGCGCGCGGTGAAGACGCAGACCCGCTGCAATACCCCAGAAAAGAGAACGTTGCGGCGGTAGAAGCGAACCACGCTCTCGACGTGCCACTCCTCAGAGTCAAAAACGGAGCGAGCTGCCATCGCCGACGCGTCTCCGAGAAGATTGATGGGAACGACGTAGGACAACACGCCTCCGATGCTCGTGTAGTGCTGAGCCAGGGCGAGAAAAAGAAGGAAGGTATTCGAGTCCCCAGACAGTACCTGTCTGTAGAAGGGTATCGCATCGTAACTCGGTGCGTCTGTGACGATGCCGCGGTTGACGTACGGTGGATTGCCGACGACGTAGTGAAAAAACTCCCTTCCGTCGTGTTTGACGTTCCAAGCTTCGTCCAAGGACGTCTTTTTGATCTCGAGATCGGGATCCGTGTCGTACAGAACGGTATGGGGAAGCTCCAAGCTGTTCGTATTGTAGATCCTGAATCGATCGATCTCCGTCACTTCACCCGTTTGTTGAAAGAGGTAGATCACGTCGTCAAGAGCTTGGATATACAGGTTGAGCTCGGCCAAGTAGCAGCTGAACGGGTTGATTTCCATTCCGACGAGGTCACGTTGCAGATAAGTCAGATAGGCTCGCGCGGCACGGATCCTGGCGGCCGGCTCCGCCGACTCGTCGTCCGGCGCGATGCCCTCAGAGGAATAGATTGCTAGGCGCAGCCGTCGTGCGGCCTGGACCAGAAAACTTCCAGAGCCCGCCGCCGGGTCAAGAAGGCGACGGCCCAAGACTTGTCTGCCTTCGTAGCCAGCCTCGGAGAGTATCAGCTCCACAAGCTCGGCGCGGGTAAGAAAGTGACCTTTCTTTCCACGCGCGACCTCGTCGATGTAGGCTTCGTAGGTGAAGCCTAGAATGTCCTCTTGTATGGTACGGAAATCGAACTCCGATAGCACGGCAAGAGCTCGCGCCAGAAGATATTCGTCTGGTTCAAACCAGTCGAAGACCGGTTGGCTAAAGAAGTGCCGGTAGCAGCGTGAGACTTTTCGGTAAAGAATCGCTAAGAGTGCCTCGGGCAAGAGCTCTATCGCTTCCGTGTCTCCAAGCAGTTCAAGCTGAGAGTGAAGCAATGCTCGCCAACGGGCGAGGCCGCCGTCCGATATCAAGCGGGGGAGAAGGCCGCGATCCTCCAAGATACGTGCCGAGAGAAGTCTAAGAAAGAAAGCGTAGGCAACCTGCTCGGCGTATGCCTGTAAACGCTGCTCTTCCGTAGTCGCTTCAGATTCGATAACTTTGTGGCGGGTCTTCCAGACTTCAGCTGCCGTGGTGACGCGACGTGCTTCGGCCCACTGCAGGTCCGCTTCGCGATATTCCATCGATAGCTCGATTACCACCTGTTTGTAGCGCTCCCAGGCGATTTCGTTCTGGTACTGCGCGACCGTAGCGGGACGTAAGCTCTCGATCCGATCCTCGGTGATTTCCATGGGGCGAGAGATCAAGTGGCGCAGGCCGTTGGCCAGATCGTCAAGTTCTCGTCCGCGGTGCGCGCCGCGTTTCAGGCTGTCGATCAATCCATCGAGTTCGTTCTCCAAGGCCCGCTCGATTCGTGCCAGCTCCTGGCGTGCCAGGTTGGTTTCAGCGAGAGCGTGATCAATGCCTGCGCGCGCTGCAAGGCTCAACCGCGACAGGATGCCCTTGGTGCTGCTTATGAACTTTTCTCGTGCTTCCGGAGTCGAGACGTCCGTTCGCTCCCATTCGTCTTCGTCGACGCAGATACGCTCAAGAATCTTTGGCAACTCCGTGTAGCGCTGGCAGTGAAAGAGCTCGCGAAGGTTGGCGATGCTGGCCTCTTGCGCCAGGCCATCGGGCAGCGGAAGAACCTGGAAGCGTGCGAGGATTTCCGGTTCCCCTTGGGCGGGGAACCTCAGTCCGATGACTTCGCGACCGTTCGTCCAGATCGCGTAGCCCGAGGTCCCCGCAACGTATCGACGCAGTTGTTCGACATGGCGTCGGGTGAACCGTTCGGTCGTGTTCTTGTCCTCGACGATGAAGGCGGGAAGGCCACGCGGTATGACCCGGTAGTCGGGCACCGCCTGGGTGGCGGTATCTCGCGGAGGCCGATTGTAGATCCAGTCGCTCTCGTCATAGCCCAGCCACTGGAGCAGCTTGCGGGTGAAGTGCTGGTCAACTACCGCTGCCTCGTCGTTGGATCGAAGATCTTCGGCTAGGGCGAGATACGAGAGGTAGCTGAGCCGCTCGCCGTCATGTGGGATGTGGATGGAGGCAACGACCTCGCTGTAGAAGCTATCCGCAGCGGAGTTGGAGCGGCCTGGGCCCTTGCGGCGTCGCAACGATGGATCCTCCGAGTCCACGAGTCTCGACGGCACCATGTCCGTTTGAAGGGGGGATGTCAAGTGGTCGGTAGCACCGCCCGCATCTGCGGGCCGGCTCACGGCCGGTGACCAAGCGGCGCTCTGCAGACGCCGGTGCATCGTAGTGCTGTTCAGGCCGGCGTGACGGGCGCTGAGGGGTGGGGTAGACTGGGGCTACGACCATGCGACGCCAGGGCCAGGTGCGCTCGTCCCGTCGCGCCGCTTCCCGGCGCGGGGGTAGGGTGCGGGCGGTGCTGGCGCGGCATCGGGCGGTGTGGCGGGCGTGGGCCGTCTTCGTCTTCTGGATCGCCCTCTTCTCGGCGCTGGCGGTGCTGGGAGCCGCGAGCTGGTTGGAACCGCGGCTGATCGCCCTGGTGGCGAAGCTGACGGCGGCGGCGCTTACCGCGGTGGGCAAGCCGGCGCAGGCCGGCGGGGCCTACGTCTACGGCCCGGGGCTGACCTTCGAGATCATCCCCGCCTGCACCGCCCTGCAGCCGATGTTGCTGGTGCTGGCGGCGGTCTTCGCCTATCCCTGCCGCTGGCGCGACAAGCTGCTCGGCGCCGCGGTCGGGGTCGGCGGCCTCTTCCTGGTCAATCTGCTGCGCCTGGTCAGCCTCTACTTCATCGGCCTGTGGTGGCCGTCGCGTTTCGAGCAGATGCACATCCTGCTGTGGCAGCCGCTGGTGATGCTGGCGGCGGTCGCCCTGTGGCTCTTCTGGGTGCTCGAGCTGGCGCGGCCGCAGGCGACGCAGGCGGCGCGATGAGGCCGGCGACCCGATCCTGCGCTCTCTTCGTCGGCCGGGCGGCGCTGCTGGTGCTCGCCCTGGCCCTCGCCTGGCCCTGGGTGGCGCCGCAGTACAGCCGCCTGGTCGCCGGCCTGGCCGGCGCCGGCTTCGAGCTGCGCGGCATGACGGTGCGCCTCGAGGTCGACGAGCACGGCGACCTGCAGGCGGAGGAGCTCACCCTCGACCGGCGCGGCCGGCCGCTGCGGGTGCTGTCGCGCTACGGTCTGCGCGGCAGTTGGGAGGGGGTGGTCTTGCTCGCCGCCCTCTTCCTCGCTACGCCGCGGATGGCCTGGCGCCCGCGCCTGCTGCGCCTCGCCGTCGCCCTGGCTCTGCTCGCCGCCTACCACGCCCTCTACGCCGTCGCCTACTTCAGCCAGGCCCTCGGTCATCGCGTGCCGGTGCCCCTCTGGTACCCCTTCTCCGAGGTCTGGGCGCCGATCCTTCTGTGGGCCGCCCTGAGCTTCCGCGCCTGGTTTTCCCAGCCACCGCCGGAACCCTCCCGCCAGCCGGCATGATCCGTCGGCCGGGCTGGTAATCTTCCCTGCCGGGGCCGCGGCGAAGCCGGCCGCGACCCCGGCCGGCGCCCAAGCCGGTCGCCACGCCGCGACGTCGCGGCCACCGCCGACCGAGCCCGACACGGAGGACATGCCGATGACAGCCGCTCGCAGCTCGATTCTCGTCGCTCTCCTGCTCGCCGTCTCCTGCGCCCGGCCGCCCGCCGCACCGGAGGGGGAGGGGGCGGAGGAGCCGGAGCCGGCCCGCCAGGAGTGGGCGATCGCCATCCACGGCGGGGCGGGGGTGATTCCCAAGGACATCCCGGAGGAAGAGAAGGCGCAGTACTTCGACGCCCTGCGCCAGGCCTTGAGCCTCGGTCGCGAGGCGCTGGAGCAAGGGGCGCCGAGCCTCGAGGTGGTGGAGAAGGTGGTGCGCTTCATGGAGGACGCGCCGCAGTTCAACGCCGGCAAGGGGGCGGTCTTCACCAACGCCGGCACCCACGAGCTCGACGCCGCGATCATGGACGGTCGTACCCGCGCCGCCGGCGCGGTATCGGGCCTGACCACGGTCAAGAATCCGATCACCCTGGCGCGGTTGGTGATGACCGACAGCCGTCACGTCTTCCTGGTCGGCGCCGGCGCCGAGCAGTTCGCGACCGAGATGGGGGTGGAGCGGGTCGACCAGGAGTACTTCTTCACCCAGAAGCGCTACGACGCCTGGCAGCGCGCCCTGGCCCGCGAGCGCGGCGAGGGGGGGGAGGGGCACGGCACGGTCGGTGCCGTGGCGCTCGACCGCGCGGGGAATCTCGCCGCCGCCACCTCCACCGGCGGCCTGACCAACAAGCGTTTCGGCCGCGTCGGCGACGTGCCGGTGATCGGTGCCGGCACCTACGCCGACAACGCCACCTGCGCCATCTCCGCCACCGGCAAGGGGGAGCAGTTCATCCGCAACACCGTCGCCGTCGACGTCGCCCACCGCATGGCCTACGCCGGCCAGAGCCTGGAGGAGGCGGCGCGGGCGGTGATCGAGGGGGTGCTGGAGCCCGGGGACGGCGGCGTCATCGGCGTCGACCGCTGGGGCACTACGGTGCTGGTCTTCAACACCCCCGGCATGTTCCGCGGTGCCGCCGACGCCAGCGGCCGCTTCGCGGTGGCGATCTGGGAGGACTAGGTGCGAGCCGCGGCCGATCGCCCGGCGGGCCGTGCGGGGCCGGAGCGGCGATGACCGTCCTCTGGCGGCCCGACCCGGAACGGGTGCGCAGCAGCCTGGCGACGGCCTTCATGGCGCGGCTGGGGCGGCGCCTCGGTCTCCGCGTGCGGAGCTTCGCCCAGCTCTACGACGTCTCCCTGCGCCACAACGAGGCCTTCTGGCGCGAGGTGCGCGACGTCACCGCCATCGCCGGCCGCGGCTGGGACGCTCCGGTGCTCGCCGACGGCGACCGCATGCCGGGGGCGAGGTTCTTCCCCGCCGCGGAGCTCAATTTCGCCCGCAACCTGCTGCGCCGCCGCGACGACCCCGGCGACGCCGTGGTGTTCTGGGGCGAGGAGCGCTGGCGCCGCCGCCTGTCGTGGGCCGAGCTCTACGACCGCACGTCGGTCCTCGCCCAGGCCCTGCGGGACGCCGGCGTCGGCCCCGGCGATCGGGTGGCGGGCTACCTGCCCAACCTGCCCGAGGCGGTGATCGCCATGCTCGCCAGCACCAGCCTGGGGGCGATCTGGACCTCGTGCTCCCCCGACTTCGGCGTCCGGGGGGTACTCGACCGCTTCGGCCAGGTGCGTCCCAAGGTGCTGCTGGCGGCCGACGGCTACGTCTACGGCGGCAAGGTCTTCGCCCTCGAGGACAAGCTGCGCCGGGTCGTCGCCGGCCTGCCCTCCCTCGAGCGGGTGTTGTTGGTGCCCTACGCCGGCCCGCCGATCGATGCGGCCGCCCTGCCCAAGGCCCGTCTGCTCGACGACTTCGTCGCCGCCTACGACCCGGCGCCGATCGACTTCGCCTCCCTGCCCTTCAACCACCCGCTCTACGTGCTCTACTCCTCCGGCACCACCGGCGCCCCCAAGTGCATCGTCCACGGCGCCGGCGGCACCCTGCTCGAGCACCTCAAGGAGCTCGCCCTGCACTGCGACGTGAGGCCCGGGGACCGGGTCTTCTACTTCACCACCTGCGGCTGGATGATGTGGAATTGGCTGGTCTCGGCCCTGGCCCGCGAGGCCACCCTCCTGCTCTACGACGGCAACCCCTTCCATCCCCACCCGGAGATCCTCTTCGACTACGCCGAAGCCGAGGGCATGACCCTCTTCGGCACCTCGGCCAAGTACCTCGACGCGTTGCGCAAGCGCGGCGCTCATCCCGCCGCCGGCCACGCCCTGCCGGCGCTGCGGCTGATCACCTCCACCGGCTCGCCCCTGGCGCCGGAGAGCTTCGACTACGTCTACGAGCGGGTCAAGGGGGACGTGCAGTTGGCGTCGATCTCCGGCGGTACGGACATCGTCGGCTGCTTCATGCTCGGCGATCCGACGGCGCCGGTGCGGCGCGGCGAGATCCAATGCCGCAGCCTCGGATTGGCGGTCGAGGTCTACGACCCCGCCGGCCGGCCGCTGGTCGGGGAGCCGGGGGAGCTGGTCTGCACCCGTCCCTTCCCGTCGATGCCCCTCGGCTTCTGGGGCGACGAGGACGGCAGCCGCTACCGCGCCGCCTACTTCGAGCGTTTCCCCGGCGTCTGGACCCACGGCGACTGGGTGGAGCTGCGCCCCGGCGGCGGCCTGGTGATCTACGGCCGCTCCGACGCCACCTTGAATCCCGGCGGCGTGCGCATCGGCACGGCCGAGATCTACCGCGTCGTCGAGCAGCTCGACGAGGTGGTGGAGTGCCTCGCCATCGGCCAGGAGTGGCAGGGGGATCAGCGCATCGTGCTCTTCGTCGTCCTGCGTCCCGGCGTGACCCTCGACGAGCGGCTGGCGACGGCGATCCGGCAGCGCATCCGCAAGGAGTGCTCGCCGCGCCACGTGCCGGCCAAGGTGCTGCAGGTGGCCGATCTGCCGCGGACCCGCAGCGGCAAGCTCAGCGAGCTGGCGGTGCGCGACGTGGTCCACGGCCGCCCGGTGAAGAATCGCGAGGCCCTCGCCAATCCCGAGGCCCTCGAGCTCGTCGCCGGCCGGCCCGAGCTCGCCGAGTAGAGGGGGGAATCGGCGGCGATCGGACGGCGGCGGGTATCATGGGCCGTGAGCCCCAACCGCCCAACCAGGAGACCGCCGTGAGCAGCCCTTCCGACGCCCCCAAGAACCGTCTCGCCGCCAGCACCAGCCCCTACCTGCTGCTGCATCAGAGCAATCCCGTCGACTGGCATCCGTGGGGGGAGGAGGCGCTGGCCAAGGCGAAGGCCGAGGACAAGCCGATCTTCCTCTCGGTGGGCTACTCGACCTGCTATTGGTGCCACGTGATGGAGCGCGAGTCCTTCGCCGACCCGGAGACCGCGGCGCTCCTCAACGAGCACTTCGTCAGCATCAAGGTCGACCGCGAGGAGCGCCCGGACGTCGACGAGATCTACATGAACGCCACCCAGCTGCTCACCGGCCACGGCGGCTGGCCCAATTCGGTCTTCCTCACGCCGGAGCTCAAGCCCTTCTACGCCGGCACCTACTTCCCCCCCACCCCGCGCCATGGCTTGCCGGCGTTCCGCGACGTGCTGCGCGGCCTGGCGGAGGCCTGGCGCCGGCGCCGCGCCGAGGTCGAGATGCAGGCCGACGAGCTGATGGCGGCGATACGCCGCTTCCTCGAGCTGCGCGGGGTGGCGGGCATGGTGCCGCCGGCGTCGGTGGCGGAGCGCGCCCTGCGCGGTCTGGCGGCGCGCTTCGACGACGAGCACGGCGGCTTCGGCCCGCCGCCCAAATTCCCCTCCCACGCCAACCTCTATCTGCTCGACGCCTTCGCCGCCGACGACGCGGAGGCGGCGCGGATGCTCGACGTCACCCTCGATCACATGCTGCGGGGCGGCATCTACGACCAGCTCGGCGGCGGCTTTCACCGTTACGCCACCGACCGCGAGTGGAAGATCCCCCATTTCGAGAAGATGCTCTACGACAACGGCCACCTGCTGGCGATCTACGCCCGGGCCTACGGCCGCAGCGGCGAGGCGGACTACGCCCGGGTGGTGCGTCAGACCGCGGCCTTCCTGGAGCGCGAGCTGTGCGGCGAGGAGGGCGGGCTGTGGAGTGCCATCGACGCCGAGACCGACGGCTTCGAGGGCGGCTACTACGTCTGGACCCGGGCGCAGCTGGAGGCGGTGCTGGCGGCGGAGGACCTGGCCTTCCTGGCACCGATCTTCGGCTTCGACGGCCCGCCGTTCTTCGAGCGGGAGCACTACGTTCTCCACCTGCCGCAGCCCCTCGCCGTGCAGGCCGAACGCCGGCGGATGAGCCGCGAGCGGCTGTCGGCGGAGATCGAGCCCCTCGCCGCCCGCCTGCTGGCGGCGCGGGAGACGCGGCCGCGGCCGCTGACCGACGACAAGGTGCTGGCGGATTGGAACGGCATGGCGATCGCCGGCCTGGCGCAGGCCGGGCGCCTGCTCGAGGAGCCGGGGATGATCGCCCAGGCGGAGCGCGCGGCGCGCTTCGTCCTCGACGAGCTGCGCCCGGAGGGCGGCCCCCTTTGCCACGTCTGGCGCCGCGGGCGGGCCCACCAGCCGGCTTTTCTCAGCGACTACGCCTTCCTCGTCCGCGGCCTGCTCGAGCTCGCCGAGGGCGGCGCCGACCGGCGCTGGCGCGACGCCGCCGAAGAGCTCACCGAGGAGCAGATCGAGCGCCTCGGCGACCGGCAGGAGGGGGGCTTCTTCACCAGCGCCGCAGCGGACGTGATGGTGCGCAGCAAGGAGATCTTCGACGGCGCCCTGCCGTCGGCCAACGCGGTGGCGGCGCTGAACCTGATCGACCTCTACCGGCTGAGCGGCGAGCGCCGCTGGCTGGAGAAGGCCGCCGGCACCCTGCGCGCCTTCGCCGGTCTCGCCGAGCAGCAGGCCGACGCCACCCGCATGCTGGCGCTGGCGATCAAGCGCTACCAGGAGACGGCGGCGGGCACCGCCGCCGCGCCGTCGCCGCCGTCGCCGGCGGCCGGCGAGGAAGGTCCGGTCGCGGTCGCCGTCGAGTGCGGCGAGGCCGGCGACGGCGGCTGGATCCCCTTCACCCTGCGCCTGCAGCTGGCCGGCGGCTGGCACGTCTACGCGCCCGAGGGCGGCGGCGGCTTTCCCAGCCGGCTGGAGGGGGAAGACCTGGAGCTGCGCGACGTCGCCTGGCCGCCGGCGGTGGAGAAGGAGCTGGTGCCGGGGCAGCCTCCGGCAGCGCTCTACGAAGGGCGCGTCGAGATCACCGGCCGGGCGCGGCCGACGGGCGGGTCGCCGCGGCTCGTCGTCACCTACCAGCCCTGCGATGCCGGCTCCTGCCTGATCCCCGAGCGCCGTGCGGTGGCGCTACCCGCCTGAGGGGCCGGCGGTCGCAGCCTCTTCTTCGGGCGGCGGCGGCGGCTGGCGCCGCTCCTGGTACTGGACCACGACCTTGGTGGGGCCGTCCGCCGAGCTGGCGGCGACGTTGACGTTGCGCCGGCCGCCGTCGAGCAGGGCGATCAGCCGCCCGCCGTGGCCGGGCACCATCTGCCGTTCGATGCCGTAGCCGGCGCCCTCGAGCAGGCGCTGGTAGTGGGCCAGCACCGCCGCCGGCTCGTCGGTGGTGGTGAAGGTGTAGGCGCCGGCGATGGCGCGCGGGGCGGTTCTCGCCATCGGCACTTCGAGGTCGCTGGCGGTGGGATACCGCGGTACCCACGCCGGCAGCTCCGAGGGATCGTGGTGCTCCGGCGGCGGCGGAGGCGGCGGCGGCGGTGGGTCG
>RFGL01000203.1 GCA_003697015.1 Acidobacteriota bacterium | reverse complement strand
CGTTGACGGCGTGAAGAAGCTCACTGCATTCACCAGGAACGGCGTTGCCATGATCCTGCTATCCGGCGGCAGGTTCTGCTCAATCCACGTTGCTGCATCGATGACGCGCTGCCCACTCCTGCTGCAGCTGGACGTGGAGTTGCGACGATTATGCTCACGGAGGTGTCCAAACGCGCTCTCGGCGGAGAATGCGAACGCGACGACGAGAGTCACCACTGGCATCGCCTGAGCCGCCTTCGGTCCCAATCTGTTCAGCCACGGCATCCACGATGCTTTGCGAAGGGACGTACAGAAAAAATCGACGCCAAGAAATGCGGTCCTTGCCATCGCAACGTACGACAAGAGATACAAGACGATGCAATGCCGCGGCCCCCAGGTCAGAGGGGCAGGCTTGCTTATCAACAGAAGAAGAGGCAGGTAGAGCGATGCCGACAGCAACAGCACACGATCCTGCTTCCTTCCCTTTGCCGCGTGATATGCGATGAGGAGCCAAGCCGGCGGGGCCAACGCCAGGAGTGGTTGCCCCCGCCACCCGGAGAGGATTGTTGAGACGAAGTAATTCGGAACGTGCAAGGCATGCTCGGCAAGTCCACCCAAGCGCCCTCCAAGACCCAGCCAGATCCCCAGCAGATAGCTCACGAGCACGCCCAGGCCGAGGAGACGTGCCGCCTGAACCGAATGCTCCTGGGCCAGCCACCGATTCCCGCCAAGTTTACGTACGAAACCTGCCGGCCGCCGCGGATCGATAAGAAGCAAGCTCAATCCCGCGAGCAGCGCCAGGGCGACGGCCAGAACTTGTGGCGACGCGGGCTCATACCCCTGATCGTTCAGCAAATGCACCTGACCGGTGACTAGAAAGGTGTACGCCCACCAGGGCAACACCGCTAGAGCGAAGGAGAGGCCGAAGAGAATCAGGCCGTTCCAAAACTTGATTCCCCACTCGCGATACTCCGGCACCAGAAGCGCCAAGACCAGCGGCAGACCCAGAAACGACACTGCCGTTTGTTTGAGGAGAAAGGCTACGCCCAGCTGGAATCCGGCCAGCGCCAAGCCGGCCCGCGACCGGCCGTCCATGGCACGGACGACCAGATAAAGAGTGGCCAGCATCAAGGCGGCATGTGCGCCGTCGAGCAGAATCCGCGTCGGGAATATGAAGTAGTACCTTGCGCTTCCGACCAGTATCGCCGCCAGGAACCCTACCCGAGCGTCAGCGAGCCGCCTGGCAAGCAAATACACCATTCCGAGAAGCAGCACCGCAAAGGACTTCGTCACATAGAGAGCGCTGCCAAGGGAGGCGCCGAAGAGCCAGAAAGAACCCCCGAGAAGGATTGGAAAGAGCCCTGGTCGTACCAGGAAGAGATCACCCCCTCCGTCTACGAGGCCCTTACCTGCAGCCAGATTCTTTCCGGTGGCCAGATACAACGCTGCGTCGGGCGGCAGCGGGCTGGGCTTGGCAAGCGCGATCGGAAGTCCAAGGGCGAGAATGGCAGCGACTGCCGCGAGTGTGCTCAGCTTACCGGCCATGCCGCTGTTCAGGCCTGCGCAACCTCTTCCGCTCGTAGTCGATGACGTCGTCCAAGATTTCTTCAAGGGTACGGTTCGCCGTCCAGCCCACGGCGCCCCGGATCTTGTCCACCTTGGGAACGCGACGTTCCATGTCTTCGAAGCCGGGCCCATAGGCTTCGTTGTAAGGAATTCTCTTGATTGTCGACGCACTGTCGCTTCGTTCAATCACTGCCTGGGCCAGGGCGTTGATGCTGATCTCGTTCGTCGAGCCGACGTTATAGATCTGGCCGGCCGTGCTGTCGCTGGCGTCGATGATGGCAAGAACCGCCTCCACCGTATCGGCCACGTGACAGAAACAACGGCTCTGCATTCCGCTGCCATAGACGGTCAGCGGTTCCCCGCGCAGCGCCTGGCCGACGAAACGCGGGATGACCATGCCGTAGCGTCCCGTCTGCCCCGGCCCCACGGTGTTGAAGAAGCGGATGATGGTTACCGGAAGCTCGTATTCGCGGTAGGTCGCCAAGGCCAGGAACTCGTCTAGAAGCTTACTTGCGGCGTAGCACCAGCGACTGCGGCTCGACGGGCCCAGAAGGAGGTCGTCTTCTTCGTCGAAGGGAATTCGTACGCCTTTGCCGTAGACCTCGCTGGTGCTGGCGACCAGCGTCCTGCACCGATAGCGCCGCGCCGCTTCGAGTACGAGGTGCGTTCCCAAGACGTTGGTCTCGATGGTTTCGGCGGGTCGTTCCACGACCAGCTCGACGCCGACGGCTGCAGCCAGGTGGACGATCACGTGCGCCTGGCTCGCCAGCCGGTCGAGTACTTGCTCGTTGCGGATGTCGTCGAATGCGAAGGAGAAGCGCTCGTGCCCGATGAAGTCGTCGACGTTCTCCAGGCGTCCGGTGCTGAGGTTGTCTAGAATGGAAACTGCGTCGCCTCTTTCCAAAAGCGTTCGGGTCAGGTGGCTGCCGATGAAGCCGGCTCCACCGGTAATCAAGATCTGGCGCACGTTGAGCTCACTTGACGTAGGAAGTTCCGGGGCCTGGAGGCATCGGTGCGGCTATCGCCTGGCTACCGCGCTCGATCCGACCGTCGCTCGGAGGAGCTCGGTGAAGAAGCCGATCGTGTAGCCGGAGCTGTAGACGTTGAGAAGGATCCAGCCCCACAGTTTCTCGCGCAGGGTCGCGCGGGTGGGCCAGAAAAGGACCTGGGCGCCGAGCAGCGTTCCCGCGATCAATGCCAGGCCAAGCCACGGCTGCCAGATGGCCGCCCCGACGATGCCGGCGGGATAGAGCGCGCCGAGCGATCGCCAGTCGAGGAGCATCTTCTTATGATGCCAGAACGTACGGACGGCATGCATTCCCGCATCGCGCTTGCGCAGGAAGACTTTCTTGAGGGTCGTCGGTTCGCGGTGGTGAACGACGATCGTGTTCTTCGTCTTCAATTTCCAGCCGGCCTTGCGCAAGCGCCAGCAGATGTCGTAGTCGTCGGCCACCCCGTCTTTGAAGGTAAACCCCCCGACGTCGCGAACGGCCTTGAGTCGAACCGCCAGGCAGCCGCCGGGGATAACCCAAGCCTCGTCCCCTTGCCGCCGCGCCCGGCGCAAGCGGAAGACTGCATCGCGCATGACGCGGGTGCCGGCTACGACCCAGCCGTCGCCCCATGCTTCGAGCTTTCCGCCGACGGCACCAACGCCGGGATCGGCGACGAAGGGCTCTACAAAGCCGGCGATCGCCTCCGGCTCAGCGATCTCGTCCGCGTCCAAGATGATGCAAACGTCCGCGTCCACGGCCTCGATCCCCTTGGCCCGAGCGGCATTCAGGCCCACATGAGGGAGTTTGAGCAGGCGGATACGCAAGGAGTCCTCGTATTCCCGCACGATCTCCACGGTGTCGTCGGTCGAGCCGTCGTCGACGATCAGCAGCTCGAAATCACGGAAGGTTTGACGCGTGAGGGAATCCAGATAATCTCGAATCACGCCGCTGGCATTGTACACGTTGGTGAGAACGCAAACTCGCATCGTTACCTCAACCAGGTGGACACAATGGCCTTGGCGAATCCCCAGCCGTAACGCAGGGAGGGCGGCTTCTTGGTGGTGCCACTTTGTCGCCGCCGGATGGTGATCGGAACCTCCTTCACGCGGGCACCCTTCTTGATCGCCTCGATCAGGACTTCCGACGTATGAAACTGATCCTGGTTGAGGGTGAATCGCCGCAGATAGTCGGCACGGATGGCGCGGAAGGCATTGGAGCAGTCGGTGATGCGCTTGGCCATGAGCAAGCTGATCAACCAGTTGAAGAGGACGACTCCCACCGCCCGCGTCTTGCTCTCGATCTCGAAGCTGCCCAGCACTCTCGAACCGTTGACGAAATCTGCCTCTCCGTTGACGATGGGTTCGACGAGGGCTGGGATCTCTTCAGGCAGATGCTGGCCGTCGGCGTCGAGGGTGACTACGACGTCCGCTCCCGAGTCCAAGGCCACCTGGTAGCCTACCCGCAAGGCGGCGCCGCCGCCGCGGTTGATGGGCTGCACGACGACCGGCACGGCCATCCGCCGTACGATCTCCTCCGTTCCGTCGGTACCGCCGTCGACCACCACGAAGGTTTGTACCTTCCGGCCGAGGATCTCCTTCGGTATCCGCTCGAGAACGCCGGCGATGTTGTCTTCTTCGTTGTACGCCGGGATCAGCACGGCGATTTCTGCCGCACGGTGGTGCGCGCCATGTTCTTCCCGGAAGCGAGCCTTGGCCAGCCGTTCTACCAACTGACTGATGGCTTTCGAGTTCTTGAAACCAACGTTCAGCGAAATCAGGATCAAGGTGAAGGCGAGCAGGATTGAGACGAAGAGAACGGCATTCCAGCGCTCCATGTGGAGCGGCGTCGCGACCAGATCGCCGGCCGCCGGATAAAGCGCCAGGAGCAGCAGGCCCGATGCAAGGCCGAGGAGTATGAGGAAGCTCGGTTTGCTGAATCGCCCGCTCTTGTATCTCCACAGGCCGAAGAGAAACAGCAGGACGCTGATGATCAGTCCTACGATCTGGATCTCTCGCATAGCGCAGGGACCTTCCGGGTCGCTCCTTGAAGAGGTCGGCGCTTATGCCGAGTGGCCGACGAGATCGGGTTGCGGTACGGAATCGATGAATTGGGACTTGCGGCGGCTGCCGTCCCAACGGATCGCCGGGATGAGCACGTCCTTGACCGCCTCGATTCTGGCGCGATGGCGCTCCAGGTCGGCGAGCATGATCCGGAGCTCCGACTCCATGTCGTGCGTCGGCTGGTAGCCCAGGTCGAGCAGCCCCTGATGGTCCGGCTGATAGTAGTGCTCCTCGAGCTCGATCCGGGGGTTTTCCAGGTGGTGGATCGTCGTATTCATGCCCAGCTCGTTGGCGACTTTCTGCACTTTCTGCGCCAGCTCGGTGACGTCGTAGGTCTCTTCGAACTGATTGAAGACGCGGTACTCTCCCGGCGACGGGGGATTCTCGATCGCCAGGGTCAGGCACTGCATGGAATCCCGCAAGGGCAGGAATCCGCGCCGCTGGTGGCCGCGGCCGAACGGCGTGAGCGGCTCGCCGATGACGGCCTGGCAGCAGAAGCGATTGATCGCGGTCCCGAAGCTCTCGTCGAAATCCAACCGGCTGAGCAGGCGGTCGTCGTCGCCCATCTCGTCGATCCGGGTGCCGTACACGACGCCCTGCATGATGTCGGTGCTTCGAAGACCCCAAATCTTGCAGGCGAACATGATGTTGTTGCTGCCATGAACCTTGCTCCAGTGGTACCAGGAGCCGGCTTGACGTGGGAAGGGCAGGCGATCGGTCCGGCCGCGATACTCGATCTCGAAGAATCCTTCCGGGATGTCGATCTGCGGCGTACCGTACTCGCCCATGGTGCCCAGCTTGACCAGGTGAGCTTCGGGCACGACGTCCCGCATGGCATAAAGAATGTTGAGCGTACCAACGACGTTATTGACCTGGACGAAGGTCGTATGATGAACGTCGATCATGGAAAAGGGAGCGGACGGACACTCGCCGAAGTGGACGATGGCCTCCGGCTGAAATTCCTCGAAGACCGACTTGACGAATGCCCAGTTCGTAAGGTCTCCCGCCTTGAAGAACAGCGGCTTGCCCCACCTTTCTTCGAAGGCGCGCAGGCGAACCGGCATGTCGGCGATGGGGGTCGCGCTCTGGCTCCCCATCTCCGCCACCCAGGTGCGCCGGAAGTAGGCGTCGACACCGCCGACCTCGTGGCCTTTTGCCGCCAGATACTGAGCCAGTGCCCACCCCAAGTAACCGTCGATGCCCGTCACTAGAACCTTCATGTTCAGGATACTCCTCCGAGCGTGATCGATGTGCCCGTTGCTCACGGACGCCGCCCGCGAGCCGTCTTTCGAGCCCGCCCCTCTATGGGCGGCCCTCGACGACTCCAGCTCCAGCCAGGAGCGCGCACGAATCTTGGTGTCGGCTGGTCGCCTGTGCCTACACCGGAGGGGGTAGCATACTCGATCGTCTATGAGGGTGACAAGCCTGCTGCCGAGCCGGTGAACGGACCCAGATCTCGTGGCCGGCCAGGCGGAGCGTGCGCTCGAAGCGGGCAGTGCGCAGGGCCCGCCTGAGCCGGGGAGCGGGCTCGCCGTCGCGCAGGCAGACGGCGCGGACGTCGAAGCGGTCGAGACCCCGCTCGAAGTCGGCCACGGCGCCGGACGACAGGGGCGTGCCGCCGGCGAGGCCGGTCATCGCCTGGCGCCATTCGAGGTCCTCGGCCCGCAGGTAGATGGAGTCCTGGTAGTGGCGCACCGTCAACGGCGACGCGTGGTGGTGGAAGGTCGGAATCCACAGGCTCACGTCCGGCGGCGCGACGACGGTCGCCCCCGGCTCGACGCTGCGGTTGATCGCCGCTGCCAGACGGTAGTCGAGCGGCGGCACTTTGAGCCCCGGCCAGCTCAGCTCGACTTGGTTCTCGCCGCTGAGCGAGCTGTGCGAAGGCACCAGCGCGACGAATGCCGCTACCAAGGCCGTGGCGGCCAACCGGCCGGCTGGTCGCCGGGTGACGCCATGAAACCAGTGGAGAGGAGCGCTCAAGACGAGGGTCATGAGGATCGGGATCGGCAGCACCCACATGCTGCGCCAGTACCCTCCCCCGATCACGTGGGTCACCATCCAGTGTGCCAGGTAGGGATTGAGCAGCAGCAGGAAAGAGGCCAGCGGCATGGCGATGGCGAAACGCCGGGCGACGCCGGCGGGGAGGACGGCCCACGCGGTCAACAGCGACAGGACGGCGAAGATCAGCAGCCGGCCGCGCCCCAGGACGGTGGTGAAGGCGTGGTAGAGGAGCTCCCCCGGCGGCAGGGTGCGAGCGCTCGAGGCCCACACGATGGCGGGATTGCTGGTCCAGTAGTGGACGATCGCCTGCATGTCGTCCCGCACCTGCCAGCCCGCCGCCAGGACCGCGGCCGAGGTCAAGGTCCCGAGGGCGAGCACCCCGAGCCCCCGGCGCGACCAGGGGGCGGCGCTGGCTACGGCCGCCAGCGCGCTGGCCGGAGCCGCCCAGACGGCGGAGGAGGTGCATCCGACGGCGGCGATCTGCGCCGCCGCCAGGAGGATGCCGCCGCGCCACGTCGGCCGGCGGCCGAACTGCAGGGCGTAAGCGTAGATCAAGGGCAGCACGACCGAGAGGAAGATCGCCTTGCCCTGCCACATCCGGACGAAGGCGAAGTTGCCGTACCAGCGGTGGACGTCCCCCGCCGCGATCAGCACCAGCACCGCGGTGGCGGTGGTCCACAGCCACCGGCGGGGCGCCAGCAGGCGGAAGAGCCTGGCGAAGGCCAGGGGCACGAAGAGGGCTGCGATGCCGGCCGACACCACGTGAAAGCAGTAGATCGCCGGAATCTTGCTGACGTAGGCGAGGGCGCCGTTCGCCAGCTCGTAGGAGTGCAGGCGGTAGACCGGCAGGAGGAGCGGCCAGTCCTCCCGCCCGAAGATCGGATCGCTGCTCCACAACGGCCAATCGGGATGGTCGGCGGCGTAGACCGCGAAGGCGACGTAGGCCGAGTCGTCGGCGTCGGGCCGGTGAGCGACCAGGGTCAGGACGACGCAGGCGACGCCGAGGGCCCATAGCCCGGCCCGGCTGGCCCACGCGTCCGCCCGCGGAGGAAACGCTGCCACCCCGCCGTCCGCCGGCGCAGGGTCCTCTTGCCGTACGACCCACCAGGCCGCCGCCCCGAGCAGCAGCACCGTGCACCACCAGAACGGCAGCAGATTGTCGAGCTGACGGTCGAGGAGAAGCACCGCGGCGAGCGCCCCCGCCGTGGCGAGGCCGGCGGCGACGGCGGCGACCCGCGCCGAGGTGAGACGCAGCGGATCGAGGCCGACGGGAGGCCGGACCGCCGGCGGGGAGCCGACGCCCTTGAACAAAACGACGGCGGCGGCGACGACGACGACGGCATAGACGGCGATCAGCCCTCTCAGGGCGCCCCCCAGAGCGGTGAGGATCCAGCAGCAGAGCGTCCACGCGGCGAAGGCGATCACCGCCCCGTCGCAAAGGCGATCGCTTAGAGGTGCTCTCACAGGATTGGGGATTGACATCTGATCGCCGAGCGGTCTGGAGCACCTGGAATCCCCCCCGGCCCTCCGGTACGATGGCCTGGCGTCGCGGCGGCGCGGCGGCGATCCTGACCACCCCGGCGGGCTGACGAACGAGCGTCTCCCCGCCGTGATCTGCTGGAGGAGTCTCTCATGAGCACGACCCGGACGGAAACCGACAGCCTGGGGCCGGTCGAGGTGCCCGCCGGCGCCTACTACGGCGCCCAGACCGAGCGTGCGAGGCGCAATTTCCCGGTCAGCGGGCTGCGCTTCCCGCGCGCCTTCATCGGCGCCTTGGGCCTGATCAAACGCTGCGCGGCGCAGGCCAACCGCGAGCTCGGCATCGTCGATCCGAAGCTGGCCGAGGCCATCGTGCAGGCGGCGGAGGAGGTGGTGGCGGGCAAGCTCGACGACCACTTCCCGGTCGACGTCTTCCAGACCGGCTCCGGCACTTCGACCAACATGAACGCCAACGAGGTGATCGCCAACCGCGCGATCGAGCTCCTCGGCGGCGAGATCGGGTCGAAGAAACCGGTCCACCCCAACGACCACGTCAACGCCGGCCAGTCGTCGAACGACGTCATCCCCACCGCCATCCACGTCGCCGCCTACGGCGCCGTCGTCGATCACTTGGAGCCGGCCCTGCGCGGCCTGGCGGATGCCTTGCGGGCCAAGGCCGAAGCCTTCGATGACGTGGTCAAGATCGGCCGCACCCACCTGCAGGACGCGGTGCCGATACGCCTCGGGCAGGAGTTTTCGGGCTATGCCCAGCAGATCGAGAACGGCCTGGCGCGGCTGGCGGCGGTCAAGCCGCGGCTGGCCGAGCTGGCCCTCGGGGGCACCGCCGTCGGCACCGGCCTGAACGCCCCCCCGGGCTTCGCCGAGCGGGTGATCGCGACGCTGGCGGAAAGCACCGGCCACCCCTTCGTGCCGGCGCCCAACCGCTTCGAAGCCCTGGCCGCCAAGGACGCCGCGGTGGAGACCTCCGGTGCCCTCAAGACCATCGCCGTCTCCCTCACCAAGGTGGCCAACGACGTCCGCTGGCTGGCTTCCGGCCCGCGCTGCGGCCTGGGGGAGATCACCATCCCCAGCCTGCAGCCGGGGAGCTCGATCATGCCGGGGAAGGTCAACCCGGTGATCCCCGAATCGGTGCTGATGGTCTGCGCCCAGGTGATCGGCAACGACGCCACCATCGCCGTCGCCGGCATGTCCGGCAACTTCGAGCTCAACGTCATGATGCCGGTCCTGGCCTACAACCTCTTGCAGTCGATCGACGTCCTGGCCAACGGCGCGCGCATTTTCGAGTCCCGCTGCGTCCGCGGCATCGAGGCCAACGTCGAGCGGGTGCGCGCCCTGGTCGAGCAGTCGCTCGCCATGTGCACCGCCCTGGCGCCGATCATCGGCTACGACCAGGCGGCGGCGATCGCCAAGGAAGCGTTCAACAGCGGTCGGACGGTGCGCGAGATCGCCGCCGAGCGGCGGATCCTGCCGCCGGAGGAGCTCGAACGCGTACTCGATCCGCGGTCGATGACCGAAGGCGGCATCCAGGGCTGAGGAAGGTGCCCGCCCCTCCCTCCGCTCGACGGAGTCGGCAGAGGGAGGGGCCGATGGCGTTCTAGGACGAGGACGACGACGGCTCGGTCTCCGCCACCGGCATGGTGCGGATGTCCTCGTCGGGGAAGCCGAGGTAGAACTCGTCCTCCGGCTCCGGCTCGAGGTAGGTTTCCTCTTCCATGTGGAAGTCGTGGTAGTAGGGCAGGCCGGTGCCGGCCGGGATCAGGCGGCCGACGATGACGTTTTCCTTGAGCCCGCGCAGCAGGTCGACCTTGCCGCTGATCGCCGCTTCGGTGAGCACCCGCGTGGTCTCCTGGAACGACGCCGCCGAGATGAAGCTCTCGGTCGACAGGGAGGCCTTGGTGATGCCGAGCAGCAAGGGCCGCCCGATGGCCGGCCGGCCGCCGGCCTCGATCACCCGCTCGTTCTCCTCGTGGAAGCGGAAGCGGTCGACCTGCTCGTCGATCAGGAACTCGGTGTCGCCGACCTCCTCGATCTTCACCGAGCGCATCATCTGACGGACGATGACCTCGATGTGCTTGTCGTTGATCGCCACGCTCTGGGAACGGTAGACCTCCTGGATCTTGTCGGTCAGGTAACGCTGGAGCTGCTTCTCGCCCAGCACCTGAAGCACGTCGTGCGGATTGATCGGGCCGTCGATCAACGGCTCGCCGGCCGCCACCCGCTCGCCCTCCTGGACGTTGACGTGGATGTAGCGCGGCACCAGGTACTCGCGCACCTCGCCGTCGTCCGATTCGACGATCACCTTGCGCATGCCCTTGACGATGTCGCCCAGCTTGACGGTACCGTCGATCTCGGAAATGATCGCCGGCTCCTTCGGGCTGCGCGCCTCGAAGAGCTCCACCACCCGCGGCAGACCGCCGGTGATGTCCTTGGTCTTGGTGGTCTCGCGCGGGATCTTGACCAGGGTGTCGCCCGGATAGACGGTCTGGCCGTCGGCGACCACCAGGTGGGAGCCCGAGGGCAGGAGGTAGCGCCGCTCCTCGCCGTCGCCCTTGATCACCATCGCCGGCGCCCGCTTCTCGTTCTGCGACGCCTCGACGATGATGCGGTGGGAGAGGCCGGTCACCTTGTCGGTCTCCTCGCGCAGGTTCTCCCCCTCGACGATGTCCTGGTATTCGACCACGCCGCCGATCTCGGTGAGGATCGACTGGGTGAAGGGATCCCACTGCACCAGGTCCTGGCCGGGCTCGACCTTGTCGCCCTCCCGCACCCGCAGGTGCGAGCCGTAGGTCAGGGCGTAGCGCTCCTGCTCGCGGCCCTTGGCGTCGACGATCACCAGCTTGCCGTTGCGGTTGACCACCACCAGGTCGCCTTCCTTCGACGCCACGGTGGCGACGTTGATGAACTTGACCGTCCCGGGGTTGCGCGCCACGTGCTTCGACTCCTCCGACACCCGGCTGGCGGTACCGCCGTAGTGGAAGGTGCGCATGGTCAGCTGGGTTCCCGGCTCGCCGATCGACTGGGCGGCGATCACCCCGACCGCCTCGCCGATGTCGACCCGCTTGCCGGTCGCCAGGTTGCGGCCGTAGCACTGCACGCACACCCCACGCCGGGTCTCGCAGGTCAGCACCGAGCGGATCTTGACCCGCTCGATGCCCGCCTCCTGGATCTTGTTGGCGCGGTCGACCGTGATCTCTTCCCCCAGACCGAGCAGCAGCTCGCCGGTCATCGGGTCGTAGATCTCCTCCTGGCTGACGCGGCCGACGATGCGGTCGCGCAGCGGCTCGAGGATGTCGCCGCCCTCCATGATGGCGGTGACGTAGATGCCGTCGATGGTGCCGCAGTCCTGCTCGGAGACGATGACGTCCTGCGCCACGTCGACCAGCCGGCGGGTGAGATAGCCGGAATCGGCGGTCTTGAGGGCGGTGTCGGCCAGGCCCTTGCGCGCCCCGTGGGTGGAGATGAAGTACTGCAGCACCGACAGGCCTTCGCGGAAGTTCGCCGTGATCGGCGTCTCGATGACCTCGCCCGAGGGCTTCGACATCAAGCCGCGCATGCCCGCCAGCTGGCGCACCTGCTCGCGCGAGCCGCGGGCGCCGGAGTCGGCCATCAGCTTGATCGGGTTGAACTCCTTCCGCTCGACCTCGAAGCGCTTCATGTCTTCGAACATCTCTTCCGACACCTGCTCGGTGACGCGGTGCCAGATGTCGATGATCTTGTTGTGACGCTCGCCGGCGGTGATCACGCCCTGGGCGCGCTGATTCTCGATCTCCAGCACCTCGCGCCGCGCCTGCTCCAACAGCTGCTCCTTCGAGCTCGGCACCACCATGTCCTCGACTCCGATCGAGATTCCTGCCTTGGTGGCGTAGTAGAAGCTGACGTCCTTGAGCTCGTCGAGCATCTTGACCGTGGCGTCGTTGCCGAAGTTGATGAAGCAGTAGGTGACCAGATCCTGCAGGCCCTTCTTCTTCAGCAGACCGTTGACGAACGGCATGTTGTCCGGCAGGTTGCGGTTGAGAATCACCCGCCCGACCGTCGTCGTGATCAGCTCCCGATCGAGCTCCTCGACGTCGGCATGGACGATGTCCTGGTTGTTGTACTGCTTGCCGAGGTCGACGTAGGCGCCGCTGTAGCGCACCTTGATGATGCTCTGGGTTTCGACCTCGCCGGCCGCCAGGGCGATCAGCACCGAGTCGAAGTCGGGGAAGACGCGGCCTTCGCCCTTCGCCCCCTCCTTCTCCAGGGTGAGGTAGTAGCCGCCGAGCACCAAGTCCTGGCTCGGCACCGCCAGCGGCCGGCCGTGCGCCGGCGACAGCAGGTTGTTGGCCGACAGCATCAGCACGGCGGACTCGATCTGCGCCTTCGGCGACAGGGGGACGTGCACCGCCATCTGGTCGCCGTCGAAGTCGGCGTTGAACGCGGCGCAGACCAGCGGGTGGATCTGGATCGCCTTGCCCTCGATCAGCTTGGGCTGGAAGGCCTGGATGCCCAGCCGGTGGAGGGTCGGCGCACGGTTGAGCAGCACCGGATGATCCTCGATGACCTCCTCGAGGGCATCCCACACCGCGTCTTCCTCGCGCTCCACCATCTCCTTGGCGGCCTTGATGGTGCCGACCAGCTCCTTCTCTTCCAGCCGGTTGTAGATGAAGGGCTTGAACAGCTCGAGGGCCATTTTCTTCGGCAGGCCGCATTGGTCGAGCTTCAGATCCGGGCCGACGACGATCACCGAGCGGCCGGAGTAGTCGACGCGCTTGCCGAGCAGGTTCTGGCGGAAGCGCCCCTGCTTGCCCTTCAAGGTGTCGGAGAGGGACTTGAGCGGCCGGTTGTTCGAGCCCTTGAGCACCCGCCCGCGGCGACCGTTGTCGAATAGCGCGTCCACCGCCTCCTGCAGCATGCGCTTCTCGTTGCG
>RFGL01000202.1 GCA_003697015.1 Acidobacteriota bacterium | reverse complement strand
CTCCACGCCCCCGCCGCCGGCGGCGTCCACCACCCGCCCGCCGACCGCGATCTCCCGCGCGCCGGCCACGCCCCCGGCCGCCAGGGCCATCGATACGAGAAGAATCGGCACCCGCAGGTGCCGCGTCTGCAAGTAGCGACGGATTTCCATGGGAACCTCCCGACATTGATCCAATTCCCGAGCCCGCGACCGAGTTCACGGCCACCTACGACCGCGTCCGAACCGATTCTAGCAGCGCAAAGCCTTCAAGCCCGCAACACGTACGCAGGCAGCTACGTTCCTCACGTCTCCTGCGGCCGCCTCCACAATCGCACCCGAAAAAGCTCCCCGTCCTCTTCTAAGTCCGGTTCGGTCCCATTGTGTTCCCGCATGCCCTTGATCATTTTTCGCGGTACCCCCATCCCGATGTTTTCCAGGTAACCGTAGTCGCGAAGGACGTCCTTCAGCAATTGGTTCCGTGCTGCCCGACACCCGGCACGCATCCTCTCGGGGGTGATGCCATTGGGCAGACGACCGGGGGAGACGATCTCCAGCCGATCTTCGTAAATCGACAGCTCGATGGTTGTAGCCGAAAGTAAGTAGTCACGATGGACCACGGCATTCACCACCGCTTCGCGCACTACTTCCGCCGGATAATCCGGCCGCTCACGCCGACGCACGTCGCCCTCGAGATCGGCGACCACGCCGGTGTTTCGCCGCACGAAGTCAATCGCCTGCTCAACCAGACCGTTCTCGACCAGCTCCCCCTTACTGAAAAGCGCCACCAGCGGGCTGCGAAGACTCGCCCGCTCCCTCGCCGCCAAGTCTTTCTCGCGACCGGGAAATGCCGTAGCATCGATGGCCGCGTGGGGAAGAAAGCGCGTCGGACGCTTGCCAAAGATCAGCAGACCGGCCAGAGTAGCCGGTACCGGATCGCCATTCTCGGCCAGGAAATCCGTGTTGATCAACAGCTTAGTCCACGCCTCGCCATCTTCCTCATCAGGTACCTCCTGCTGCCGCACGCGGGTAAAATAGTCGACTAACCGGCGACGATCGAGAGTCTCCATTGAGGATCCCGAAACGGGCTGAATCTCGACCCGCGTCATCCCCCGTAGCTGAAACAGTCGCGCCAGTTCTTCCTGGCTGCACGGCCTGCTGGTGCTACCGACGCGCAGGTAGTAATAGGTTTGCTTGTTGTGCCAGACGTGATGAACCGTATAACTGCGCTCGACCGTAACCACGGCGACGCTCTTCCCCGCCTCGATATCGCGAAACATCTGAAAACGCGGCACGATCGGTGGGCGAATCTTGTCCCGGCATACGGCCATTACCCACTCCTCGAGCTTCTCACGCGTCACGCCGACGACCGTACCAGCGTCGTCTACGCCCAGGATTACATGGCCCCCTTGAAAATTCGCCAACGCTACCAGCTCTTTGGCGAGCTGACGCGTGTCAATGGTATCCACCTTGAACTCAACTTCCGAGTTCTCGCCGTCGCGGATCAGCTCTACTACGTCCGTTCGGGTCAACATCGTCGACTCGCTACTCAGAATCCGTACTTCCGGCGCCGCGTCTCGAAGGCAGCGCGCCCCCCCTCAAGCAGTTCCTCCACCAGCTCCTGCACCTCGCGCTTGTCGATGGAGCCCAGCCGGCTCCTTTCCACGCCCCGCTCCCCCCCCGCGGCCTCACTGCTTGCCTGGAGCCCGACAATCAACTCAGCGTCTCCGAGGACCGGAATATTCGCGTTGTGCGTGGAGAAGATGAACTGGCGCCGCCGCTTCCCCTCCCGAATCCTGGGCACGACGGCTTCGCTGATAAAGCGGTTGTCGAGGTCGTCCTCCGGCTGATCGACGATTAACGGCGCGTCGGATTCAAGCAATAGCAGAAGAAGAACCGCAGTCGCTTTCTGGCCCTCGGACAGCGACTCCAGTTTCTGCCACGACGGTTCCGTTGATCCAACGTTGAGCTCGATCTCCGCAGTCGACTCGAAGTCAAGCTCCTCGATGCACATGAAGACGTCCTCGCCAGCGCCCGCGATCCTGCGCGCAGTCGCCCGGGATAGCCGATACGCCTCGCGCAGCCTCTTTTCGCCGTCTCGGCACGCCTGGGCGAAGGCTTGCGGGGCAAGTTCTTGGTACCTCTCCAAGGCCTCGATCGCGGGTTTCAGCGTACCGCCCACGCGGTCTCGCAGCAAGGTATACAGTGGTTGCCGCGACCCCATGAAATGTACCTCTACGCGCACCTGGTCACGGAGCTGCCGGCCGACTTCCTGCGCTGCCTGCCTGAGAACCTCGAACGCTTGCCTTTGGACCTCAACCAGCTCGCTCAGCAGCTCCTGACGGCGGTCTTTCAATTCACGGTGGTCTTTCCGCAGGCGCTCCAAGCGATCACGCTCCGGCCGCATGCGTTCGATTTGCCGCTTGAGCTTGATGAACTCCTCGCCGTCTACATTTCCTTTCTGAAGATCGCGAAGAGTCGTCTCGTACGCTTCCTGGACTCTTGCCCGGTGCACATCCCAGCGCTCGCGTACGCCCGATAGCGCGCTTGAAGCTTCCTCCACCGCGTCTCGCATCGTCTTAGCAGCCGTTCCCACCTTCGTGCCAAGCTCGCTCAGCACGCCGTGGAGCTGAGCGAGTATCTCTCTTCCTGGCAACGGATCAAGCGCGCTCGCCGAGACGAAGGCGAGGTCGATCGGGAGCTCCTCGTCCAGATGCTCGACGACGGCATGGAAGGTCTCGATTCGGGACTTTGCCTGCTCGAGTACCTGCTCCTCCTTCAGCAGGAGCGCGCGTTCGCGCAGCCTCTCTTCGAGCCCTACCTGTTGATAGCGGCTCAGCTGCTCTTCGATCGCGGGCAGCTTGGCGAGTCGATCTTCAATCCGCTCGATCTCTTCCCTCAGCTCATTCAGCCGACGGCGGTTACGAGCAAGCTCGCGACGGATCGCCGTCTTACGCCGATCAATCTCCCGATGGTCGGGTAAGAACCGACCGAGTAGCCTCGTCCGCTTGGTCGCGTCGCGGGCCAGTTCAGCGATCTCGTGCTGGCCGTAGATCTCGATTCCCGGCACAAGGTCTGCAGGTGACAGATCGAGAAGCTGGCCGTCATCGTCGAATACTTCCGCTTGATTCGGGATGATGCGCCGAATGAGATAGCGACGATCCGTGGGGTAAGGAGATCTGAGGGAGAGTGAGATCTTGGTACCGCTCTTGATGACGTCTTTGACGATGCTCTGGTGAATCGTGCGAGCATCGTCGCCCACCGGTTCGAGAGCGAGAACGTGCCGAAGGCTCTCGATCACCGTCGACTTTCCGGTCCCGCGGCCGCCGATAAGGACGTTGAGGTTAGCATTCCAGTGAATTCCTGTGCCGCCGAGAAAGCCTCCCTCCCAGCAAATCGCTTCGATTTCAGGGTGATCTTGCGGCTCCGGATCGCTCGCCAGCCGAATGCGGGAATCCGGGTCGAGGAAGGCCTGGCGCAGTCCCTCGAGACGGACTTCAGACATCTTGATCCAGCAGGAGGCGCCTGGCTTGGCCAGATCCTCAGGAGACGATACGTCGCTGGCATTGATCAAGGCCACCGGGTGCTCGCGACGGTACTCGGGTTCCGAGTTGTCCAGAATGTTGCGCAAGTTCTCCGGCGTATCCTCTAGCCTCCCCGGGATCGCGGCCGCGAGAAGATGCTCCGCCGTCCAGGTACGGATGCGGGCCTGCCCCGAGAGCATAGAGAGCAGCCCTTTCGCGCTAGTTACGTGGGCTGCTATGCACAGTCCTCCCCAGCCTGCGCAGGCGGCGAGTAGCTCCTCGGCGTCTTTGTCGCCGATGGGCGAGTCTTCAGCGTCGCTGTGAATCCCGCACTCGCCGATTCTGCGATCGATCGTCGCGACGTCCTCATCTAGATCGAAGAGACAGAGCAGGTGAATACCGTCCTTGGTTTCCGCTTCGAAGCCCAGAAAAACGGAGATGCCAGCGCTGCGCGCGGTGGCCGCGAGAGTCTCGGCCGTTCTTACGCGGTAGTGATCCGTGATCGCGATGACGTCGATCCCATGCTTCTTGCATGCGCCGACGATGGCTCGATTGTAGCTCTCCTCGTCGGGGAAGGCGGTCTTCTTGTGTCGCTTCACGTATGCAAACGGGTTCACTTGCAGGGCGCAGCAATAGAAGCGCGCACCGTTTGGCAGGTTCAACGTGTCTGTGAGAAGGCTCATCGGAAGCTCTCGGCAACCACCTTCGTATGCTACGTCACCATCGCGTGCACGCAGCGCGGCGCTGGCGAGCATACCTCACTCTCCTGTCGGCGGCCCGCTGAGGGGAGCTTTTGCAGCCACCAGCAGCGGCTGTCCCCAGCGGCGCGATGGACGGCCGCCTTTGGAGTAAGCTGCTGCAGCAGAATCAGAAGGAACCGCCGGCGCCCGGACGCCGGGGTATGCCCGGCGGGCGGCTTCGGCTATACTGCCGGGCGCTTATCCGCCGAATGAGGAGACGACGACCGATGCGAGAGGAGCCCTACCCGAAGGTCTTGACCCGGCTCGTCTTCGTCGCGCTGGCCGCGGCGATCGGGGCCGGGGACGCGGCGGTGGACGCCGGCTCGATGCCGGAGGACGGGGTGGAGACGGCGGCGGCGCAGCGCATTCCGGATCCGGATTTTCTCCGCCAGTACGCCGAGACCTACCGCTTCCGTCTCGGCCGGCCGACGGGGATCCGGCCGGCGCCGGACGGCTCGGCGGTGCTCTTCCTGCGCTCCGGGCCGCGCAGCTTCGTCCGCGACCTGTGGAGCTTCGATCCGAAGAGCGGCGAGGAGGTCCGGCTGTTGACCGCCGCGGATCTGCTCGCCGGCGGCGACGAGACCCTGACCGCGGAGGAGAAGGCGCGGCGCGAGCGCCAGCGGCTGGTGGCGCGGGGCATCGCCCGCTTCTCCCTCTCCCGCGACGGCTCGAAGATTCTGGTGCCGCTGTCGGGCAGCCTGTACCTGGTCGAGCGCACGACCCGGGAGGTGACCGAGATCCCGGTGGCGGAAGGGTTCCCGATCGACCCCCAGCTCTCCCCCGACGCCCGCCACGTCGCCTGCGCCATCGACGGCGATCTATGGCGCATCGACGTGGCGAGCAAGCGGGCGACGCGCCTCACCACCCGCCCCCGCGAAACCGTCACCAACGGCCTGGCGGAGTTCGTCGCCCAGGAGGAGATGCGCCGCTACCACGGCTTCTGGTGGTCACCCGACGGCCGCTTCATCGCCTACCAGCAGACCGACGTGGAGGGGGTTGAGGTCTTCCGCATCGCCGATCCGGCGGACCCGACCAAGGAGCCCCACGCCTCGCCCTACCCGCGCCCGGGGAAGCGCAACGCCGAGGTGCGCCTCGGCGTCATGCCCGCCGCCGGCGGCGAAACCACCTGGGTGGACTGGGACCGCCGGCGCTACCCCTATCTGGCCAGCGTGGTCTGGCCGCGGAACGCCCCCCTGACCATCCTGGTGCAGAACCGCACCCAGACGGAGGAGGTGCTCTACGCCGTCGATGCGGCGACCGGCGGCACGCGGCGGCTCCTGATCGAGCGCGACGACGCCTGGCTCAACCTCGATCCGGACATGCCGCGCTGGCTCGAGGACGGCAGCGGCTTCCTGTGGACCAGCGAGCGCAACGGCGCCTGGCAACTCGAGCTGCGCGGCCGCGACGGCGCCTTGAAACACGCCGTCACGCCCCTCGAGCTCGGCTACCGCGGCCTGGTCGGCGTCGACGAGGCGAGCGGCACGGTGGTGGTGCGAGCGAGCGCCGACCCCACCCAGTCGCAGCTCCTGCGACTGCCCCTCGTCCCCGGCACCCGGCCGCCGGAGCCCCTGACCGAGGCCGCGGGCAATCATTCCGCAGTCGCCGCCGAGGACGGCTCCCTGCTGGTGATCTCGAGCTCGCCGCAAGCGGGGCCGGCGGCGACGGTGGTGACCGGCGGCGACGGCCGTCCACTCGGCACCCTGCGCTCGCTGGCGGAGGAGCCGTCCTTCGTCCCCACCACCGAATTCGTCACCGCCGGCGAGGACCCGGCGTTCCATGCCGCCATCACCCGGCCGCGCAACCTCGAGCCGGGTCGCAAGTACCCGGTGATCGTCCACGTCTACGGCGGTCCGACCAGTCAGATGGTCAGCCGCTCGCGCGACCGCTACGTCTTCGCCCAATGGATGGCCGACCACGGCTACGTCGTGATCTCGATCGACGGCCGCGGCACCCCCGGCCGCGGCCGTGCCTGGCAACGGGTCATCCGCGGCGACTTCATCACCCTGCCCCTGGCCGACCAGGCGGCGGCGATCGAGGCCCTCGGAGCGCGCTTCCCCGAACTCGACCTGGAGCGGGTGGGCATCTACGGCTGGTCCTTCGGCGGCTACTTCTCCGCCATGGCGGTGATGCAGCGCGGCGACCTGTTCAAGGCCGGGGTGGCGGGGGCGCCGGTCTGCGACTGGCACGACTACGACACCCACTACACCGAGCGCTACGTCGGCCTGCCCCAGGACAATCCCGAGGGCTACCGCCGGAGCTCGGTGCTGACCTACGCCGAGCGCCTCGAGCGGCCGTTGTTGATCATCCACGGCACCGCCGACGACAACGTCTACTTCATGCACTCGCTCAAGATGTCGGACGCCCTCTTCCGCGCCGGCCGCCCGCACGACTTCCTCGCACTCGCGGGTTTCACCCACATGGTGCCGGACCCCCTGGTCACCGACCGCCTCTACAGTCGCATCATGGCGTTCTTCGATCAGCACCTGGCCGAGTGAACGATGGACCAACCAACCCCTCCCGGCGCCCGGGGCGTCCGCCCGCGCAAACCGCTGACGCCGTCGCAGGCGGCGCTGCGCACCCGCCCGTTCATGATCGGCGACTGGTTGGTCGAGCCGCTGAACGGCGTCCTGCGCCATCGGGACGGCCGGCGGCTCGAGGTCGAGGGCGACGACATGATGGTGCTGGTGACGCTGGCCACCAGCGCCGGCCAGCTCACCCCGCGGCGGGAGCTGTTGGAAGCGGTCTGGCCCGAGGCCGAGGACGACGAGCCTCTCGAGGCGGCGATCGCCCGCCTGCGCCAGCGGCTCGGCGACGACCCGCAGGCGCCGCGCGTCATCGAGGCGGTGGAGGATCGTGGCTACCGCCTGGTGGCGCGGGTGAAGCTCCTGGCCAGCGACTCGGGGCGCTGGCGCGTCCACCCCGACACCGGCGAGCTGATCTCGATTGACGAGCCGGCGACCCGCCACCGCCCGTGGTGGCCGTGGCTCCTCGCCGCGGCCCTAGCGCTGCTCCTGCTCGCCCTCGTCGCCTTGCGCCTGACCCACCCCCAACCGGAGACGCAGGGCGGCGGCGAGCTCGGCGGCGAGGTCGGCCAGCCGGTCCTCCCTCCCTTCGGCGCTGAAGGCGCCGGCGGGCGCGCCGCTGCGGGCGTCGTGGAGGATCAGCTCGAGGTGCAATCGGCGCTCGCCGGGCGGGCCCGCGGCGAAGTAGGTGCCGGCGGCCACGTAGTCGATCCCCAGGCGCCGGCGTAGGCGCGCCAGGTCGCCGGCGGCGAGGCCGGCGACGCCCGCGGCGTCGATCTCCCCGGGCGCGGGGGCGACGGCGGCGACGCCCGCCGCCGCCAGCTCTTCGGTCATCCGAGCAGCGAGCTCGCGCGCCAGGTAGGCGGCCTCCGGCTCCCCCGTCAAGTTGACGAAAGCCAGCACCGCGACCCGCGGCGGCGCGGCGGCGGGCGATAAGGGCGTCCCTGTACGCCACCACGCGACGGCGGCGACGAGCACGGCGAGGATGCCGGCGGCGCCGAGCACCGTGCGGCCGCGTGACGCCGGCGAACGCATCGCCGGCGTCACCGGCTCCGGCGGCACCACCGGCGTCGTTACCGCGCCGCCGGCGGCGATCTCCTCCAGCCCGCGCGCCACCAGCTCCGCCGACGCCGGCCGCCGGTCGCGATCCTTGGCCAGACAGCCGAGCACCAGGCGCTCGAGATCGGCCGGCAACCCGACGCCGGCGGCACGCAGGCCGGGCGGCTCTTCGCGCACGATCGCAACCACCGTATCGACGAAGGAGGCGCCCTCGAAAGGGTGACGGCCGGCGAGCATCTCGTAGAGCACGCAGCCGAGGGCGAAGAGGTCGCTCTTGGCGTCGCTCCTGGCGCCGTCGAGCTGCTCCGGCGCCATGTAGGCCAGGGTGCCGATGACGTGACCGGTGGCGGTCTGGGTCCACTGCTCGGTGGTCGCCTCGGCGCGCAGCTTGGCGAAGGCGGGATCGAAGCGGGCGACGCCGAAATCGAGGATCTTGACCCCGCCGCCGTCGGTGAGGAAGACGTTGCTCGGCTTGACGTCGCGGTGGATGATTCCCTTGTCGTGGGCGGCGGCGAGGCCGCGAGCGACGCCGCTGCCGATCGCCACCGCCCGGCGCCAGTCGATGGCGCCCCCGCGCTCGAGGCGCTCGGCCAGGGTCTCGCCGGCGAGCAACTCGGTGACCACGTAGGGCATGCCGTGATGGCTGCCGGCGTCGTAGAGGGCGACGACGTTGGGATGGCGCAGGGCCGACACCGCCTGCGCCTCGCGCCTGAACCGCATCAGCGAGCGCCGCTCGGCGGAGCGGCTCTGGGGCAGCAACTTGATCGCCACCGGGCGCCCGCGCACCACGTCCCGCGCCCGGTAGACCTCCCCCATGCCCCCCGCACCCAGCAGGGCGACGATTTCGTAGTTGCCGAGCCGACTTCCCGGCCCGAGAGTCAAGCGGGCCCTCCCGCGGCCGTTGGACCGTCCATGGCGATCATGGTACATTGACGTTCAGGGCATGGGATCGTCGCCGGGCTTTGGGATGGGCGCGGGGGCGTTTGCTCGCCGGTCGCTCGCGGCCGCAAATCCTTTCCGCGCTAGCGCGATGAGACGACAGCGCCTGACCCTCCTCACCCTCTGCAGCCTGGCGCTGCTCGGCGCCGGCGCGGACGACGAGCTGACCACCGCCCGTCAACTGCTGTCCAACGGTCAACCACTGGCCGCAGCCGAGCTCCTCGATCGTCTGCTCGAGGAGCGGGACGCCGGCTACGACGCACGCCTCCTGCAGGGCATCGTCCGGGCCGAGCTGGGGGAGATCAGCATCGCCCGCCGGACCTTCGGCGCTCTCGCCGCAGAACGTCCGGAGCGTGCGGAGCCGCGCAACAACCTGGCGGTGCTCGAGGCGCACGAAGGCGAGCTTGCGGCGGCCATTCTCCGCCTGGAGGCACTGCTCGAGACCGGCGGCCTGGCGGAGACGGCCCGCGCCGCCGTCGCCGGCAACCTCGCCGCCCTGCGCCGCGCGGCCGACGGCGGGCCGCTCGACGAGCTGGCGCTTCTCGCCGGCGACGGCACCACCATCGCCCTGACGGCGGCGCCGGCCGGGGAGATGGTGAGGGTCGAGGAGCCGTTGCCGCCGCCGAGCGAAGCGCGACCGGCGACGTCCCGCAATCCGCCGCCGGCCGACGGCGAGCCGCGGGCGCTCGCCCTGGTAGAGGTAGCGGAGCCGATCTCGTCGCCGGAGGCGGCGGCGCAGCGCCCAGCGGACGCACCGCCCGCTCACGGCAGCATCGAGGAGCTGCTCGCAGCGGCGCGGGACGACGCCGAGCCGGACGCCGCATCGCCGCCCGCTCACGGCAGCATCGAGGAGCTGCTCGCAGCGGCACAGGAGGCCGCCGCCACGGAAAAGGCCGCCGCCTCAGAACCGGCCGCGCCGGCGACGCTCCCCGCCGCGCTGTCGTCGCTGCCGGCGCTGGACGAGGAGGAAGCCGACCGCCGCGCCGTCCGCCTGACCATCGACGCCTGGGCCAAGGCCTGGTCGGCCCAGCGCACCGACGACTACCTCGCCTTCTACGCCGGCGACTACCGGCCGCCGGGCTCGGACCGCGCCGCCTGGCTCGCCCTGCGCCGCCAGCGGCTGGAACGGCCGCGCTACATCCGGGTGTGGATCACCGGCCTGCGCATCGCCTTCCCCGAGCCCGACCTCGCCGTCGCCCGCTTCACCCAGCACTACGAGAGCGATCGCTACCACGACGTGGTGCAGAAGACCCTCGAGCTGCGCCGCGAGGGCGACCGCTGGCACATCGTCAAGGAAGCGGTCACCGGCTCGTAGGGAGACGCCGGCCTCTCGGCGGCCGTTCGAGCCCGGGCGGCGGTCGCCCGCCGGAACGGCTCAATCGCCGCTGCGGCCGGCGACGGCGTTGGCGGAGGGCGGGGTCTGGCCGTAGTAGGCCATGATGCCCTCGGTCAACGCCTCCGCCACCTGCTGGCGGAAGGTACGGGTCTGGATGAGCTTTCGATCCTGCCGATTGGCCAGGTTGCAGACCTCGACCAGGAGCTTGGCCGGCACCGCGTTGTGGCGCACCACCGCCGGCACGAAGGGCCGGCTGCGGCGGCTGCGGATGATGCGGTCGCGGATCGGCTTCTCCGGGTGGATGAGGACGCCGCGCTGGCGCAGGCTGGCGATCAGCTTCTCCGCCAGCTGGCGCGAGAAGCCTTCGCTGCGGGTGCGCTCCTTCCAGCTGAAGGAGACCTTCGGTTGCTCGCGGAACTCCTGGCGGCGGGCGTAGACCGAGCCCCGCTTGCCGAACTCGCCGCGGGTCAGGCTGGAGGCGGGGACGTAGATCATGGCGCCGCGCAGCGAGGGGTGCAGGGCGTCGGCGTGGATGGAGAGGAAGACCACCTTCTCGACGTCGCCGCCGTTTCGGGCCAGGGCCTTCTTGTAGATGCTGTTGGCCAGGTACCAGCGGAAGTGGATGCCCGGAGTCGGATCCTCGATCGGGTAGGGCGGGGTGGTCAGCACCCGATGCGCGCGGGAACGGGGCAGCACGTCGCGGTCGAGGATGCGGAAGCCGTCGTCGCCGTCCCGGGTGGTGAGCTCGACCCGGGCGGCGGTGGTGTCGAGCAGCAGCTTGCGCACCCGCAGGGCGATGTCGTAGACGTAGATGCTCTCCCACACCCCGTGCAGCACGGCGCCCGGATCCTGGCCGCCGTGGCCGGGATCGAGGATGACGGTGATGCCCTCGAGCCGCGCGGCGCGGACGGTATTCGAGTAGCGGGCGCTGTCGGACAACCCCTTCTCGTACTCGGCCCGCCGCGGATGACCCGGGGGCAGGAACTCCGGCAGCAGGAGATCCAGGGGGATGCGTACCTCCTGGCCGATCCGCATGTCGGTGACGTCCGGAATGTTGTTGAGCCGCGCAAGGTCGGCCGCCAGGGCGTTGACGTCGCTGGCGTAGGTACGGCCGGTGAAACGCACCACGACGCTGGAGTAGAGGGCCTCGCCGGCGCGCAGGCGGTAGACCGCGTACTCCCCGTTCTCGTCGCGGCCGTAGCGCAGGCCGTAGGGCGCGGCGGGGGGCGGCGGCAGCAAGGCCTGGAAGGCCGGCAGCAGCAGATAACGCGGCACCAGGATGCGCTGGTTGGGATCGAGCTCGGTGTCGCCGGTCAGGGCGTTGTGGTCGCGGATGGCGGTGAAACGCTCGCCGTCGCCGGTAAACCAGCGGGCGACGTGCCACAGGCCGTGGCTCTGGGTCTCCGGCAGGATGACGTGCAACCAGCCGTCGGGCTGCGCCCGATCCTCGGTGAAGAGGCCGCGCACCACCCGCACCCGGTAGTCGTCGAGCAGCAGCTCGTAGGGCACGCGGTAGCGCACCCCGGCGAGCAGCCGGCGGGAGCCGTCGTTGGCCTTGGCGATCGCCCGCGCATGGCCGGCGCTGCCGGTCAGCCGGCGGGCGAAGGCGAGGAGACCCTCCCCCGCCAGGGGCTCGGTCTCCAGGTAGAGCGCCGGTTCGTCGGTGTAGGTGGCGACCATGCCGTCGCCGATCGGCACCCGGTAGGTCGCGGCGGAAGCCGCGGCGGCGAGGAGCAGCAGCAGGACCGGCAGCAGGACCGGCGCTCGGCGGGACGTCGCCGCGGGGGAGTCGGAGCTCATCGGGACTTCCGGCGGACGTCGCGGGGGACGGGCGCCTCGGCGGCGCCTAGCGGAAGATCCCCGAGCGTTTTTCGCTCGACGACGATGCCGCGCCGCCCTGCAGCCGGCTGTTGAGCTCGCGGATGCGCCCCTGCAGGGTGGTGATCTTCTGCTGCGCCTCGTCCTTGAGGCGGGTGAAGTCGGCGCGCATTTTCTCCGCCTCCTGGCGCATCGCCTGCATGCGCTCCTCGTGCTCGCGCAGCTGCTGATCCCGCTCCTCGATGAGCTGCGCCAGGCGGGCGATCTCGTCGTCTTTCTCGGCCAGCTGCAGCTTGACCTTCTCCTCCTGCTCCTCGTACAGACGCCGGAACTGCTGCAGCTCCTGGATCTGGGAAAAGTCCGCCGTACTCATGTCGTCGTCTCCTTGCCCGCCGCTTTCGAGGATCTTGGGGAACATCTTGCGCAGCTTGAGCGACAGGTCCTCGGGATCGGGGGATTCCTTCATCGCCTCTTCGTAGGTGATCGTGCCGTGGACCAGGAGCGCCATCAGCGACTGATTCATGCTCTGCATGCGGTAGTAGCCGACCGACGACTCCACCTCCTCCAGCAACTCCGCGGTCTCGCCCTTCTCGATCATCTTCGAGATCTTCGGCGACGCGCGCATGATCTCCAGCGCCGCCACCCGCGAGCCGCCCTCGGCGCGCTCCACCAGCTTCATCGACACCACCCCTTTGAGCACCTGGGCGAGCTGGGTGCGGATCTGGCCCTGCTGGTCGCCGGGGAAGGAGTCGAGGATGCGGTCGATGGTCTGGGTGGCGCTGTTGGTGTGCAGGGTGGAGAACACCAGGTGGCCGGTCTCGGCGGCGGTGATCACCGTCGACATGGTGACCGGGTCGCGCATCTCGCCGACCATGATGACGTCCGGGTCCTGGCGCATGGCGTTGCGCAGGGCCTCGGCGAAGCTGCCGGTGTCGGTGCCCAGCTCGCGCTGGGAGATCGACGCCTGGTTGTCGCTGAACAGGAACTCCATCGGATCTTCGATGGTGATGACGTGCACCGGCCGGGTGTTGGAGATGTGCTTGATCAGCGCCGCCAGGGTGGTCGATTTGCCGCTGCCGGTCGGCCCGGTGACCAGCACCAGCCCCATCGGCAGCTCGCACATCTCGAGCAGCACCTCCGGCAGGTCGAGCTCCTCGACCGTCTTGATCTCGAACGGGATGCGGCGGAAGCAGGCCGCGAGGTTGCCGCGCTGCATGTAGATGTTGCCGCGGAAACGCGCCACGCCCGGGACGCCGTAGCCCAGGTCGACCGACATGGTCTCCTCGAGCTTGCGCTTCTGGGCCGGGTTCAAGATGCGCTCGACCATGCGCTGCATGTCTTCGATGGTCAGCGGCTCGGTCTTGATCGGGACCAGCCGGCCGGTGATCCGCAGGAGGGGCGGACGGGTGGGCTTCAAGTGCAGGTCCGAAGCCCCCTGCTTGGTCATGAAGGCGAGCAGCTGATTCAGCTCCATGGGACTCCCTGAACGCGATCCGGACGAGACGATCGGCGTCCGAGCGATCTTAGCAGCGGCGGCGCGGGCTTGGCCACCGGCGGAGGGGACGGAGCCGGGGAGGAGGGCCGGGGATCAGAATTTGCGCATCAGGCCGACCACCACCCCCTGCACGCGCACGTCCTCGGCCGCCACCACGATCGGCTCCATCGTCGGGTTGGCGGGCTGCAGGCGGACCTTGTCGCCCTCGGGGTAGAAGCGCTTGAGGGTGGCCTCGACGCCGTCGACCAGGGCGACCACCATCTCCCCCGGCCGGGCGCGCTCGCGCCGCAGCACCACCACCAGGTCGCCGTCCTGGATGCCTTCCTGGATCATCGAGTCGCCGACCACCCGCAGCACGTAGTGATCTTCGGTGCGGCCGTCGAAGAGGTGGCTCGGCACCGCCAGCCGCTCCCCGGTGTTGACCGTCTCGATCGGCTGGCCGGCGGCGATCAGACCGTAGAACGGCACCTCGAGCTCGGCGTCGATGTTGCCGCCGGGCACCGTGCGCAGCAGCTCCAAGCCGCGCTTCTGATTCCAGTCGCGGTGCAGATAGCCCTTCTCCTGCAACAATTTGAGGTGCTTGTACACCGTGCCGTAGGAGGAGTAGCCGAAGTGATCGCGGATCTCCCGGTGGGTCGGCGCGATGCCGTGGCGGCGGTGGTAGTCGGTGATGAACTCGAGAATCGCCTTCTGACGCTCGGTCAGAAAAGAAGCGCGACGGCGGCGGTGCGGTCTGCTCATGACCACATCCTAGGCGGAACTTGAGCGTAAGTCAACCCCTTTCTTTCTTGACTCGATGCGTGCTCCGTCACTAAGCTCGCCCGACCCGCGGTCGCGCCTTGTCTCCGATGCCATGATCTCCCCACCTCCCATGCCCCTGCCCCTCGAGCGCCACACCCTGGCCAACGGCCTGCGGGTGGTGCTGCATCGCGATCCGCGCCTGCCGCTGGTCGCCATCGACCTGTGGTACCACGTCGGCTCCAAGCACGATCGGCCGGGCCGTACCGGCCTCGCCCACCTCTTCGAGCATCTGCTCTTCGAGGGCAGCGCCCACGTGCGGCCGGGGGATCACTTCCGCCTGGTGCAGGAAGCCGGCGGCGTGGCCAACGGCTCGACCTGGTTCGATCGCACCAACTACTACGAGACCCTGCCCAGCCATCAGCTCGATCTCGGCTTGTGGCTGGAGTCCGATCGTATGGGCTTCACCCTTCCCGCGATCGATCGCCACAAACTCGACACCCAGCGCCAGGTGGTGATCAACGAGCGCCGCCAGCGGATCGACAACCAGCCCTACGGCCGGGCCAACGAGCGTCTCTTCGAGCTTCTCTATCCCGAGGATCACCCCTATCACTGGCCGGTGATCGGCTACGTCGAGGACCTCGAGCACATCACCATCGACGACGTCCGCACCTTCTTCCGCACCTACTACGCCCCCGACAACGCGGTCTTGACCCTGGCCGGCGACGTCGACCCGGAGCACGCCTTGGCGCGGGTCGAGCATTGGTTCGGCGAGCTGCCGCCGGGCGGCGGCGTGCCGCGGCCGGCGGTGCCGCCGGTCCCCGCTGCCGGCGAACGCCGCGAGGTGATGGTCGACCGCGTACGCCTGCCGCGCGTCTACATGGCATTCGACGCGCCACCCTACGGCACCGACGACTGGTACGCCGGCGATCTGTGGGTGGCGGCGATGAGCGAGGGCAAGGCGAGCGTGCTGCATCAGGACCTGGTCTACCGGCGCCAGCTGGCGCAGGAAGTGGCCTGCTACCTCTTCCCCACCGAGGAGACGGCGATGCTCCTGGTGCTGGCCACCGCCCGGCCGGACGTCGAGCCCCAGCGGCTGGAGGACGCCGTCAGCGAGCACCTGCGACGCAGCGCCGAGGAGCCCCTCGCCGAGGCCCAGCTGGAGCGCGCCCTGAGCCGCCTGCTCGCCGCCCACTACAGCGAGCTCCAGACCCTCGGCCGGCGCGCCGATCGCCTGTCGTGGCTCACCACCTTCTTCGACGATCCGGCGGCCCTCGCCACCGTCCCCGAGCGCTACGCCCGGCTGACCGCCGAGGACGTGCGGGCCTTCGTCGCCGCCCACTGCCGGCCCCACCGGCGGGTGGTGCTGACGGTGATGCCCGCCGCCGAACGCTCCGGGAGCACGCCGTGAGCCGCCCGGCCGTCGATCGGCGGCGGCCGCCGCCCCCCGGCGTCCGGCGTCCGTTCCGCTTCCCGCCCTTCGCGCACCGGCGGCTGGCCAACGGCCTCGATCTGTGGGTCGCCCCCTTCCCCCACCTGCCCCTGGTCGACCTGGAGATCGTCGTCGACGCCGGCGGCCAGCACGCCCCGCGCCACCGGCCGGGCCTGCCGAGCCTGCACGGCGCGCTGCTCAGCGAGGGCACCGAGAGCTTGACCGCACCGCAGATCGCGCAACGCATGGAACGGCTGGGCGGCACCCTGTCGAGCGGCGTCGACTGGAACGTCGCCGGCGCCAGCGCCAGCGCCCTGGCGGTGCACCTCGAGGCCGCCTTCGAGCTCCTGGTCGAGGTCGTAAGACGGCCGAGCTTCCCGGCGCAGGAAGTCGAGCGCCTGCGCCGCCAGCGCCTCGCCGAGCTGCTGCGCCAGCGGGATCAACCGCGGGCCCTGGCCGAGCGACACTTCGCCCGCACGGTCTACGGCGACGCCCCCTACGGCTTCCCCCTGCTCGGCAGCGAGGCCGCCCTGCAGGCGATCGAGCGGCCGGAGATCGTCGACTTCTACCGCCGTCACGTCCACCCCGGGGGCGCCGCCCTGGTGGCGACCGGCGACGTCGACCCGGAGCGGCTGATGGCCCTCGCCGAGGCCGCCCTGGCGGACTGGCCGGCGGCCGAGCCGGCCGGCGAGCCGGCGATCGAGCCGTTGGTCCTGGAGCACAACAAGGTGGTGCTCGTCGACCGGCCGGAGGCGGCCCAGACCCAGCTCAAGATGGGCCATGCCAGCGTGCCGCGACGCCATCCGGGCTATCCGGTGCGGGTGCTGCTCAACGCCATTCTCGGCGGCAGCTTCATCAGCCGTCTCAACCTCAACCTGCGCGAGCGCCACGGCATCACCTACGGCGTGCGCAGCAGCTTCGTGCGCCGCCGCGGGCCGGGACCGTTTCAGATCGACTCCGCCCTGGCCACCGAGGCGGCCGGCAAGGCGGTGCGCGAGATCCTCGCCGAGGTCGAGCGCATCCGCCAGGAGCCGGTGAGCGCCGCCGAGCTCGACGGGGCGCGCGGCTTCATGATCGACGTCTTCCCCTATACCGTCCAGACCCTGAACGACGTCAGCCAGCGGCTGGAGGACCTGTCGGTCTACCGCCTGGGCGACGACTACTACGAGCACTTCCCCGCCCAGCTGGCCGACGTCAGCGCCGCCCAGATCCGCGACGCCGCCCAGCGCCTGCTCCATCCCCAGCGCATGGCGATCGTCGCGGTCGGGCCGGCGGCGCAGCTGGCGCCGCAGCTCGAGCCCTTCGGGCCGCTGGAGATCGTCTCCCCTTGACCGGCGGCGGCGACAGCGGCGTCCACGCCGGTGGACGAAGCCCGGCCGCCGCCCCCCCCTCCGTCCCGCCGGCGGCGGCGACGGGGGTTGGCACGGGGCCTGCTAGCCCTGAGCCCTATGTTCGCTCGTGCGCGTTGGGGCGCGCTCGCCGCCGTCACGCTCCCGGCCCTGGCGGTCTGGGCCCAGGGGGAGGGGCCGTCGCCGCCGGAACGCTCGTATGAGACCTTCCGGCGGCTCGAAGCCCATGAATCGGAGATCGCGCAGAGCGCGGCGGCGAAAGCGCGGCCGATCCCCGACCACCTGCCGGAGGCCCACCGGCGCTGGCTCGAGGAGATCGACGTCCTGATCACCGACGAGGAGCGCGAGCTCTTCCTCAGCCTGAGCAAGGACTACCAGCGCGACGCCTTCATCGACGCCTTCTGGAAACAGCGCGACCCCTACCCCGACACCGCGCGCAACGAGGCCCGCCAGCGCTGGGACGAGGCCGTCGCCAACGCCCGCCTCCACTTCGACGACCTCGCCGGGGACGTGCGCGCCCGTTTCATGCTGCTCAACGGCGTGCCGACCAGCGATCACCACATCGACTGCTTCAATCACCGCCTGGAGGTTTGGTACTACGAGTGGAGCCCGCGCACCCCGCTGCGTTTCCCGGTGATCTTCCAGCCCCGCTGGCGCGGGGGGCCGTGGAAGCGCTGGGATCCCTTCGACAGATCCAAGGGGCTCGCCCTCGGGAGGGTCGCCAACTTTCCGCGGGGCGTGCCGGGCTGCGACTTCGGGCCCCTCTTCGACGCCATGCGCCTGGTCGAGGAGATCAACGAAGGAAACCCCTATCGCTACAGCATCTTGATGGAGCGCCTCTCCCGGCCCGATCCTCCCCCCGCCCGGGAGTGGATCGCCACCTTCGCCTCCTACTCGACCGACGTGCCGGAGGGCGCCGAGACCTTCGGCGCCGAGGTCTCCTTCAGCTTTCCCGGCTGGCGCCAGAGCCGCACCGTCGTCCAGGGGCTGATCGAGGTGCCGCTGGCGGCGGTGACGGCGGCGGAGCTGTCCGGCCACCGGGCCTATGCCTTCTCGCTCAACGGCGAGGTGCTGCGCGCCGACGGCAAGCTTTTCGAATCCTTCCGCTACCGCTTCGAATTCGGCCCCGAGGACGTCCGCGGCGACCGCCTGCCGCTGGTCTTCCAGCGCTATCTGCGGCCCGGCGACTACCGCCTGGTGCTGCGTCTCGACGACCTCGCCGGCGGCCGCTACTGCCGCCGCGAGAGCGAGCTGACGGTGCCGCGGCTCGACGCCACGAGAGCCCCCGCCGCCGGCGATCCGTTGATCGCCGAGCTCTTCGCCGGCGCCAATCGATCGATCGCGGACGGCGAGGCCGGCGTGCGCATCGTCATGCCCCGCCGCGACCTTCTCGCCGGCCTGGTGCGCTTCGACGTCGCGGCCGAGGGGGAGACCATCGATCACGTCACCTTCTGGCTCGACGGTCAGGCGATCTTCACCAAGCGCGAGCCGCCCTACAGCGTCGAGCTCGACTTCGGCGACCTGCCCCGCACCCTGGTGCTGCGGGCCACCGCCCACGACGCCAGCGGCCGCCAGATCGCCAGCGACGAGCGCTTGCTCAACGCCAGCCCGCACCGCTTCAGCGTGCGCCTGGTCGACCCTGCCCCCGGCGTCGCCTACCACGGCAGCGTGCGCGCCCGGGTCGACGTCCAGGTGCCGGAGGGCGAGGTCCTCGACCGCGTCGAGCTCTACCGCGGCGACGTGCGCCTGGCCACCCTCTACGAGCCGCCCTTCACCCAGCCCCTGCTGCTGCCGCCGGGCGACGAGCAGGTGCTGGTGCGGGCGGTGGGTTATCTCGCCGGAGGTCTCCAGGACGAAGACGTGGTGCTGGTCAACGGGCCGCCCCTGGGCGAGGAGATCGGGGTCGACTTCGTCGAGCTCTACGCCAGCGTCCTCGACCGCCAGCGGCGGCCGGTGCTCGGCCTCGAGGCGAACGCCTTCCGCATTTTCGAGGACGGCCGCGAGCAGCAGCTGCGGCGCTTCGAGCACGTCAGCGATCTGCCGATTCACGCCACCATCCTGCTCGACGTCTCGGCGTCGATGGAGGAGCGCCTGGACCAGACCCGCGAGGCGGCCCTCACCTTCTTCTCCTCCACCGTCGTCCCCGGCGGCAAGGACCGCGTCGCCGTCATCACCTTCAACGATCACCCGCAGGTGGCGGTGAGCTTCACCAACGACCCGCAACGCTTCGCCACCGGCCTCGCCGGCCTGCAGGCGGAACGCAGCACGGCGCTCTACGACAGCCTGATCTACGCCCTCTTCTACTCCAACGGCCTGCAGGGCCACCGCGCCATCCTGCTGCTCTCCGACGGCGTCGACGAGTCGAGCCGCTTCACCTTCGAGGAGGCGCTGGACTACGCCCGCCGCTCGGAGGCGACGATCTACTCCATCGGTCTGGCCCTCGACGGCGGCGACCTGCGCGACGCCCGCCGCATCCTCCGCCGCCTGGCCGAGGAGACCGGCGGCCGCAGCTTCTTCATCGACGACGCCGGCGAGCTCGGCGCGGTCTACGACGCCATCCGCCAGGAGCTGCGGGCCAAGTACCTGCTCGCCTACCAGAGCGACAACGGAAGCGGCGAGGGCTTCCGCCAGGTGCGGGTCAAGGTCGACCGCCGCGGCCTGCAAGCCAAGACCATCCGCGGGTACTATCCCTGACATGACGAACCTCCGGCCCGCGCTGCGGCGGCTTGTCGTCGCAGCTCTCCTGGCGCTCCTCGCCGGCACCACGGGGGCGGGCGGGGACGAGCCGCCGCAGGTCACGTTGGTGCCGCCCGACGGCGAGGTGCTGACCGGCCTGCTCCGATTCGACGTCCTCACCCTCGGCGAGGGCATCGACCACCTCACCTTCTGGCTCGACGGCCGCGAGATCCGGCGGCGCAACCGGCCGCCCTACAGCCTGGAGCTCGACGTCGGCCCGCTGCCCGTGCCCCGCTCCCTGCGGGTCACCGCCCACGACGCTGCGGGCCGGATCGTCGCCGCCGACGAGCTGCGGCTCAACGCCAGCCCGCACCGCTTCGCCGTCCGCCTGGTGGAACCCGTCGCCGGCAGCCGCCAGGGGGAGCGGCTGCGGGCGCGGGCGGTGGTCGACGTACCGCCGGAGGCGCGCCTCGAGCGCCTCGAGCTGTGGCTCGACGACGCGCTGGCCGCCACCCTCCGGCAGGCGCCCTTCGCCGTGCAGCTCGACCTGCCTCAGCCCGGCGCCATGGCCCTGATCAAAGCCGTCGCCTACCTCGCCGACGGCCGCCGCACCGAGGACGCGGTGATCGTCAACGGCGCCGACCACGGCGACGAGGTCGACGTCGACCTGGTGGAGCTCTACACCACCGTCGTCGACCGCAATCGGCGGCCGGTGCTGGGGCTCGGCGCCGGCGACTTCACGGTCTACGAGGACGGCGTCGAGCAGACCCTGAGCCGCTTCGAGGTGGTGCGCGCCCTGCCGATCCACGCGGTCGTGCTGCTCGACGTCTCGGCCTCGATGGCGCCGCGACTGGAGACGGTGCGCCGGGCCGCGACCGGCTTCTTCGACGCCACCGCCGGCGCCGGCGGCGAGGATCGGGTGGCGGCGATCGTCTTCAACGACCGGCCGCGCCTCGCCGTCCCCTTCACCCGCCGGCGCCAGGCCTTCGCCGGCGGTCTCGCCGGGGTCCGGGCGGAGCGCGGCACGGCGCTCTACGACAGCCTGATCTACGCCCTCTTCTACGCCGGCGGCATCCCCGGGCAGCGCGCCGTCCTGCTGCTGTCGGACGGCGTCGACGAGGTCAGCCGCTTCACCTTCGACGACGCGCTGGAGTACGCCCGGCGCTCGCGGGTGGCGATCTACGCCATCGGCATCGATCTCGACAAAGGCGCCGAGGGCTCGCCGCGCAAGGTCCTCAGCCGTTTCGCCGAGGAGACCGGCGGGCGCAGCTTCTTCCTCGACGACGCCGGCGCCCTGGCGGCGGCCTACGCCGCCATCCTCGACGAGCTGCGCGCCAAGTACCTCCTCGCCTACCACAGCCGCAGCACCCGCCCCCGCCGCGGCCGCGACGCCTTCCGCCGCATCGAGGTCGAGGTCCACCGCCGCGGCCTCGAAGCCAAGACGCTGCGCGGCTACTACCCGTGAGACGCGACGCCAGCCCCGATCACGACGTGGCCATCGTCGGCTCGGGCTTTGCCGGCTCGATCCTGGCCCGGGTGCTGCGGCGCGCCGGCCGGCGGGTGCTCCTGATCGAGCGCGCACGCCACCCGCGCTTCGCCCTCGGCGAGTCGTCGACGCCCCTGGCGGCGCTGGCGCTGGAGCGACTGGCGGCGCGCTACGATCTCCCCGACCTCCACCAGCTCGCCGCCTACGGCCGTTGGACCTCCCACCTCCCCCACCTGCGCCGGGGCCTCAAACGCGGCTTCACCTTCTTCCACCACCGGCCGCACCGGCCATGGCGCAACGATGGCCGGCGCAACGACGCCCGCCTGCTGGTCGCCGCCAGCCCGGAGGACGCCGTCGCCGACGCCCACTGGCTGCGCGCCGACGTCGACCACCACCTGGTCGAGCAGGCGCGGCGCGAGGGCGTCGACTACCGCGACGAGACCACCCTCGAGGGAGTGGAGATCGAGGCCGACGGCGTGCGTCTCAGCGGCCGGCACCGGCGCCGGACGGTGGCGTTTCGCGCCGCCCTGGTGATCGACGCCAGCGGCGCCGGCGGCTTTCTCGCCCGGCGTCTGCCGATCGCCGGCGCGACGGATCGGATGCGCCTGGCCAGCGCCCTGCTCTACGCCCACTTCGACGGCGTGCGGCCCTTCACCGAGGTCGCCGCCGAGCTGGATCGCCCGCTGCCGCCGGGGCCCTACCCCGACGACCGCGCCGCCGTCCACCACCTGCTGGAAGAAGGCTGGGCCTACGTCCTGCCTTTCGACCACGGGCCGGCCAGCTGCGGCGTGCTGCTCCAGCACCTGCCGCCGGGGTGGAGCGCCGGCGCCGCGCGGCGGCGGCCGGCGGCGCTGTGGCGCAGCCTCTTGCAGCGCTACCCGGGCCTGGCGGCCCAGCTCGGCCCCGCCGAGCCCATCACCCCGCTGCGCTTCGTGCCGCGGATCCAGCATCGGCTGGCGCGCGCCGCCGGCCGGCGTTGGCTCCTCCTGCCCCACGCCTTCGCCTTCGTCGACCCGCTGTTCTCGACCGGCATGGCCTGGAGCCTGCTGGCGGTGGAGCGGATCGCCGCCCTGGTCGAGGGCCGCTGGGGCGACGCCGGGCTCTACGGCCGGCTGCTGGCGCGCGAAGCCGATCAGATCGAGGTCCTCGTCGCCGCCGCCTACCGCGCCCGCCATCGCTTCGACCTCTTCGCGGCCCTGAGCTCGCTCTACTTCGCCTGCGTCAGCCACGAGGAGCTGCGCCAGCGCCTCGCCCCCGCCGCCGGCGGGACGACGCCGGACGCCTGGCGCGGCTTCCTCGGTGCCGGCGATCCGGCCCGGCGCGCCCTCTTCCGCCGGGTGCTGGCCGAGCTCGAGCGCCTGGGCCCGTCGCCGGACGACGACGCCTGCCGGGCGTTTCGCCGCCGGCTGGCGGCGCGCGTCGCCCCCTTCGACGTCATCGGCCTCGATGAGCCGGCGCGGCGCAACCTCCATCCGGTCGACCTCGAGGTCGTCATCGAACGCGCGGCGCGCCTCGGGCTGCGCCGCGAGACGGTCCTCGCCAACCTGCCGCGCCTGCGCGGCGACCAGCCGCCTCAGCTCAGATAGCGCCCGGCGAAGCCGTCGATCGACACCCCCACCCGCCCCGGCAGGTAGCGGCGGGCGACCTCGACCATGCGCTGGCGGTACTCCAGCTCGACGGCCGCCGGCTCGACGGCGGCGATGGCGGCGACGAGGGGCGTGGCGCGGGTGCGGCGGCCGTCCCGGGAGCCGTCGCCGCCGATGAAGTGGTCGATGACCACCGCTCCGGCGACCTCGGCGATGCGGGAGAAGAAGGCGTCCGGATCGGCGATCGGCAAGAGCGGCGCAACGGTGACGACGGTGGCGATGCCCGCCGCCTTGAGCGCCGCGGCGGCGGCGAGCCGGCGGGCGACGGGACTGGCGTGGGGGGGCAGGCCGGGCAGCCGCTCGCGGTCGGTCTCGATCGACAGATGAACCCGCAGGCGACAGCGCGCGGCGAGCCGCCGCACCAGCTCGAGATGGGCGACCACCGCCGGGCTGTGGGTCTGCAGCACCAGCACGTCCGGCGGCTCGTCGAGCATCGCCGCCAGCACCCGGCGGGTGATGCCGAGACGGCGCTCCTGGGGCGGGAAGGGCTCGGTGGAGCTCGACAGGAAGACGCCGAAGCTGCCGCGCGACGCCCTCCCCCAGCGCCGCTCCCCCGCCACCTGCCGGAGGTAGGCCTCGGCGGCGTTGGTCCTCGCTTCGAGGAAGCTCCCCCACCGCCGGCCGCGGGTCAGCCAGCGGTTGTGCTGCACGTAGCAGCCGACGCCGCACAGGGAGCTCCCCAGGGGACAGCCGCGGTAGGGCTGAAGCGAGTGGGAGGTGACGCTCTTCAGATAGCCCGACGTGCGGGTCAGGATGCTCTTGACCTCGGCCCGGCTCCACTCCATGACCCGAGTCTGCCACGCCCGTCCGCGGCGGGCGGACCGGCGGCCCGGCCCGCCGCAGCGCTCTACGGCTCCTCCACCGCGAGGCCGACGGCGCGGCCGATCAGACGCAGCTTCTCCTGTACCTTGAGGACGTTGGCCGGCCCCATCCGCAGCAGCTGCTTCTGCGCCGGCGACAGCCCCTCGAGGGCGGGATCGGCATACTTGTAGGACCCCACGTCCTCGACCAGCACCGGATCCTCGACCCGGGGCACGGCGCGCAGGGTGGCGATGGCCTCGGCCAGCCGGGCGTCGAAGCCCCCCTCCGGGTAGCCGAGATCGCGGTAGGCCTGCTCGAAGAGCGGCGACAGGCGGCGGTAGAGCTCGGCGACGCCGGCGGTGTCGAGGGAGGTGAAGACGTCGACCAGCAGGTCGTAGCGCTGATAGCTGCGCGGATCGACGTGCACCTCGCTGCCGGCGCGCTCGGTGCGGAAGGCGCCTTCCGGCGCCAGGAAAGAGAGGAGGGAGCGCGGGTTCTGACCGCGGGCGACGTCGTCGACCGCGGCGACGAAGTCGCGCACCAGGTGATCGTGGGCCAGCCAGGCGAGGAGCTGCGGGTGGGACGAGAGGGTGCTCGCCAGCCGGCGCACCAGCGCATCGCTGTCGTCGAGGGGCGGCAGGGGCTCGGGGGGCGGCACCGCCTCGGCCT
>RFGL01000201.1 GCA_003697015.1 Acidobacteriota bacterium | reverse complement strand
TCGTCGTCGTCGATCGGATGGTTGCAGAAGAAGACTCCCGGCACCAACCGCGGGTCGATGCAGTGGTCGCCGCTCCACGCCTTGACGTTGTCCTCGATCACCGGCCCGCTGACCATGCCGGTGGCGCAGTCCCAGGAGGTGCGGTAGCCGGCGTTGTAGCCGATCAAGAAGTCCGGCGCGTTGACCAGATAGGGGCCCTGGTACAGCCGCGCGGTGTCGAAGACCTCGTTGATCGCCACGTCGTCGCGCTCCGCGTCCCGCAGCCCGCTCAGGCGGCCGATGATCTCGTCTTTGAGCGCCTGTGCCTCCCGCCCCGGAGCGACGATGCCCTGTTCCTCGCGCCCCTTGAGATTGAGGAACATGCCGGTCAGACCGAGAGCGTAGGCCCGCGTGCGGCTCCAGTCGACGTCGCGCAGCCACTCCGACGAGCCGTCGGTGCCCTCCTTGAGCGCCAGGTAGCCCTCGGCATAGAGCCACGCATTGAGGTTGACGCCGCGACGGAAGGAGTTGAAGCCGTGGTCCGAGATCACCATCACCACGTCGTCCGGCCGGGCCTTCTCCAGCACCCGCCCGACCAGGGCGTCGTTGTGCAGGTAGAGTTTCTCGATCGCGTCCTTGTGCTCGGCGTCCTGCCGGCCGCGGGCGGCAGGGTGGCCGTCCTCGAGGTAGCGCCAGAACATGTGCTGGATGCGGTCGGTGGCGTCGAAGACGCAGGCCAGGACGCCGCGGTCGAGACGGTCGAGCGCCGCGTGAAACATCGCCTCGCGCTCGGCGTCGATGTCGTAGGTCAACTGCAGGAAGGTGCCGTCGTCGATCACCCCCTCGTTGAGCGCCCAGGTGTCCTCCGCCAGGCCGAGGGTGGAATACGGGCCGATCTTTTTCGCCAGGTAGGTGGCGTAGTAGGACGGATGCGAGATCGGCATCGCCGGCCGCTCCGGGTCGAGGCTGATCGGGGTGACGTAGAGCGACACGTGCTCGTCCATCTCCAGCAATTCGACCCGGCAGATGCCGGAGACCTTGATCGCCGGCGCCGCGGGGAACGTCAGCGTGATCCAGTCGCTCAGCCGCCCCGGCTCGAGCGGATGCTCGTCGGCGCCGACCCTGAGCCGGGCGCGCCGGCGCTCGCGGTCGAGAATCAGCTCCAGGGGCAGCTCGAGAGGCGGCTCGCCGGCGCGGAAGGCGTTGCCCGGCCCCTCGATGGTGCCGGTGAAGCGGTCGCCGTCGCCGTGCAGGGGCACCCGCATGCCCCCCTCCTTGAAGCGCTCCTCGCTGCGCCGGGTGGTGAAGAGCAGAAAGGTGCCCTGGGTGCCGAGTAGATCGGGCACGCACATGGCGGAGAGCTCGGCGCCGTAGAAGCGATCCGGCGGGAAGGTGATCGGCACCCGCAGGATGGTGCTCCACACGTGGTGCTCGCCGAGGATGGTCCAGAACGGCTTCGACTTTCGCAGCAGCCGCAGCTCCGGCTTCTCCAGCGGCACGCGGTAACGGCCGAGCTTGAGGAAGCGCTTCACCTGGCCGATCTTGGTCGACGACAGGAGCGGCAGGTAGGTGCGCCGGTCGCGGTCGAGAAAGTCGAAGATGTTGTGCTTGGCCGGATGGGTGCCGGTGGAGAACGACGACCAGGCGACCGGCGATACCGACGGGAAGGTGGTGCGCAGGCGGTGATAGCAACCGCGTTCGGCGAGCCGGCGGAAATTGGGCAGCTTGCCCTGCTCGAGCAGCCGGTCGGTGAGCTTCGGGTCCTGGCCGTCGAGGCCGACGACGATCAGTCGCCGGGCCCAGGGCTTGCTCCGTGGCCGCCGCCGGCGGGCGAGCCGCCAGAGCATGCGCAGGGGCCACAAGAGGACGGCGAAGAGCGCCAGGATGATGGTGGTGAAGACCACCATGAACGACGACAGCAGGGCGAAACCGGCGCCGGGCCCGATGTAGGCCTGGGCCGGCAGAGCCAGGGCCGCCGACAGCGCCAGGGCGGCGAGCGCGACGCAGCGCTGCGGGCCGCCGGCGAGCGGTGAACGAAACACGCGCGGGCTCCTCCGGGGCATGATCGCGATTGAGCCGGGTCGATCCGGCCGTCGCCGGCCGCGCCTTGCGCCCCCCCACCCCACGGCGCAGCCGAGCAGGGGCGCTATACTACGGGCGATCGCCCGCTGCCGCAAGCACCGCCCTCGATCCGCGCGTCCCGCAACGCCGGCGCGCCGCCTCGGCCGGGATCGAACCCACCGGCGCGGGCGGCGAGACGGGCGATCGCCGCCCGGGAATGAGCCGGCATGGGGAGACCTCCCCGCGATCGGTGACCGTACGCCTGCGTGACCGCCCCTCGGGGACGGACCACGGTAGCCGTGGTTTCAACCACCGGCGCGGGCGGCGAGACGGGCGATCGCCGCCCGGGAATGGCTTCCCGGGCTACCCCAGGTGCGTCCCTTGCGGGACGAAGACCGGCATGCGGATCGCCCGCTGGGGTAGACTCGCAGGCCGAAACCGGCTGGGCTGCGGCCCGGCTCCGTTCCCCGAGAGGTGGATCCAGATGACGCTCGATCTCCGTCGAACCTACCGCCGGCTGCGCTATGGGGAGCCGGTCGTCGTGGTCTCGGGCCTGCCCCGCTCCGGCACCTCGATGGCGATGAAGATGCTCGCTGCCGGCGGCCTGGAACTGGTGACCGACGGCGTGCGCTCGGCCGACGAGGACAACCCCAAGGGCTACTTCGAGGACGAGCGGGTCAAGGAGCTGCACCGCACCGAGGACAAGTCCTGGCTGCGCGACGCCCGCGGCCGGGTGGTGAAGATCATCTCCTACCTGCTCAAGGAGCTGCCCCCCGACCTCAACTACCAGGTCATCTTCCTGCGCCGCAACATCCACGAGGTCCTGGCCTCGCAGAAGAAGATGCTCGAGCGGCGCAACGAGACCAGCGACACCAGCGACGAGCGCATGATCGAGCTCTACCAGGACCACCTGTGGAAGGTCGACCGGCTGCTCAAGCGCCGGCCCTGCTTCGACGTCCTCGACCTCGAGTACCGGACGGCGCTGGAGGAGCCCCGCCAGCAGGCTGAGCGCATCCAGCGTTTCCTCCGCCGGCCTCTCGACGTGGCGGCGATGTCGGCGGTGGTCGACCGGCGGCTGTACCGCAACCGCGCCGAATCGTCGTGAGGCCCGAGGTCGACGAACGCACCGCTCGCGAGGAGCTCTTCCGCGCTCACCTGCCGCAGATCGAGCGGGTGATCGCCGCCATCTGCCGCCGCTGGGGCTGGTTCGGCGACCAGGCCGACGACTTCGCCCAAGAGGTCAAGCTCAAGCTGATCGAGGACGATTACGCGGTGCTTCGCCGCTTCCGGGGCAAGAGCCGGCTCAAGACCTTCCTCTACGCCGTCATCCACAACCTGGCGCGCGACTACCTCGTGCGCCGGCACGGCAAGTGGCGGCCGTCGCGGGCGGCGCGACGCGGCGGGGCGATCGCGATTCGGCTCGACGTCCTGCTGCACCGCGACCGGCGGCCGATCGAGGAGGCGATCGAGATCCTGCGCTTCAATCTCGGTGCGAGCGAGTCGCCGGACGAGCTGCGCCGTCTGGCGGCCGAGCTGCCACCCCACTATCCGCGCCACCTGGAGGATCAGGAAGCCCTACCCGAGCAGCGCGCGCCGGACGACCCGGAGGAAGCGGCGACGGCGGCCGAGCGACGGCGGGCGGCGGCGCATGCCGAGGCCGCGCTGGAGGAGGCCCTCGCCGTCTTCGATGCGGAGGACCGGTTGATCCTGAAGCTTCACTTCGGCGACGGCTTCAGCCTCGCCGCCGTCGCCCGCCGCCTCGGGCTGGAGCAGAAACCCCTCTACCGCCGGCGCCAGCGCTGTCTCGAGCGCCTGCGCCGCGAGCTCGAAAGGCGCGGCGTCGGCCGCCGGCAGCTCGGCGAGCTGCTCGGCGAGCCGCGAGTCGAGCTCAAGGTCGCCGCCCTCCGCCGGGCGGAGGGAAATTCCCACCGTGGGTCCGTCTAAGAATTGAAGGGGGAGTCGTGAAGAAACGTGGGATGACATCCGATCCGCCCGGCATCCCGGAGCTCGAGGAGCTGGCGGCCTTCATCGACGGACGGCTGGAAGGCACGGCGCGGCAGGCCGTGATCGAGCGATTGGCCCGGGACGAGACCTACTACGAGGTCTACGCCGACACCCTGCGGACGCTCGAGGAGGAGGAAGACGAGGCGCCGTCTACCACGGTGGCGCCGTTCGCCGGCGGACGGCGGCGCCTGCTGCGCGATCTGTCGATCCTGGCGGCGATCCTGGCGATCGCCGTCTTCGCCCTCTTCCGCCCGCGGCCGGTGCTCGAGCAGCCGGGCGACTTCATCGCCGCCCTCGGCGCCGAACCGGCGAAGCTCGCCGGCCGCTTGCGCGACGACGTCCCCGCCTGGAGCCGCGTGCGCAGCGTGGCGCCCCCTCCCGGCCTGCCGGCCGCCGCCGGCGCCTGCCGTCTCGGCGCCCACCTGATCTGGCTCGACGCCGCCCTCGCCGCCGGCCACGGGGAGCAGGCGCAGCGGCTGGCGAGGCGGCTGGGGGGCCTGCTGCGCGACCTCGAGCGGCCGGTGCTGGCGTCGGCCTACGACGAGCTCGCCGCGCGCCTCGAGGCCGGCGAGCCGGCGGCGGACGTCCGCCCGGACGCCGCCTTCGCCGCCGCATTGGTGGTGGAGGGCTTCGCCGGCGAGCCGGGCCTCGAGCTCGGCATGTGGGGCGAGTCCTGCCGGCTGGCGGCGACCGCCGGCGACGCCGATTTCTTCCGCCGGCCGCGGGTGCGCCGCACCTTCGACCGCCTGCGCGGCGAGCTCCAGCGGCCGGCGGTGGCGGAGCACCTGGCGGCGATCGATCGCCTGCTGCGCGGCGGATCGACGGCGGACGAGCTGGCCGAGCTCGCCGCCGCCTGCGACGCCGCCGTCGCCGCGGGGGGCAACCGCTGACCCGCCTCGCCGCCGTCCTCGGCGTCCTCACCATCTCTTTTTCCGCCGTCTTCGTCCGCCTGGCGGGAGTGGCGCCGGCGACCTCCGCCTTCTTCCGCGCCCTCTACGCCCTGCCCGTGCTCTACCTCCTCTGGCGCCTCCACCGCGGCCGCGACCGGCGGCGCCCGGCGGAGCGCCGGCTGGCCTTCCTCGCCGGCGTCTTCCTCGGCCTCGACCTGGCGGTCTGGCACCGTTCGATCGAGCTCATCGGCGCCGGCCTGGCGACGGTGCTGGGCAATACCCAGGTGCTCTTCGTCGGCCTCGCCTCCTGGCTGCTGCTGCGCGAGCGGCCGCCGCGCGCCGCCCTGGTCTCGGCCCCGGTGGTCTTCGCCGGGGTGGTGCTGATCGCCGGCTTGAAGGACCCCCGAGCCTACGGCGAGGACCCGACCGGCGGCGTCCTCTTCGGCCTCTTGACCGGCATCTCCTACACCGCCTTTCTGCTCGTTCTGCGGCGCGCCAATCCGCGCCGCGCCGCCGCCGTCGGACCGCTCTACGACGCCACCGCCGGCGCCGCCCTCGCCCTCTTCGTCCTCGCTCTGCCCGATCCGTCCTTCGACCCGTGGCCGAGCTGGCCGGCCCACGGCTGGCTGCTGGCCCTCGCCCTCGGTTCCCAGGTCGGCGGCTGGCTTCTGATCACCCACGCCCTGCCCCGCCTGCCCGCCCTCGAGATCTCCGTCCTCCTGCTCCTGCAACCGATGGCCACCGTGCTGTGGGGCTTCCTGCTCTTCGCCGAGCACCTCTCGCCGCTGCAGTGGAGCGGCGTCGCCCTGGTGCTCGCCGGCGTCGGCTGGACTTCCCTCGCCGGCGCCCGCCGCCGGCCGGCGGGCTGAGGGACGGCGGCGGCGGGACGGCGGAAGGGCGGCGACGCCCTCCGGCGCCGCAGGCGGTCACAGCAGGCGGGTGCGGATGGTGGTCTCGGTGGTCAGGGTGCGGTGCACGGGACAGCGATCGGCGATCTCCGCCAGGCGCTTGCGCTGCGCTTGATCGAGGGGACCGGCGAGCACCAGGTCGCGCTCGATCTCGTCGATCAGGCCGTCCTCGCTGGTGCAATCGGCACAGTCCTTGGCGTGGATCTTGCGGTGGCGCAACGCCACGTCCACCCCCTCGAGGGGCCAGCCCTTGCGGTCGGCGTACATCCGGAGGGTCATGCTGGTGCACGCGCCGAGGCCGGCGAGGAGGAGATCGTAGGGGGTGGGGCCGGCGTCGCCGCCGCCGACGCTCTCCGGCTCGTCGGCGATCAGGCGGTGGCGGCCGGCCTCGATCTGCTGGCGGTAGCCCCGGGCACCGCCGCGGACCCGCACCTCGCCGGGGGGCGGGGACTCGGCGGCGGCGGCGTCCCGGCCGTCCTCGGGCAGGTAGCGGCTGGCCCAGGCAGCGAGCACCTCGGCGGCGTAGACGGCGTCGGACTCGCGGCGCAGGAGGAGGTGGTCGGCGTCGTCGAGGGAGACGAAGCTCTTGGGATGGCGCGCCGCCTGATAGATGCGTCGCGCGTGGTCGACGTCGACCACCTCGTCGACCGGCGAGTGCAGGATGAGCAGGGCCTTGCGCAGCTCGCGGACCCGATCGAGCACGTTCTGCCCGGCGAGGTCGTCGAGCAGCTGGCGGCGGATGCGGAAGGGCCGGCCGGCGAGGCGGATCTCGGTCGACGCCAGCGGGTCGTCCGCCTCCTCCAGCTCGGGGGCGGCGGCGGCCAGGTTGCGGCGCAGGTGGTCGGTGTCGCTGGGAGCACCGATGGTCACCACCGCCACCGCCTCGGCCACCTCGCCGGCCACCGCCAGCACCGCGGTCCCTCCCAGGCTGTGGCCGATCATAAGCCGCGGCGCCTGATGCTCCCGTCGCAGGTAGGCGACCGCCGCGCGCAGATCCTCGAGGTTGGAGGTGAAGTTGGTGTCGGCGAAATCGCCCTCGCTCTCCCCCAGGCCGGTGAAATCGAAACGCAGCACGGCGAAGCCGCGCTGCGCCAGCGCCCGGCTGATGCGCTGCGCCGCCTTCAGGTCTTTGGAGCAGGTGAAACAGTGGGCGAAGAGCGCGTAGGCGCGGGGCGGGCCGTCGGGCCGCTCGAGACGCGCCGCCAGACGATCGCCGCGGGCGCCCTCGAAGGTGACTCGCTCGCTGGCCATGGGTGATCCTCCTCTACGGGGATGGGTTGGAAGGGGCCCTCGTTGCGATCACGCGGCGGCCGGCGGCGGGCCGGCCGGCCCTCCTCGACGGCGGGAGGCGCGGCGCCGCGCCCGCCGGGCGATGGCGTAGATCGCCTCCGACTCGTAGACGTGGTGGCCGCCCTCGCCGCGGGCGGCGACCTCGACCATCGCCGCGGCCACCATCGCCGCCGGGATCGGCCGGTAGCGCCGCAGAGGGCCGATCAGCACCACGGCGAGAGCGCGGCCGAAGCCGGCGGCCAGGGCCTCGGCCGGGCGCGGCTCGGGCCGCTCGCCGAGCAGGATCGACGGCCGGAAGACGTCGAACGCGCCGAAGGCGAGACGCGCCACCACCCGCTCCACCTCCCCCTTGACCCGCAGGTAGAAATTGCCCGAGGCCGGGTCGGCGCCGAGGCTCGACACCAGCTGGAACCGGTCCGCGCCGGCGGCCTCCGCCAGCCGCGCCGCCTCGAAGGGGTAGAGGTAGTCGACGCGGCGGAAGGCGTCGCGCGAGCCTGCTTTTTTCATCGTCGTTCCCAGACAGCAGAAGACGTCGGCGACGGCGAAGGCGTCGGCGTGGCGCTCGAGCCGGTCGAAGTCGACGACCCGCTGCTCGAGACGCGGGTGCTCGACCGCCAGCGGCCGCCGCACCACGGCCCGTACCAGCCCCCAGGTCGCATCGTCGAGCAGCCGCCGCAGCAGGTGGCCGCCGACCAGGCCGCTGGCGCCGAGCACCAGGGCGCTGCGCGGGCGGTCGCCGGCCTCTTGCGTTTCGCTTCTCATCGGACGATTCATCGCACGATCCCGGGTGATCGCCGCCGCATCCTATCCGC
>RFGL01000200.1 GCA_003697015.1 Acidobacteriota bacterium | reverse complement strand
GGGCGCGCCAGCTGCCCGCCCCCCGTTCCCCCTCCACCTGCCGCCGGACGTCGGCCATGCGGTGGGCGATCTGCAGCTCGGTCGGCGTCGGCCGCAGCACCTGCGCCAGCAGCACCGCGGCGGCGGGGATCGCGACCACCGCCGCCACCCACACCAGCGCCAGGGTGGCGAGGGCGCGCGCTGCGGCGCCGACCAGGGCGGAGACCAGCAGGGCGATCAGCACGAAGAAGGCGATCGCCCACAGGCCGACCGCCAGCGCCGCGGCCATCTTCGCCATCTCCTCGCCGGACGGACGCAGGCCGCCGTAACCCACCATCACCAGGACGCTGGCCCCGGCACCGGCGACGAAGGGCAGGGCCAGGCAGGTCCAGAGGGCGGCGAGCTTGGCCAGCAGCGCCTGGCGGCGGTCGACGGCGTAGGACAGGGTGAGCCGCAGGAGCGCCCGCTGGCGGCGCCCGCAGAGGGCGTCGTAGCCGAGGACGAAGGCGGCCAGGGAGAGCACCACCCCGATCAGGAACTGCCAGTCGAGGGGCTCGGGCTCGGGCAGGCGCTGGTCGAGGCCCAGGGGGGTCTCGGGCAGGCGCTCGTCCTCGGTCTTGCGGTAGGGGCGGATCGGCCGCAGGCCGACCAGCTCCGGCTCCAGCCAGGCGCTGAGCACCCGGCGGTCGACCTTGGGCGAGGTCAGCTCGCCGGCGCCGGCGATCAGGGCGAGGCGGAAGGGCGGCTTGATCGCCGGGTGGTAGAGGTCGGCCAGGTCGTTGACCGACGCCGCCTCGAGGTGGCGCTCGTAGCGCTCGACGGCGACGTCGAAGGCGCGCCGGTCGGCGCGGTAGCGGGCGCCGGCGATCACCGCCGCCAGCAGCGGGACGAGGACGATCAGCACCATCACGCCGCGGGTGCGCCTCTTGCCCAGCAGCTCCGCCAATTCGCGCCGCACCAGCAGGCCGAGCACCGGCGGGCGAGGGACGGCGGCGGTCGGCGGACGGCTCATCGGCGTGCTCCCGAGCCCTCGATCGAGCGCGCCCGCAGGGCCAGGGCCGCGGCCAGGAGCGCGTTCATCGACGCCAGGGCGGCGATCGCCCACCCCACCCGCCGGCCGGCGCGGCGCGGCGCCAGCGGCGGGACGCGGAAGCGGGGCAGGTCGTCGAGATCGAGCTCGAGCCGCGGGCCGCGGGCCAGCTCCGCCTGCACCTCGGGCCGTTGGTAGCGGCGGCTCAGCTCGGCCAGGTTCTCCCGGTTGACCTCCTCCGGCCGCAGGCCGAAGACCGAGGTCCACGGCCGCGCCGTCAGGTCGTCGGTAAACCAGATCCAGGAGCCGAAGGCGCGGCGGGTCTCGAGGTAGGCGATCAGCTGCTCGCGGTACTCGCGGCAGCGGGCGAGGAAGGCTTCCTGATCGGCGATCGAGGTGCCGGCGAGGCTTTCGGCGATGCGTTCGACGAGAAAGGCCGGCGACGACGACGCCAGGCCGACGCTCAACCGCTCGAGACGCTGCAGCTGGCGCTGGTAGGCCCGCTCGAGGTCGAAGACGCGCTCGGCGTAGGCCAGGCCGATGGCGATCTCCCGGCGGTGAAAGCGGGCGAGCGAGTCGTAGAACGACGCCGAGCCGTAGCGCCACATCACCGCCCGGTTCCAGGTGGTGGTGTAGAACGGTGCCCGGTGGCCGCTGGGCTCGGCCCGCATCGGCTCTCGGCCGAGGAGGTCGGCGAGGGCGGCGTCGCGTTCCGCGAGCAGGGCGGCGACTTCGTCCTGCAGTCGCTGCGGGTCGACCCCGGTCCCGGCCAGGGCGCCGACCGCCAGGTTCGCCGCCTGGGGCAGCAGGAAGACGATCAACAGCCAGACCAGGATCGACAGCCGGAGGGAGGCGCCGGCGCTCCTGGCGACGGTGGAGAAGAACAGGCCGAGGAGCAGCATGAAGGCGAGATAGAGGCCCCAGGCGCCGGCCAGGCCGGCGATCCGCAGCCAGCGACCGGCGTCCAGGGCGCCGTCGAGCCGCCATGCGAGGAAGGCCAGGCTGGGGACGATGCCGGCCAGCAGCGCCGCCACCAGGGCCAGCAGAGCGCCGAAAAAGGCGCCGGCGAGGAGCGTACCGGGGCCGACGTCGAGGGCCAGCTTGAGCCGCAGGTTGCCGCTCTGCCGCGCGCCGACGATGCCGTCGAAGGTCAGCAGCAGAGCGAGCAGGCCGAGCACCACCACCACCAGGGTGGTGAGGTCGAGGCTGCGGAAGTCGCTGAGGAAGGGGTTGCCCGGAGCGCCGCCGGTGGCCCGCACCGGGATCGAGAAGACGTTGATCCGCACCTGGTCGCCGAGGCGGCCTTCAAACCCCCGATCGAAGACGCTCAGGGGCTCGGGAGGACGCAGCACGATCGGCTGCAGGAAGGAGTAGACCCGAACCTCCGCCAGGGCCTCGCGGTGCTTCGCCTGCTGCTCCTCGTAGACCCGCTGGCGGAGGGTGAAGTCCTCCACCCCGACGGCGGTGGCGAGCAGTGCCAGGATCGCCGTCATGGCGCTGCCGACCAGCCAGCGGAAGCTCAGCAGGTGCTCGACGAGCTCCTGCCGGACGATGGCGCGAAGGACCTTCATGACGGGCGGTGCCGGCGGCGCGTGGCGGGGAGGCCCGCGCCGGCCGGTCCCGGGCGCCGGTGCGATCCCATCGCTTCACCGGCGGTCCCGGCGTCTGCAGGGCATCTTACCTCCCCGGCGGTGGCGCCACGCCCGTCGCCCGGCCCCCGGAATGCTAAGCTCACCCGGTACCGTCGCCTGCCCGTCCCTCGCATCGCCGGAGGTCTGCCATGCTCCGCACGAGCAGCTATACGATCTACGTCGACTTGCCGGACAATCCGCGCGAGATGCTCCTGGTGCACGGCTATACCGGCGCCTACGACAAGGTGTCGCGGCGGGTGGCGAGCTACCTCCGCAGCCGCGAATCCCATCGCCCGCCGAAGCCGCTCTACGGCGAATGGAGCCCCGAGCCCGAAGTCGACGAGCCCGCCGGCCCGCCGCCGCCGGACGTGATCGCGGTGCTGCGCCAGCGCGGCTACCTCACCCACCTCAGCCCGGCGGAGGAGGAGACCCTCTTCGAGCGCCTGGCGCTCAAGCTCCACCAGCGGGCGAGCGCCCGCCCGCCGACCTACGTCTTCATGCCGACCTACGACTGCAACCTGCGTTGCAGCTACTGCTTCCAGGACCGCATGCGTACCGATCCCCGCTTCGCCCACCTGCTGCGCACCCTGCGGCCGGCGATGGTCGACCGGATCTTCGCCGCCGTGCCCCGGATCGAGGCCGCCCACGGCGTCGACCCGGCGGCCGGCGGCAGCCGCAGCGTCGGCTTCTTCGGCGGCGAGCCCCTGCTCGCCGCCCAGCGACCGATCGTCGAGTACGTGATCGAACGCAGCCGCCGGCTCGGCGACGTCACCTTCTGGGCGGTGACCAATGCCACCGAGCTCGAGGCCTACCGCGACCTGCTCGGCCCCGGCGCCCTGGCGCGGTTGCAGGTCACCCTCGACGGCCCGCCGGCGGAACACGACCGGCGGCGGGTCTACGCCGACGGCTCCGGCTCCTTCGCCCGCATCGCCCGCAATCTCGACCTGGCGCTGGAGCGCGGCGCGGTGGTCAACGTACGGCTCAACGTCGACCGCAACAACCTGCACCAGCTGCCGGCGGTCGCCCGCGCCATCCTCGACCGCGGCTGGCCGCGCCGGCGCTCCTTCTCGGTCTACGCCGCGCCGATCCACGCCGCCAACGACAAGACCCCGCGGCGCACGACCCTCAACTCCTGGCAGCTCGACCAGGCGCTGGTGGCGATGCGCCGCGACCATCCCGAGATGCGGGTCATCGGCCGGCCGGACGAAGGCATCCGCATCCGCGCGCGGCAGATCTTCGACCGCGGCGCCGACGTCGTGCCGCACTTCCGTCCCAGCTTCTGCGGCGCTCACGATCAGATGTACATCTTCGACCCGTTCGGCGACGTCTACGCCTGCTGGGAGCGCACCGGCGAGCCGCAGATCCGCATCGCCCGCATCACCCCCGAGGGCGAGGTGGAGCTGCGCCACGACGTCCACCGCCAGTGGCGCAGCCGTTCGGTGGCGAGCAATCCGGTCTGCCGGCGCTGCCGCTACGCCCTGCACTGCGGCGGCGGCTGCGCCATCCTCGCCCTCGGCCAGCGGGGCGAGTTTCACGCCAACTACTGCGACGGCTTCGCCTCGCGCTTCCGCGCCAGCATCGCCGACGCCTACCTCGCCTACCTGGCCGGCGGCGAGCCGGGCGGCGAGCCGGATCGCCTGTGCGATCTCTGAGACCGCACGGCGGGGCGCGGGTGATGCATACTCGAGCCCCGCAGCGCCCGATACGGGGGGGCGTCCGGCTCGGGGATGGGTCATCGATTACCCAGTAGGTGGGTAAGCCTTTACCCACGTCGTGCCGCCAGGGCGCCCCTCCGGGCGCCCGAATCGCGCTCCGGCGGCGATCGGCGGCACGATCGATCCTGGCCCGAGCTTTGCTTGCTCGAACGGAGTACCGGTCTCACCGTACTCCCCCGAACGAGCAGGAAGGACAAGCGATGACCCGCGACATCGAGAGCCTCAACCGAATCATCCTCAGCATCGATTGCGACGAGCTCGACGCCGACGCCCTCGACCGGCGCATCGAGCTCGGCCTGGCGATGCTCGTCAGCGACGGCCCGGCCGCCGACCTGCAGTGCGGCCAGTACACCTGCAACGGCTACTGGCCCGATCAGGGCTAGCCGGCCTGGTGCACGGCCTTCGGTGCGAGGGCCCGGGGGTGCCTGACGATGCAGGCCTTCAGCGCCGGCGCGGGCACCGGCGTAGCCGCCGTACGTCGCGCCGCGACGGGGCAGGCTGAGGCCGGGTAGCGACGGCCTCGCAGCAGGAGGCGGGTGAATCATGCAGGCCAGGCCGCGATGGCCCCGCCGCCGCGGGACGATGGATCAATCGAGCGGGGGGACGCTCGCCGCGGCGCCCGCCCCTCGCCGCCGGCGGCCGGCTCTGCTAGCCTGCCGGATCGAACCCGAGGCCGGCCTCGCCGCTCGGCCGAGCCGACCCGGCCTCCTGATGCGGGCTTCCCTCGCGGCCATGAAGTCCTCGTTGCACGATCTGCGCTTCGGCCTCCGCCTCCTCGCCCGCCAGCGGCCGATCGTCGGCGCCGCCATCCTCACCCTCGCCCTCGGCCTGGGGGCCGCCACCACCGTCTTCAGCGTCGTCGACGCGATCCTGCTGCGTCCCCTGCCCTTCCCCGGCCCCGGCTCGCTGCTGATGCTGTGGGAGCGCCACCCCGAGCGTCCCGGCGACTGGCGGCTGACCTCGGCGGCGACCTACGCCGACTGGCGTCTGGCCCTCGACGGCGTGGTCGACCTGGCGATCTCCGAACCCTGGCGGCCGGTGCTCGATGCCGGGGCGGAGCTGCGCTCGCTCCAGGGCGCCCGGGTATCGCCCGACTTCTTCGCCGTGCTCGGCATCGAGCCGCTCTACGGCCGCTCCTTCGAGGCCGACGACGCGAGCGCCGGCGGGGCGCGGATTCTGCTCACCTACCGCGCCTGGCAACGCCGCTTCGGCGGCGACCCGCAGCTGGTCGGGCGGAGCGTTCGTCTGCTCGGCGGCGGCGGCTCTTCGCTCGCCACGGTGATCGGCATCCTGCCCCCCGAGGCCCACCTCGCCGCGCCGATGGTGCTCGGCGAGGTCGAGGTCCTCGCCCCCCTCGACACCGACCCTCGGCGCCGGCCGCGCGGCGAGCGCCTGGCGCGGGTGATCGGCCGGCTGCGACCCGGCGCCGAGCTGGAGCAGGCTCGCCAGCGCCTGGCGGCGGTCAGCCGCCGGCTGGCCGCCGCCTATCCGGACAGCCACCGGGATTGGGCGGCTGCCGCCGCGCCCCTGGTCGAGCTGATGACGGCGCCGCTCAAGCCGGCGCTCTACCAGCTGACGGCCGGCGCCGCCCTGCTCTTCGCCATCGCCTGCGCCGACGTCGCCATCCTCCTCCTCGCCCT